>CAMDHE010000073.1 GCA_945898095.1 Roseateles toxinivorans | reverse complement strand
CGGCCCTGCATAACGCGGATGCAGGCCCAGCGCGCGCAGGGTGGGCGGCAGCCCCAGCCATAAAAAGACTGCAACAGCTGCAGCCAGGATCATCGATAGCCCGAGCCAGTTTGGAATCATTTGGCGAAGATTCATAGAAGCGCGACCGCCAGCACCACCAAGGCCAGCAACACAGCCACCAGACCCCGGACAAAGATCAGGCTCAGCAGCGGCTTGACCAAAAACACATGGGTCTTTTCTATGGCCGCCCATTTATGCATGTCGATGCCCTTGCGGGCGATACTGACCGCGAAACGCAGAAAATCGCGCCTGCTGCGGTAGCGCACCATTGCCACATAATGCCAGGCATCGGCGCCCTCAGGCTCGATGAAATTACCGCTGCGCCTTGCCACGAAGACCGGCAAGCTTCCAAAGCGCAGCAAATGCGGGATGATCGCCCGGCCATAACGCCGATCGGCGGCACGGGGGTCGTCATCGAAGTCGTAGCCCGGCGGATAAAGCGCTTTGGCCCGGTAGCGCACCAGGTTCTGCATCACGAATCCTTCGCCATCGTCGGCCAGGGCCAGCGCTCTCAAGCTGCCCAGCAACTGCCGGCTTTCCTTGTCAGCAGCCAGGCTATCGAGGATCCGCATGTAATGCTCGACTTCATCAGCCGTCATTGGCTTGCCCCGACCGCCATACCAAAGATGGAACAGGACATAAAGGCAGCATGCGGCAAGTCCGATCATGAGCATATTCGACATCATTCAGCGCCCCTTTCCAAGCACAAGAAACTGCGCCTCGTTGTCAGTCAACCACTGTGCTGCACGCCCACCTTCATGCTGACTGGGGTGGAATTCCGACCGCAGGTAATCGCGCCATTTCCCCAGATTGCCACGAATCAGTCCGTCCGGGGCGAACAGCAAGCGGGCGGCGTTACGCCAGCTGCTCCAGTTGAACAGGCTGCGGTCATGCCAGAGGTTGAGAATCAATTGGCACAGCAGATCCCAAAGGAAGATCGCGGTGACAAATCGGAAACAGCGGACACGCCATTGATGGCTGCCGCCCGCCGCCTGGTGAAGATCGAACGCGGTGTTGCGGTGCTCGGTTTCTTCGGCGCTATGCCATTGCCAAAGCAGGCGCAGACGCTCCGGCGCGCCTTCAAGCGCTTCCGGGTGGCGCAGCAACCAGTCGGCAAAGATCGCTGTCAGATGTTCGGTCGCGGCAGTGGCGGCCAGATGCAGACGCAAGTCGATCGCCGCATTCTTGCTGATCCTGTGTCTGGCCCGCTGCGCGATCAGGTTGCGGTAACCGATTTTTTCGAGGTTCCGGTTGAACAAACCGTGCAAATGCCGGTGGGTCGCTTCCTGGCCAACGAAGCCCTGGACCTCGGCAGCAAACTGCTGGCGCTGTTGCTCAGGCAAGGCAGCCAGGCCATTTCGCAACGAATCGATGAAATATTGTTCGCCAACCGGGAATGCCATCGACAGGGCATTGAAGAGTGCCGAACGGAAGGCATCGCCGCCGTTCCAGCGTCCGGGAAATGGCGTCTGCAAATCAATTCGCAGGCGTCGAACCAGCAACTCTGTCATGGGTTTTCCGGGCTCAATGGGCTGTAGCGTCCGGCCGATCGCGCAACTCGCGGCGCAGGATCTTGCCGACATTGCTCTTGGGCAATTCGTCAATAAACTCCACCAGACGCGGCACCTTGTAGCCGGTCAGATGTTGTCGGCAATGCGCGATCAGGACTGAATCGGTCAGCGCTGTGGATTTCCTCACCACATAGATCTTCACTGCTTCACCCGAGCTCGCACTGGGCCGCCCAACGGCCGCGACCTCAAACACATCGGGATGCATCATCACCACCTCTTCGATCTCGTTGGGATAGACATTGAAGCCCGACACCAGGATCAGGTCTTTCAGGCGATCGACGATTTTCAGGAAACCGCGCTCGTCCATCACCGCGACATCGCCAGTTCGCAGATAGCCATCGGACGTCATCACGGCAGCGGTTTCAGCCGGTCTCTGCCAATACCCCTTCATGACCTGAGGGCCGCTGACGCAGAGTTCTCCGGCGACACCGAGCGGCAACTCGACGCCCTCAGCATCGCGGATCGACACCATCGTCGACGGCACCGGCAAGCCGATACTGCCGCTGAATTCCTTCATATCGAAGGGATTGATGGTGACCGTCGGCGAGCATTCGGTCAGGCCATAGCCCTCGACCAGCGGCGATTGGGTGACCTGCTGCCAGCGCTCGGCCACCGGGCGCTGTACCGCCGCGCCACCGCCGATGGCAAATCTGAGTTGGCTGAAATCCAGTTTGGCGAAATTCTTGTCGTTGAGCAGGCTATTGAACAAGGTATTCACTGCCGGCATGCCGACGAAGCGGTAACGGCTCAGCACCTTGACGAAAGCAGGGATATTGCGCGGGTCGGCCACCAGCACATTGGTGCCACCGATACCGATGAAGCCCAGGCATGAACCGAGCGCAAAGATGTGATAAAGCGGAATTGCGGTGATGCTGATCAAGTCCTGTCCGGGGTCGAGGAAGGGGTCGATCCAGACCTGACCCTGCTTGACATTGGCCAGGATATTGCGGTGCGTCAGCATCGCGCCCTTGGAGACTCCGGTCGTGCCACCGGTGTACTGCAGGAAGGCAAGATCCTGCGAATCGATCGGTACCGATCTGAATTCAGCAGCGGCTCCCATGGCCAGCAGGTCCCGGAATTGCACGCTACCGGGCAAGTCAAAGGGCTTGACCGCATGTTTCAGATGCTTGATGACGAAGTTGGCGATCAGCCGTTTGATCCCCGGCATCATGTCGGCCAGGCCGGTGACTACCACCTGCTGGACCGAGGTATTGGCGATCACCTTGGCCAGCGTGTGGGCGAAAATGTCGACGATGACAATCGCCGTCGCCCCCGAGTCCTTCAGTTGATGTTCGAGCTCGCGCGGCGAATACATCGGATTGACGTTGACCACCACATAGCCAGCGCGCAGCAAGCCGAACAGGCAGATCGGATATTGCAGCAGATTGGGCATCATCAAGGCGACGCGGCTACCCTTGGGCAGTTTCAACCTGCTCTGAAAATAGCCAGCGACCTGGCGACTGGCAAGGTCAAGCTCGCGGTAGCTGAGCCCCACGCCGGTCGAGCCGCTGATGAAGGCCTTGCGCTCACCAAACTTGGTCACAGCAACATCGAAATAGTCGGCAATCGACCCCAAGGCTTCGACGTCGATCTCGGCGGGAACGCCTGCCGAGTAATTTTTCGCCCAGATATTTTCCATTTTTATTCGGCGCTCATGGAGTCGATAAATCTGCGCGATGGTTGATCACGATCGCGATTGAAGATGTTTGCATACATTGCTGCACTGGAGGCAGTACATTAGTGTATGGAGAGTCGGTTGTCAACGGTGACGACCCTTGGTGGCAGGCTGCAAGGGGTTCGGCAGCAACTGCTCAAAACCCGTAAACGAATGAAAGCAAGCAAAGTGGAGAAAATCCAAAAAGGTCAGGCAGACTTGCTCGACCTGTTGATAGTAGGCAGCGGTTTTTCAGGCCTCTGTCTGGCTTTGCAGATGCAGCGTGCCGGCAAGCGCTGGCATCTGGTCGAACAGGCAGCAAGCCTTGGCGGAACTTGGCGCGACAACCATTACCCCGGTGCGGCCTGCGACATTCCGTCGAACCTGTATTCGATTTCCTTCATGCCGAACCCGGAATGGACCCGGTTATTTCCACCCCAGGCCGAGATCGAGGCCTATATGAACCGCTGCGCTGACCAGGGTGGCATCCGGCCGGGACTGCAGTTCAACGCCCGCGTGGTTCGAGCTGCATGGGATGAAACAGTCATGTTCTGGCGGGTCATGCTGGCTGACGGAAGCGAGTTGCGTGCACGCGCCTTGGCGCTGGGCACCGGTGGTTTGAGCCGGCCGCGCATGCCGAAGATCGAGGGGCTTGAGCGCTTCGCAGGCAGCTTGTTCCATTCGGCGCGATGGCGCCATGACGTCGCCTTGGCAGGCAAAAGGGTCGGGGTGATCGGCACCGGGGCCAGCGCAATCCAGATCGTTCCCGCAATCGCTGCGCAATGCGGATCGCTGACGCTGTTCCAGCGCACGCCGGCCTGGATCGTGCCGCGCCAGGACAAAGCCGTCAGCGCCGAGACCCAGGCTCTCTACCGACGCCACCCCTGGCGCCAGCGCCTGAACCGCGTCCTCACCTATGCGCGACTGGAATCGCGGATGTTCGCCTTTCGCAGCGCGCCCTGGCTGCTCAAGCTGGCCCAGCGTCAAGTCTTGAAGTTCATCGCCGCCAAGGTGCGCGACCCGGTAATGCGCCAGCAGCTCACACCCGACTACAAGATTGGCTGCAAACGCATCTTGTTGTCAGATGACTTCTACAAGGCGCTGCGGCAGCCGAATGTGCATCTGGTCAATCAGGGCGTGGTGCGCGCCACCGAGCGCGGTGTGATCACCGCCGATGGCCAGGAACATCAACTCGATGTGCTGGTAGCAGCGACTGGCTTTCTGGTGACCGATGCTGGGGCGCCATTCGAAGTCATCGGCCGCGACGGCGTCGATCTGAACCAGGTCTGGTCTGCCGGCCCGCAAGCCTATCTGGGCACAACGGTGGCAGGATTTCCGAACCTCTTCGTGATGACAGGCCCGAACACCGGCTCTGGTCATAACTCGATCATCTACATCATCGAGGCACAGGCCCGCTTTGTGCTCAAGGCCTTGCAGGCGCTGGATCGGGCAGGCGTTGCTGCATTCGACCCGCGTGCCGATGTCCAGCAGCATTACAACGCCGACTTGCAGAAACGGCTGGCCGGCAGCGTCTGGAATGCCGGCGGCTGCAGCAGTTGGTACCTGGCTGCCGATGGCTCGAACCGGGTGCTCTGGCCCGATTACACCTTCCGTTTGCGGCGCAGCCTTTCAAGCTTTGACTGGCAGGCATTCCATGCGATCGGAAGCAACGCTTGAACCACTTCGCTGACAAGACGGTCGTGATCACCGGCGCCGCCTCAGGCATCGGTGCCGCCTTGGCCAGCGCTTTTGCCAAAGTTGGTGCCAGACTGCTGCTGGCCGATGTCGATGTGACAAGGCTCGAAGCTGTTGGACAGACGCTGCGCGATCAGGGCGCGACCTGCCTGACCCAAATCTGCGATGTGGCCTGCCAAGATTCTTTCGAAGCGCTGGCCGCGCGGGCCAGCAACGATCTGGGCGGCGCTGACATCTTGATCAACAACGCCGGCGTGGCCTTGGTGGCGCCGGTGCAGAGCCTGGATCTGGCCGACGCCCATTGGCTGATGGACATCAACTTCTGGGGCGTGGTCCATGGTTGCCGGGCTTTCACGCCGCAATTGCAATCACGACCGGGCAGCGCGATCGTCAACCTGTCGAGCATCTTCGGCATGGTTTCGCTGCCGACCCAATCAATCTACAACGCCAGCAAGGCAGCAGTGAGGGCCTTTTCAGATGCACTTCGGGAGGAATTGCGCGGTAATGTTGACAAGCAAAGCGTCCAGGTTCTTTGCGTCCACCCAGGCGGCATCCGCACGCGCCTGGTGGAACAGGCCCGGCTGGGCGACATCAGCGGATTGGCCGAGAGCCCGCAAGAGTTGCACAGCCAGTTCCACCGCATCGCCGGCAACAGCGCCGAACAGGCGGCTGCTGCGATCCTGCTGGCCTTGCAGCGTGGCCAGACCCGTTTGCTGATCGGTAACGATGCCAAGCTCGGTGACCTGCTCTACCGCTGGGGACCGGCGCTGGCATCGGCCCGTTTTCACGCGCTGATGCGTTGGGGTCAGCGTCGACTGCAAAGTGGCAATGCGAAGCAGAGGCAAGTCCGATGAGCTGGCAGGCGACGCTGACCAATCTTTATCTGCGCTACCGTTTCAAACCGGCTGCAGGTACGCGCTTGGTCGTGGCCACAGCCCGCGCAAGGATGTCCCGGCTGATGCGGAGCCAAAAGCCGATGCCCGCCGATGTCCTGCACCAAGCGGTGCCAGCGCAAGGCGGACTCTGCCCGGCCGAATGGCTGCGTCCCGCTGATTCATCAGCCCAGCGCAGCTTGCTCTATTTTCATGGTGGTGGCTATTTTTTCGGCGAACTCGCCATCCACAGGCCGATGTGCAGCTACCTCAGCCGCATCGCAAGGGCCGATGTGCTGTCGGTCGATTACCGGCTCGCGCCAGAACATCCCTGCCCGGCTGCGGTCGAAGATGCCTTGGCCTGGTACCGCGAACTGCTGACAAGAATTCCTGCCTCGCAGATCCTGATCGGAGGCGATTCCGCCGGCGGCGGGCTGGCCCTGGCCTGTCTACAGCAAGCGCGCGCGGCCGGACTGCCGATGCCTGCCGGCATTGTGCTGTTCTCGCCCTGGGTCGACCTGGCATGCAATGGCGAAACGATGCAAACGCGAGCTCGGGCCGAGGTGATGTTCACCGCAGACAGCCTGGCTCAAGCCGCAGCCTTGTATCTGAACGGCCGTGCCAAGCAGGATCCGCTGGCCTCGCCGCTGTACGCCGACCTGAGCGGCCTGCCGCCGCTGCTGATTTATGCCAGCCGCGATGAGATCCTGCTTTCAGACGCCACGCGGCTGCATCAACGCGCTGAAGCGGCTGGCGTCACATCCACGCTGCGTCTGCAAAGCCGCATGCCCCATGTCTGGCCGGTGATGCTGATGTTGCCCGAGGCACGCGCCAGTTTGCGTGAAGTGGCGGCATTCATGCTCGAGCAGGTGCCTGAACGAAGCGCCAGCCCGGCAGTCAGCACTTGAGCGCCCCCTGACCAAGGGGGTGGCGTGAGTATTAGGGGCGGCATTGCGTGACGCCAACAGAGGTCGGCATGCTAATTTCCGGCAATGCCATCACTGCCCGAGGATCTCATGTCAAAACTTCCCATCGCCCATGTACTTGCTGCCGCAGCGCTTTCACTCGCCGCCTGCTTCTCCTCACCCGTCCAGGCCTACAACGGTCTGGTGATCTTTGGCGACAGCCTCTCGGACAGTGGCAACAACGCCAGCCTTGGCCTCTACCAGGCTGACCAGTCAGCGAATTTCGCGGCGTTTGGCAACCAATGGATTCCGACCCTTGCCTATGCGCCCGGAACCTATAGCAACGGCCCGATCTGGGCCAGCAGCTTCGAACATATGCTCGGACTGCCTCCACTGCTGCACTCGTTTGCCGGAGGCAGCAATTTCGCCGCCGGCGGAGCCAGGGTCAGCACTGATGGTCCAGTTCTTGGCTATCCGTTCAGCCTGCAAACCCAGGCAGCACTCTATCTGACATCAACCAGCAACAAGGCAGATCCATCAACTCTGTATGTGGTTGCCGGCGGTGGCAACGATGTGCGTGACATTCTGCAGTTTGGATTGGATCCAGTGGCTGCCGCTGCCTCGTACGCATTGGGCGTTGGTTTCATCGTTGACGAGTTGCAGGCTGCGGGTGCACAACATATTCTGGTATGGAATACGCCGGATCTGGGTAAAACGCCGTTCGCCATCAGCGCAAACCTGACGGCTGAAGGATCGTTCGTTGCAACATTGATGAATACCCAGCTCGCTACGCGACTTACCGGCGAGGCGGGCGTGAAAATATTCGACAGCTTTGCCTTCGTCGACAGTTTGGTTGCCAATCCAGCCAGCCACGGTTTCATCAATGTGACCGATGCTTGCGGCGCTGCGGTAGCCGGAACAGACTGCAGTACCTATCTGTTTTGGGATGGTATTCATCCGACTGCGGCAACACATCAGGAACTCGCCTTGGCCGTCTTTGCTCAGGCTGTGCCGGAACCAGCCAGTTACGCGCTGCTATCAATGGGGCTGCTGGTCGTAGGCCGGATGGCGCGCAGGCGCCGGGCTTGATCCGGTCAAGGTACCCTGAGCAAGTCGGCCAGATGCTCAAAATTTTCCGCCAACAAGTCAAACTCGCCGCTTTCGATGGCCGGTTCGATCGTCACCAATCCATGCTCGAAAGGACGCCTGACATAGGCAGTGCGGAGTCCGCAAGCACGCGCCGCGCGCAGATCGGAAGGATGGCAGGCCACAAGCATCAGGTCTTGCGGCGCCAGATCGAGTAATTTTGCGCATCCGAGATATGTTTCAGGATCCGGCTTGTAATGCCCGAACAATTCGGCCGAGATCACACAGTCCCACGGTAGGCCGTTGTGTTTGGCCAATTCAGTCAAGAGCGAAAAGTTGCCATTCGACAAAGTCGTCAAGGTGAAGCGGGATTTCAACCTTTGCAACCCGGCCATGGTGTCGGGCCACAGCGGCAAACGGTGCCAGGCAAGATTCAGCTGTCTGCGCTCAGCCTCATCCAGTTGACCCAAACCATGGGTGTCGATGATCTGCTCTAGATTCATACGATGCAAGGCATCTATATGGGTCCAGGGCAATTCGCCACTGCGTACTCTGGCCATGGCCGGCGCATAGCCGGAACGCCAATCATTGGCGAAGGCCGGCCAATCGCCTTCGATATGGTGACGCGCTGCGAGCAAGGCGGCCTCCTGTGTCACGCCGGCATGCCAGTCGACGACGGTGCCAAACACGTCAAAGGCCAGCGCCTTCGGTTCCGAATCAGCAACGGATGGCAAGGCTGATGCCCATCAGGAGAAACAAGGCAGCCAGCGTTCTGTAGCGCGGCTCAATCGGCTGTTTCGCGCTATTACCCAATGGGTGACGGCAGACTGGCAGGGAAATCTCACTAAGCATCCGGACTCCGAGGCGATGGGAATCGGTCAATTGCTGCAGCCAGGATGAACCGTTGTTGATGGGCTCGAGGGACTTTCAGCCGGTCAATTGGCCGCTGCTTGGTTACTGTATCGTGCCTTTCAACGATTCCGGTGACGGCAGGGACATTACGGCGATGCCTTCGTCAGCCAGTTCTTCTCTTTCGGACTGGCTGGCCTGCCCGCGAATGCCGCGCTCTTCGGCTTCACCGTAATGAATACGGCGAGCTTCATCGGCAAAGCGGTTCCCGACATCTTCGGTATTGGCAATGACTTGCTGGATCGCCGCCCAGACCTGAGCTTGCAAGTTGCCGCCATCGGGCAGCTTTGTCACCGCGCCCGCAGTCGGGGCTGTTGGTGGCTCGCTACGGCGCGGTTCACGCCCCTCGTCGCGCAGATGCGAGACGTTCAAGCGCGGCGCGGAGAGCATGCGACTGATGTTGGTGTCAGCACAGATCGGACAGGCAACCAAATGGCGTTCGAGCTGCGATTCAAAATCAGCAGCCGAGCCGAACCAGCCCTCGAAACGATGGTCATGGCGGCAAGCGAGGTTCAAAACCAGCATCGGGCGATCATCTCACTTCAAACAGCAGACCGCCATTGCAATGGCCATTCACCCCGTTGCCAGCGCGACAACCAAAGCAGACCGATGAGGGTCTTGGCATCAGTCACCAAGCCATTGGCGGCCATCGCATCAAGCTCGGCTGGCGTATGCACGACCAGGTCGAGAAACTCGCCTGCGTCGAGTTGGCTCGCACCAGCGCTCAGGCCGCGGGCAAAGAAGATCTCGATGCCCTCGTCAGAATAGGCGATGGCATTGTTGAGTACCCCGGCATGGGCCCATTCGGCCGCGCTATAGCCTGTTTCTTCACGCAACTCACGCATGGCGCAAAGCAAGGGCAACTCACCCGCATCGATCTTGCCGGCTGGAAACTCCAGCATCACCTGAGCCATCGGATAACGGTACTGACGCTCCATCAGCAAGCTGCCGTCATCGAGCAAGGGGATGATCATCACCGCACCTGGATGCCGGATGAATTCGCGGGTGGTGATGGCGCCGTCTGGCAGACGGACCTGATCGCGGCTGACCTTCAGGAAAAAACCGTCAAGAACCAATTCCGTACTGACCAAGGTCTCGCGCAGATGCGCGTCGTTGTCAACCAGCATGAAGTCCACCACGCGGCCACCACGGGCTGATGCGAGCCAGCCCGACGACCAGCCGTAACCTCATCAACTTCGCTGCGATCAAGTGGCCAAGGCCTTGACGATGGCCTCGGCGCACAGCGCCATCAGCCCGCCCGGCAGCAGGCCGAAGATCAGCACTGCCGCGCCATTCAGCGACATCACCAGACGCACATCGGTCGGCGCATTCAGCATGCTCTGATCCGAGGGTTCATCAAAGAACATCACCTTGATGACGCGCAGGTAGTAGAAAGCGCCGATCAAGGAAACGACGACGGCAAACAAGGCCAGCAGGAGATAGCCGTCCACATTGGTCGAGACCAGCGCCTGCAGAATTGCCAACTTGGCATAGAAGCCTGCGGTAGGTGGCACTCCGGCGAGCGAGAACATGAAGATTGCCATCATCGTCGCGTACCAGGGACTGCGCTTGGCAAGACCGGCCAGATCCTTGATCTCTTCGGCTTCATGGCCCTGGCGCGACAGCAGCAGGATCATGCCGAAAGTACCCAGGGTCGTCATCACATAGGTGACGGTATAGAACATCGCCGAACTGTAGGCGTTGGCTGCCGACAAAGTATTGCTATTGACCACGCCAGAAGCAAGACCCAGCAGCATGAAACCCATCTGCGCGATGGTCGAATAAGCCAGCATGCGCTTCAGGTTGGTCTGCGCAATCGCCGCCAGATTACCAATCAGCAGCGAGACGATCGCCATCACGATCAACATCTGCTGCCAGTCGACCGCCAGACCGATCATGCCTTCGACCAGCAGGCGCACCGTGATGGCAAAAGCCGCAAGTTTCGGCGCTGCAGCGATCAGCAGCGTGACCGCAGTGGGCGAGCCCTGGTAAACGTCAGGCACCCACATATGGAAAGGTGCAGCACCAAGCTTGAAAGCCAAACCGGCGACGACAAAGACGACACCAAAAATCAGTACCGACTTGTTTGGC
This sequence comes from Roseateles toxinivorans, assembly GCA_945898095.1. Lineage (GTDB taxonomy): Bacteria > Pseudomonadota > Gammaproteobacteria > Burkholderiales > Burkholderiaceae_C > Paucibacter_A > Paucibacter_A toxinivorans_A. The sequence continues at coordinate 11,955 of CAMDHE010000073.1, read as the reverse complement.
AGGCCGGTGCTGATGACTTCGAACACCTGAGGAATCGACAATGATCCAGTGGCGCCATACATCATCGACAAGCCGTAAAGCAAAAATCCGCTGGCCAGCGCGCCGAGCACGAAATACTTCATTGCCGCTTCGGTAGAGACCGGGTGATCACGACGCAAGGCCACCAAGGCATAGAGCGACAAACTCATCAACTCAAGGCCCAGGTAAATAACCAGGAAGTTATTGGCCGACAGCATGACGAAGATACCGAGCAGTGAAAACAGACTCAAGCTGAACAACTCGCCTTTGAGCAATTCACGCGACTCGGCATAGGGGCGCGCATAAACCAGCGACACCATCACCGCCACGCAGGCAAAGAAAGCCAGCAGATGGCCCATCGGGTCGGCCACCACCATGTCCTGCATCGCGTAGACAGTCAAGCCGTCATTGAAATAAGCAAGGTGAATGGCGCCGACGACAAACAGCGTCAACTGAGTCAGCCAGTAGGTCGGGCGACGCGCAGGATCGGTGACCCAGAGGTCGACCAAGGCGACCACACAGGCCATCGTCAGCAGCAGGATTTCGGGATAAACGGCAAGCCAGTTCATATTGTTCATTTCCTAGCGGCCTCAGTTCAACTTGGAAATTGCCACATGCTTGAGCAATTCAGACACCGACACCTGCATCACATCAGTGAATGGTTTCGGGTAGAGGCCCATCCACAACACCGCTATGGCAAGCAGGGCCATCATCAGGAACTCGCGCCCATTGATGTCCTGCAAATTTTTCACATGGTCATTCGTCACTGGTCCGAAATAGACCCGCTTGTACATCCAGAGCGAATAGGAAGCACCAAAGATCAGGGCTGTGGCTGCAATCGCGCCGAGCCAGAAGTTGTATTTCACGGTAGCCAGGATCACCATCCATTCGCCGACGAAACCGGCGGTTGCTGGCAGGCCGCAGTTGGCCATGGTGAAGAACAGGGCAAAGGCAGCGAACTTGGGCATCGTGTTGACGACTCCACCATAGGCAGCAATTTCGCGCGAATGGACCCGGTCATAAAGCACTCCGATCGACAGGAACATCGCGCCGGAGACGAAACCATGCGAAATCATCTGAACCAGGCCACCGGCAACGCCGAGGTCGCTGAAGATGAAGAAGCCGAGGGTGACAAAACCCATATGCGCGATCGATGAATAAGCGACCAGCTTCTTCATGTCCTGCTGCACCAGCGCGACCAGACCGATGTAGACCACACCGATCAAGGACATCGCGATGATCAACCAGGCCCAATGATGGGCTGCATCAGGCGCGATCGGCAGCGAGAAACGCAGGAAACCATAAGCACCCAGTTTCAGCATGATCGCTGCCAGCACGACCGACCCGCCGGTGGGCGCCTCGACGTGGGCATCCGGCAGCCAGGTATGCACCGGCCACATCGGCACTTTGACTGAAAAGGCGGCCAGAAAGGCGAAGAACAGCAGCGTCTGCACCGGCATCGCCAGCGGGAGTTTTTGCCAGGTCTGGATATCGAAACTGCCGCCCGACTGGAAATAAAGATAGACCAGAGCGATCAGCATCAGCAGCGATCCAGCCAGCGTGTAGAGGAAGAATTTGAAAGCTGCGTAGACCCGGTTCGGGCCGCCCCAGACGCCGATGATGATGTACATCGGAATCAGCGTGGCCTCGAAGAAGACATAGAACAACAGGCCGTCGAGCGCCGAAAAGACACCGATCATCAATCCCGAAAGGATCATGAAGGCGCCCAGATACTGGTTGACTCGCTTGGTCACCGATTCCCAGGCAGCGATCACGACGATGACGTTGATGAAGGCGGTCAAGGGCACAAACCACAGGGAAATGCCGTCAAGCCCGAGGTGATAGCGCACATTGAAACGATCGATCCAGGGCTGATTCTCGACGAATTGCATCGCAGCAGTCGCCGTATCGAAGCCGCTGATCAGCGGCAAGGTCACCGCGAAACTGGCCAACGCGGCCAGCAAAGCAATCCAGCGCGCCGCATTGGCCTGGTCGTCACGCCCGACAGCCAGCAGCAACAAGCCGCTGACGATGGGTAGAAATATGGCAAGACTTAGCAACATTCTTGTTCTCCGCCCTCAATCAGAGACCGGCAAGGGTCTTGAATTGGGGCCATATAAAGGGCCACAGCTGCCACGTCATCAAACCGATCACGCCCAGAATCATCACCAGCGCATACCAGTACAGATGGCCTGTCTGGACGCGCCGGACCACACCGGCAACATTGCCGATCGCGCGCGCCGAGCCATTGATCAATACCCCGTCAATCAATGCCATATCGCCACCGCGCCAGAAGGCAATGCCGAGGCCGCGCGCTGCACGTGCAAGGACGTTCTCGTTGAACCAGTCCATGTAGTACTTGTTTTCGAGCAAGACCATGATCGGTGAACAGATGCGCGCGATCGTTGCCGGAATCCCAGGTTTGACCATATAGAACAGATAAGACAAGGCCACGCCCGCCATTGCCAGCCAGAAAGGCAATGCCGTCAGACCGTGCAAGGCCATGGCTGCAGCGCCGTCGAACTCATGCTTCAGTTCCTCCATCGCATGGTGCAAGGTCCCGTTGACCGCAATCGAATCCTTGAAAAAATCACCGAACAGCATCGGCTCGATCGCCATAAAGCCGATCACGACCGACGGAATCGCCAGCAGGATCAACGGCGCCGTCACCACCCAAGGTGATTCATGCGGAATATGCGGCTCGTGGTGATGATCATCGTGATGGTCATGCTCGCCAGGGAACGGCTTGTGGCGGAAGTTTTCCTTGCCATGAAAGACCAGGAAGTACATCCGGAAAGAATAGAACGCGGTCACGAAAACACCGGCCATGACGGCGAAATAGGCGAAACCGGCGGCCGGCAGATGGCTGGCATGGACAGCTTCGATGATGCTGTCCTTGGAGTAGAAGCCCGAGAACAGCGGCATGCCGATCAAGGCCAACGAGCCGAGCAAGGAGGTGATCCAGGTGATGCGCATGTACTTGCGCAGACCGCCCATATTGCGGATGTCCTGGTCATGGTGCATGCCGATGATCACCGAACCGGCGGCGAGGAACAGCAAGGCCTTGAAGAAAGCATGGGTCATCAGGTGGAACACTGCGACCGAATAGGCCGAGGCGCCCAGCGCGACCGTCATATAGCCCAACTGCGAAAGCGTCGAGTAGGCCACGACGCGTTTGATGTCGTTCTGTATCAGGCCCATGAAGCCCATGAACAAGGCGGTGATCGCGCCGATCAGCAGCACGAAATTCAAGGCTGTGTCTGACAACTCGAACAGCGGACTCATGCGGGCGACCATGAAGATCCCCGCTGTCACCATGGTTGCGGCATGGATCAGGGCCGAAATCGGGGTCGGACCTTCCATCGAATCAGGCAGCCAGACATGCAGGGGGAACTGCGCGCTTTTGCCCATCGCTCCAATGAACAGGCAGATGCAGGCTACGCTCAACATCATCCAGTCGCTGCCCCACAGCGGCGCAGTGAAGGCAATCTGCGCCAGGTCGTCCTTCTTGGCGAAGATCTCAGCGTAGTTCAGCGAATCGCCATATGCGACCAGCAAACCGATGCCGAGAATGAAACCGAAGTCACCAACCCGGTTCACGAGGAAGGCCTTCATATTGGCGAAGATCGCCGTTGGCTTGGTGTACCAGAAGCCGATCAACAGGTAAGAAACCAGTCCAACTGCCTCCCAGCCGAAGAACAGTTGCAGCATGTTGTTGCTCATCACCAGCATCAGCATGCTGAAGGTGAACAGCGAGATATAGCTGAAAAAGCGCTGATAGCCGGCGTCTTCCTCCATATAACCGATGGTGTAGATATGCACCATCAGCGAGACGAAGCTGACCACACACATCATCATCGCGGTCAGTCCGTCGATCAGAAATCCGACTTCCATCTTCAGACCGCCAACCACCATCCATTCATAAATGGTCTGGTTGAAGCGTGCACCGTCAAGCGCCACTGCACGCAGCGTCATCACTGAAATGATGAAGGCGATCAGCACGCCGAGAATTGTGATCGTATGGGCGCCGCGGCGGCCGACCTGCTTGCCGAACAGTCCGGCCACGACAGCGCCAGCCAGCGGGGCCAGCGGCACTGCCAGCAGCATGTTCTGAGAAAGTTGTGCAGTCATTTGGCTATCAGCCCTTCAGCGCGTCGAGCTCATCGACATTGATGGTGGCGCGGTTGCGGAACAGCACGACCAGGATGGCCAGGCCGATCGCCGATTCAGCCGCCGCCACAGTCAGGATGAAGAACACGAACACCTGACCCGCCATGTCGCCGAGGTAATGCGAGAAGGCGATGAAGTTCAAATTCACCGCCAGCAGCATCAACTCGATCGCCATCAGCAGCACGATCAGGTTCCGGCGATTCATGAAAATACCGACAACCGACAAGGCGAATAGCATCGCTCCCAGGGTCAGGAAATGTCCCAAGGTCAAAGTCATCATGATGTGGCTCCCTGGTCAGCCGCTGCGGGGAGTTCGGCCTCGACCGTCGGCGCAACCTTGATGATGCGCAAGCGGTCGGCCTTCTTGACCTTGACCTGTTCAGAAGGGTCTTGCCGGAGCGAGTCGGTGCGATGTCGCAAGGTCAGCGCAATCGCCGCGATGATGGCGACCAGCAGCAGTACTGCGGCGATCTGCAGCGGGTAAAGATATTGCGTGTAAATGGCAATGCCGAGCATCTTGGTATTGCCCAACTGCATGGCTGCGGCACTTGGTTCAGGCGCCTGATTGAGCCTGAATCCACCCATCAGGATCGCTGCCATTTCAAGCGCGATCAAGGCACCGACCAGGCCGGCCAGCGGCATATGCTTCCAGAAGCCATCACGGGCGCCGTCGGAATTGAAATCCAGCATCATCACAACGAACAGGAACAGCACCATCACCGCGCCGATATAGACCAGCACCAGCACAATGGCCAGGAACTCGGCTTTCAACAGCATCCAGATGCAGGCGGCGTTGAAAAAAGCCAGAATTAAAAACAGCGCTGCGTGGACGGTATTGCGCGCCGTGATCACACGAAAAGAGGCACCCAGCAGCACGGCCGAGAAAAGGTAGAAGAGGATAGTGGTGATGTCCATGCGGTTCCAGCAAGATGGGCCTAGACCACTAGATCCGGTTGGGTGACCGGGTCCAGCGCTTCAGCGGTACTTGGCGTCGGCCTCCTTCTGGGCGGCAATTTCAGTTTCGTAGCGGTCACCCACGGCCAGCAGCATTTCCTTGGTGAAATACAGATCACCGCGCTTTTCACCGTGGTATTCGAAGATGCTGGTTTCGACGATCGAATCGACCGGGCAGCTTTCTTCGCAGAAGCCGCAAAAAATGCACTTGGTCAGGTCGATGTCATAGCGCGTCGTCCGGCGCGAACCGTCTTCGCGCTGTTCGGATTCAATCGTGATCGCCATGGCCGGGCATACTGCTTCGCAGAGCTTGCAGGCGATGCAGCGCTCTTCGCCGTTTTCATAGCGACGCAAGGCATGCAGTCCACGAAAACGCGGCGACATCGGGGTTTTTTCTTCCGGGAATTGCACCGTGATATTGCGCGCAAAGAAATGCCGGCCAGTCACGGCCAGGCCCTGGAACAGCTCAAGCAGCATGAAGCTCTTGATTGAATTGACGAATGTGCTCACTGCAGACATCTCAGTTGTCACTTCCAGATATTGAACGGCGACTGGATCCACAGGCCGACGACGACCAGCCAGACCAGGGTCACGGGGATGAATATCTTCCAGCCCAGACGCATGATCTGGTCATAGCGGAAGCGTGGGAAAGAAGCGCGCACCCAGAGGAACATGGTGACGACGACAAAGGTCTTCATCCCCAACCAGATCCAGCCCGGGATGAAATCGAGCATGGCCAGCGGCGACAACCAGCCGCCGAGGAACAGCAGCACGGTCAGGATCGACACCAGGATCATGTTGGCGTATTCAGCCAGGAAGAACATCGCGAACGACATGCCCGAGTACTCGATCATGTGACCGGCAACGATTTCAGACTCGCCTTCGACGACGTCGAACGGATGGCGGTTGGTCTCTGCAAGGCCCGAGATGAAATAGACCATAAACACCGGCAACAAGGGCAGCCAGTTCCAGGACAAAAAGGACATGCCGGCGCTAGCGAACAGTCCCTTGTTCTGGCTCATCACGATGTCGCTGAGGTTCAAACTACCGCTGACCATCAACACGATGACCAGTGCAAATCCCATCGGGATTTCGTAGGACACCATCTGCGCCGAAGCGCGCAATGCACCCAGCAAGGCGTATTTCGAATTGGATGCCCAACCGGCGATCAGCACGCCGTAGATCTCCATCGAGGTGATCGCGATCAGCAACAGCAGACCCGCATTGACATTGGCCAGCACCACATCCGGCCCGAACGGCACAACCACCCAGGCGGCCAGCGCCGGCATGATCGTCATGACCGGGCCAAGGAAGAACAACCTCTTGTTGGCCGCCGACGGAACGATGATTTCCTTGAAGATCAACTTGACCGCATCGGCAATCGGCGTCAACAGTCCGAACGGGCCGACCCGATTCGGTCCTGGCCGGATCTGGGTCCAGCCGATCGCCTTGCGCTCCCACAACGTCAGATAGGCGACGCAGCCCATCAGCGGTGCTACCAGCACGATGATCTTGATCAGCGTCCAGACCACAGGCCAGGCTCCGCCGAGCAGCGACAGCCCGATTTGGTTGAAGTTTTCAATCATTGCTGTCCTCGCCTCATGCCTTGGCAACGGTCAGGGTGCCAAAGCCGGCACCGAGGGCTGCTGTTTCTGGCAAACCTGCCGGCACCCGCACGACATTGGCCGCCAGACCAGCGTCCAACCTGGCCGGTAGTTGCACCGCGCCACCACCTGCTTGTGTGACCCGGACCTGCGCGCCAGGGCTCAATTCCAGTTGTTCCCACAAGGCCTTGGGCAAGGAAGCCATCGCAGCTTGACGGGCGTCCTGCGTCAACTGCAACGAGCTCGCATTGCGGACCAGGATGTCGGTCGCGTAAATCGGCACATCGGCCAGTCGTTCATAGGCATCGGTCGAGACAGGGAAATGAACCAAGGCAGAGGATGAATTACTCAACCTGGCGCCAAGGTCGGCACCCTGCCCCAGCGCTTCATCTCGCACCTGCTCCGAACTATCCTGAGCAAAGCCATCGATGGCCAGCAGATTTCCGAGCACACGCAGAATCTTCCAGCCCGGCCTTGTCTCGCCCAATGGCTTGACGACACCGACAAAACTCTGCGCCAGACCTTCTGCATTGATGAAAGTGCCCGAAGTCTCGGTGAACGGAGCAGTCGGCAACAGCACATCGGCGTAATCGAGGCCGGTCTTGAACGAACCCATCACGACGACCATGCCGGCGCCGGCCATTGCCGTAGCGGCAGCCACCGGATTGGCACTGTCGAGCAAGGGATCATTGTTCAGCAGAAGCAAGCCCTTCAGTCCTGGGCCTGCCAGCATCTGCCCGGCATCCAAACCACCTGCTTGCGGCAGGGCCCCGACCAGCTGTGCGCCGACGGTATTCGCAGCAGCACTCAGATAACCGACGCTGGCGCCAACCTGAGCGGCGATCCAGTTGGCCAAGCTCAGCAGACTGGCTGCTTGAGGATGCTGGGCAGCCAGATTACCGAGCAACAAAGCTTTGCTTTGCCCTGACAGCAAGGCGGTTGCGATGGCCTGCGCCGCTTCGGTTGCCTGGCCTGTTGCCGGGGCAGCAGCGCCGGTAGCAGCGGCAATTGCGGTGGCGACATCGGCCAATGCTTGAACCCAGGCGCCCGGTGCAACGTTGATGCGGGCGGCAACCGGCATCAGCCAGTCATCCGCACTCGCGTTGATGCTCAGCACCTGTCCGCCCTGACGAACAGCCTGACGCAGTCGCTGCGCAAACAGCGGATGGTCCTTGCGCAGGAACGATCCGATGACCAGCGCTCGGTCGAGACTGCTCAAGGAGGCAATCGAGGTCCCGAGCCAATGGGCATGACCGGCTTGCGCCTGATTGCTGAAATCAGCCTGGCGCAAGCGATGGTCAATATTCTGGCTGCCCAGACCGCGCATCAACTGGCCCAGCAAATACAGCTCTTCGACCGTGCTGTGGGCTGAGCCCAGCGCACCGATCGCAGCCGCGCCATGGTCAGCCTTGATGTTCTTCAGGCCATTGGCGACATATTCAAGTGCAGTCGTCCAGTCGACGGTTTTCCAGGCGCCGCCCTGCTTGATCATCGGCTGAGTCAACCGCTCGCTGCTGTTCAGCGACTCATAGGAAAAGCGATCGCGGTCGGCAATCCAGCATTCGTTGACCGCCTCGTTCTCGAGCGGAACGACACGCATCACCTGGTTGTTCTTGACCTGGATGATCAGGTTGGCACCAGTGCTGTCATGCGGGCTGATGCTCTTGCGACGTGACAGCTCCCAAGTGCGGGCGCTATAGCGGAAGGGTTTGCTGGTCAGCGCGCCGACCGGGCAGATATCGATCATATTGCCCGACAACTCCGAGTCGACCGAGCGGCCAACAAAGGTCTGGATCTCGGCATGTTCGCCGCGATGGGCCATGCCGAGTTCCATCACGCCAGCGATTTCCTGGCCAAAACGAACGCAACGCGTGCAATGGATGCAGCGGCTCATTTCTTCCATCGACACCAAAGGACCGACGTTCTTGTGGAAGACAACACGCTTTTCTTCCGTGTAGCGCGACTTGCCGCCGCCATAGCCGACCGCAAGATCCTGCAACTGGCATTCACCGCCCTGGTCGCAGATCGGGCAATCGAGTGGATGGTTGATCAGCAGGAATTCCATCACGCCCTTCTGGGCCTGGATGGCTTTTTCACTCTTGGTGCGAACGATCATGCCCTGCGTCACCGGTGTCGCGCAGGCTGGCATCGGCTTGGGCGCCTTTTCCACATCCACCAGACACATGCGGCAGTTGGCAGCAATCGAGAGCTTCTTGTGATAGCAGAAATGCGGGATATAGGTCCCGGCTTTTTCGGCGGCATGCATGACCATGCTGCCGGCCGCAACCTCTACCTTTTGACCGTCGAGTTCAATTTCAACCATTGCTTGTCCTGTCCTGCGCTCAGAGCGAGGCCGGCACCATTGCCGTCTTGTGTTCGATCAGATGAACGAACTCTTGTTTGAAATGCTTGATCATGGCGCGCACCGGCATCGCCGCCGCATCGCCGAGCGCACAAATCGTGCGGCCCTGGATGTTGTCAGCCACCGAGTTCAGCAGATCGATGTCCTCGATCCGGCCTTTTCCTTGCGCGATGCGTTCGATCACACGGTGCATCCAGCCGGTGCCTTCGCGGCATGGCGTGCATTGGCCGCAGGACTCATGGGCATAGAAATAAGCCAGCCGCAACAAGCTGTTGACCATGCAACGGCTGTCGTCCATGACGATGACGGCACCCGAACCCAGCATCGACCCGGCCTTGGCGATCGAGTCATAGTCCATCGTGCATTCCATCATCACGCTGGCCGGCAGGATCGGTGCCGAACTGCCGCCAGGAATCACGGCCTTCAATTGCCGTCCCTTGCGCACGCCGCCGGCGAGTTCCAGCAGTTTCGCGAATGGCGTCCCGAGCGGAATCTCGTAATTGCCTGGGCGCTCGACATCACCCGAGACCGAGAACAGCTTGGTACCACCGTTGTTGGGCTTGCCGATCTCGAGATAAGGCTTGCCGCCATTGCGGATGATCCATGGCACGGCGGCAAAGGTCTCGGTGTTGTTGATCGTCGTCGGTCTGCCATAGAGGCCGAAACTGGCAGGGAAAGGTGGCTTGAAGCGGGGCTGGCCCTTCTTGCCTTCGAGGGATTCAAGCAACGCTGTTTCTTCGCCGCAGATATAGGCGCCAAAGCCATGCGAAGCATGCAGCTGAAAACTGAACTCCGAGCCGAGAATATTGTCCCCCAGCAAGCCTGCAGCGCGGGCTTCTTCGAGTGCGGTTTCGAAGCGCTCGTAGACCTCGAAAATTTCGCCGTGAATATAGTTGTAGCCGACCTTGATGCCCATCGCGAATGCGGCAATCGCCATGCCTTCGATGACGATATGCGGATTGAACATCAGGATGTCGCGATCCTTGCAGGTGCCCGGCTCGCCTTCGTCCGAGTTGCAGACCAGGTATTTCGCACCCGGGAACTGGCGTGGCATGAAGCTCCACTTCAACCCGGTCGGGAAGCCGGCACCACCGCGACCGCGCAGTCCCGAGGCCTTGACTTCGGCAATTACCTGGTCCTGGGTCAGCGGCAGGCCTTCAGCAGCACCCTCGCCCTTCAGAATCTTGCGCAAGGCTGCATAACCACCGCGCGCCTCATAGTCCTTCAGACGCCAGTTGCCGCCATTCAAACCAGCAACGATTTGCGGCTCGATATGTCGGTCATGGAAACAGGTTTCACTGCCATTGGCCTGAAACTTGGAGAGATCCAGCATGCTTGCCATCCTTCAGTTCTCGCCGGCATGGGCTTTCAAGGTATCGACCAGCTCGTCGATACGTTGATGGCTCATGAAACTGCACATCTGCCGGTCGTTGACCAGCAGCACCGGCGCATCGGCACAAGCACCCAGGCATTCGCTCTGCTGCACGGTGAACAAGCCGTCAGCGGTGGTGCCGCCCGCTTCGACACCGAGCTTTTCACACAAATGATTCAGCGCCTGCTGACCGTTGCGCAACTGGCAAGGCAGATTGGTGCAAACGTTCAACTTGTACTTTCCCAGCGGCCGCTGGTTGTACATATTGTAAAAAGTCGTGACCTCGTAGACTGCGATCGGCGGCATGCCCAGATAGGCCGCCACCACATCCTCGCTGGCGCGCGACACATAACCGATGTCATTCTGGACGATGGCCAGGCAGGCCATTACCGCTGATGCCTTTTGCTCGGCCGGATACTTGGCGACTTCGCGGGCAAAAAGGGCTTCGGTGGCCACGCTCAAAACAAATTCTTCGCTCATCGGTCGACCTCGCCGAAAACAATGTCCATCGTGCCGATCACGGCAACGGCGTCAGCAATCATGTGACCACGCGACATTTCGTCCAGCGCGGCCAGATGGGAAAAACCAGGCGCACGGATCTTCAGGCGATAAGGCTTGTTGGCACCATCGCTGACGATATAAATGCCGAACTCCCCCTTGGGATGCTCGACCGCCGCATAAGCCTCTCCGGCTGGTACGTGGAAGCCTTCAGTGAAAAGCTTGAAGTGATGGATCAAGGCTTCCATATTCGACTTCATGTCGACGCGCGCGGGCGGTGCAACCTTGGGGTTGTCGGTAATTACCGGGCCCGGGTTTGCCCGCAACCAAGCGACGCATTGCTGCATGATCCGATTTGACTGACGCATTTCCTCGACCCGCACCAGATAGCGGTCATAGGTATCGCCATGAGTTCCGATCGGTACATCGAAGTCCATCTTGGCGTAGACATCGTAGGGCTGGGACTTGCGCAGATCCCAGGCAATACCCGAGCCGCGCAGCATTGCACCGGTGAAACCGAGGTTCAACGCTCGTTCGGGCGAGACCACGCCGATACCGACGGTGCGCTGCTTCCAGATCCGGTTGTCGGTCAACAAGGTCTCGTAATCGTCGACGTTCTTCGGGAAACGCTTGCAGAAATCCTCGATGTAATCGAGCAGGCTACCCGAGCGATTCTCGTTGAGCATCGCGATCGTCTTGGCATTCTTGATCTTGCTGACCTTGTACTGCGCCATCTGTTCAGGCAGATCGCGGTAGACGCCGCCCGGCCGGAAATAAGCCGCATGCATGCGCGCGCCCGACACCGCTTCGTACATGTCAAAAAGATCTTCGCGCTCGCGGAAAGCGTAGATCAGCACATTCATCGCGCCGCAATCAAGACCATGGGCACCAAGCCACATCAGATGGTTCAGCAGCCGGGTGATTTCGGCAAACAGCACCCGGATGTACTGAGCGCGGATCGGCACCTCGAGGTCCAG
>CAMDHE010000072.1 GCA_945898095.1 Roseateles toxinivorans | reverse complement strand
AGGATCAAATTTGCGCTACAAGTTTGAGTGATCTCGCTTGCGAGATCAGCCAGTGCCGCTTGCGGCGCGGGCCCGCTGCCGCGCAGCGGCAAGAATCAAATTTGAGCTACAAGTTCGACTAATCGACTAATCGGCTGACGCTGCCGGCGAGCCGGCGCAAAAAGGAAAATCATGAAATCTTCGATTCAACTTGTTGCCACCCTGGCTGCTTTGCTGCTGAGCCCCAATGTCTTCGCCAATGCTGAACTGGCCATGAAGAAGAACTGCATGGCCTGCCATGCCGTCGACAAGAAACTGGTGGGGCCGGCTTACAAGGCTGTCGCGACCAAATACGTCAACGACAAAGACGCGGTGAATCGCCTGGCCGAAAAAATCATCAAAGGTGGCTCAGGCGCATGGGGACCGGTGCCGATGCCTGCCAATGCTCAGGTCAATCCAGCCGAAGCCAAGCAATTGGCGCAATGGATCTTGACGGTGAAATGACCGCTGTGCCTGACTGCGTGATCACCCGTAGCCCGCCATGAGACCGCAGGTCGGAATGCGGGAATTTCGAGCCGCCGAGAAATAATTTTCTTACAACGACAGACAGTTATATTACTTATACAAAGTAATAGATTAACTATCTTGAGCGTATTCGACGGCCCCGAAAATAACCCGAAGGCCAGACTTCAGGCAGTTTCTCACGCGGAAATTCCACCCATCCCGGGCCTGGGGATCCTGAGACTTCGCTGCGCGAAGTCAGTGATCCCCAAACCGGACACGCTTCTCGCTCAGTTGGTCTCCGCCAACTGATCGGCGTGGTTCTGGTGATCCCATGACTTCGCTACGCGAAGTCAGTGATCCCCGAACCCGGCACGCATCTCTATCAGTTGGTCTCCGCCAACTGATCCGCCCGATTCTGGTGATCCCATGACTTCGCTGCGCGAAGTCAGTGACCCCCGAACCCGGCGAACGCCTGCGGCGTGCGTGCCGGTTAACCGACACGCCTCTCGCTCAGTTGGTCTCCGCCAACTGATCGAGAATCGCCGGGTTCTCCAAAGTACTGGTGTCTTGGGTGATGGCTTCGCCTTTGGCGACGGAGCGGAGCAGGCGGCGCATGATCTTGCCGCTGCGGGTCTTGGGCAGGTTGTCGCCGAAACGGATGTCCTTGGGCTTGGCAATCGGGCCGATTTCCTTGGCGACCCAGTTGCGCAGCACGGTGGCAATGCGTTTGGCCTCCTCGCCGGTCGGGCGCGGGCCTTTCAGCACGACAAAGGCGCAGATCGCTTCACCCGTCGTGTCATCAGGACGACCGACCACAGCCGCTTCGGCAACCAGTTCGGTACAACTGACCAGAGCCGACTCGATTTCCATCGTGCCCATGCGGTGTCCGCTGACATTCAAGACATCGTCGATGCGGCCGGTGATGGTGAAGTAGCCGGTATCGGCGTCGCGGATTGCGCCGTCGCCAGCCAGGTAATAGCCCTTCAGCTCATCCGGGTAGTAGCTCTTCTTGAAACGCTCCGGATCTCCATAGATATTGCGGATCATCGAAGGCCAGGGCTTCTTCACCACCAGAATGCCGCCCTGCCCGTTCGGTACATCGTTACCCATCTCGTCGACGATGGCCACGGTGATGCCGGGGAAAGGCAGCGTGCAGGAACCCGGCACCAGCGGTGTGGCGCCCGGCAGCGGCGTGATCATGTGACCACCGGTTTCAGTCTGCCAGAAGGTGTCGACGATCGGGCAGCGGCCGCCGCCGATATGCAGGTGGTACCACTCCCAGGCTGCAGGATTGATCGGCTCGCCGACCGATCCGAGCAAGCGCAGCGAACTCAGGTCATAGCGATCAGGGTGGACGGCTTGATTGCTTTCCGCCGCCTTGATCAAGGAACGGATGGCGGTCGGTGCAGTGTAGAAAATCGAGACCTTGTGCTTCTCGATCGTCTTCCAGAAGCGGCCAGCATCCGGGTAGGTCGGTACGCCTTCAAAGACGATCTCGGTGCCGCCCAGCGCCAAAGGTCCATAGGTGATGTAACTGTGGCCGGTAACCCAGCCGATGTCGGCGGTGCACCAGAACACATCGTCCGGCTTCAGATCGAAGGTCCACTTGGTCGTCAATGCAGCATGCAGCATATAGCCGCCGGTGCTGTGCTGCACGCCCTTGGGCTTGCCGGTCGAACCCGAGGTGTAGAGCAGGAACAAAGGATGTTCGGCTTCGACCCATTCAGGCTCACAGACGGTCGATTGGCCGTCAGTCACATCGTGCAGCCAATGGTCGCGGCCTTCGACCCAGCCGATCTTGCCGCCGGTACGCTTGTAGACGATCACGTCTTTCAGGCTCGGGCAAGCGCCATCGGCCAGCGCTTCATCGACGATCGCTTTCAGGGGCAGCGCCTTGCCGCCACGCATTTGCTCGTCGGCGGTGATCACCATCACCGCACCGGCGTCTTGCACGCGGTCGCGCAAGCTGCTGGCCGAAAAACCGCCGAAAACCACCGAGTGGATCGCGCCGATACGCGCGCAGGCCTGCATTGCGGCCACGCCCTCGACCGACATCGACATATAGATGACGACACGATCGCCCTTCTTGACGCCGCGGTTGCGCAAGGCGTTGGCCAACTGGGCCACCCTTGCCAGCATCTGGCTATAACTGACCTTGGTGACGCTGCCGTCGTCGGCCTCGAAGATGATCGCGGTCTTGTCGCCCAGGCCGGCCTCGACATGACGGTCCAGGCAGTTGTACGAAGCGTTCAGGCGGCCATCCTCGAACCACTTGAAGAACGGTGCATCACTGTCGTTCAAGACTTTGGTGAACGGCGTTTGCCAGCTCAGGAACTCGCGCGCCAGCCTGGCCCAATAACCCTGGTAATCAGCCTCTGCCTCGGCCACCAAGGCCTGATAAGCGGGCATGCCCTTGATATGGGCTTGCTCTTGCCATTCCTGACTGGGCAGGTAGATATGGGTCTCACTCATGGTCTCGTCTCCTCTGATGGGCCGAATTGCGGATTTGCAAATATTACCGGATGTGACTGTGCCGCCTGTCTCTGACGAAGCGCTTACTCAATCGCAACTAGATAGCCTAAACCAGCAATTCCACACAATTCGGATGGCCGAGAAAGCCCTCGGGGCTGGCGCTGCGCCCATATGCGCCCGATTGGAAGACCACAACCAGGTCGCCGACTTCGGCAATCGGCAGCTCGATCCGGTCGGCCAACAGGTCCAGCGGTGTACACAATGGCCCGACCACCGAGGCCGATTCACGCGCCAGTTCGCCGGTTTTATTGCCGATCGCCACCGGATAGTTCTTGCGGATTACCTGGCCGAAATTGCCGGACGCCGCCAGATGATGATTGAGTCCGCCATCGGCCACCAGGTAGAGCTGACCCCGCGACATCTTGCGGTCGATGATGCGGGTGACATAAACACCGGCCTCCGCCACCAGATAGCGACCCAGCTCGATCACGAGGCCCGCTTGCGGCAGCTCGGATGAAGCACGATCGATCAGGCGCTGCAAATTGTCACCAATCGGCGCCAGATCAAGCCGCTGCTCCCCAGGAAAATAGGGAATGCCGAAACCACCACCGAGGTTCAGGAACTTGACCGGCGACGGTGCATGCTCAGCCAGGCGCAAGGCCAGATGATAGGACTTGGTCTGGGCTTCGCAGATCGCCTCGGCGCGCAGATTCTGCGAGCCGGCGAACAGATGGAAGCCCTCGAAAGCCAGTCCGAGGCGGCCGACCCAAGCCAGGTTTTTGGGTATCTGCTCGGCGTCGATGCCGAACTGCTTGGGGCCGCCACCCATCTTCATGCCCGAGCCTTTCAGCTCGAAATCAGGATTGACCCGCAACGCCACCCGCGCCGGCAGCCCCAATTGCTGCGAGGCGGATGCCAGCACCGGCAGCTCGCGCGGTGATTCAACATTGATCAACACCCCGGCCGCCACCGCCCGCAGCAGTTCGACATCGCGCTTGCCCGGGCCGGCGAAGCTGATTTCCTGCGGGTCGGCGCCGGCATCGAGCGCCAGCTTCATCTCGCCCGCCGAGGCCACATCGATGCCATCGACCAGGCCGGCCATCATTCCGACAAGGGCTGGCATCGGATTGGCTTTCATCGCGTAATGCAGCTTCAACTGCGCCGGCATCGCCTGACGCAGTTGCGCCACGCGGGCTCTCAACAGCCCGCGGTCGTAGGCATAAAAAGGCGTCTGCCCGGCGCGGATCGCCAGGATCGAAAGCTTTTGGCCCCCAACCAGCAACTCGCCGTCGCGCCTTGCGAATTGCGACATCGCTACATGTACTGGTTTGCTGGCAATGGCATCGATCATGGCTGGCGCTCCAGCCACTCAGCCGCCAGCAACTTGCGGTCGATCTTGCCGTTCGGGTTGCGCGGCAAGGGCCCTGGCTGAAGTTCGACGCCAGCCGGCAGCATATAGGCGGGCATCAACTGCCGGCATTGCGATTGCAGCGCTTCCAGATCGATGCTTGACTCGCCAGCCGGTGCGGTGGCAATGACCTGGATGGCCTGGCCCAGCGTCGGATGATCAACACCGAAGGCCACGCATTCGCCGACCAAGCGGGTTGCGTAGAGGACCTCTTCGACTTCGGTCGGGCTGACGCGGTACCCCGAGGTCTTCATCATCTCGTCGCGCCGACCGATGAAATACAAAAAACCTTCACTGTCCCGGCGCACGGTATCGCCGGAAAAGACCGCATATTCGGGCAATTGCAGCCCACCGGGCCGCACAGCTTGCGGCAGCAGCTTGAAGCGCTCTGCCGTCTTTTCGGCATCATTCCAATAGCCGCTGGCGACCAGCGGTCCGCGGTGTACCAGCTCCCCAGGCTCGTCAACTGCGCAGGCGCTGCCGTCCTCGCGCAGCACCAGGATCTCGGCGTTCGGTATCGCCTTGCCGATCGAATCGGGTCGCCGGTCGACTTCTTCGGGCGGCAGATAGGTTGAGCGGAATGCTTCGGTCAGCCCATACATCAGATAGGGCTTGGCAGCGGGCAATTGCTGGCGAAGCAAACTCAGCGTCTCGCGCGGCATGCGCCCGCCGGTATTGGCGAAATAGCGCAGATGTTGATTGGCAGCCGCCGGCCAACGAAGCTGCGCCAACTGGATGTAGAGCGGCGGCACGCCGGTCAGACCGGTGACATGCTCGCGCTCGATCGCATTGAGCACATCGCGCGGCAGCAGATAGTTCAAGAGCACCACCGACGCGCCGCTATGGAAAGCGGTTGTCAGCTGGCTGAATCCGGCATCAAAGGACAAGGGCAAGGCGGCCAGCAGGATGTCGTCAGGCCGGTTCTGCAAATAGCCGGCAACGCTCTTGGCACCGGCAACCAGATTGCGGTGCGAC
Organism: Roseateles toxinivorans; assembly: GCA_945898095.1. Classification (GTDB taxonomy): domain Bacteria; phylum Pseudomonadota; class Gammaproteobacteria; order Burkholderiales; family Burkholderiaceae_C; genus Paucibacter_A; species Paucibacter_A toxinivorans_A. Next base: position 17,870 of record CAMDHE010000072.1, on the reverse strand, counting down.
AGCACCACGCCCTTGGGCTGGCCGGTGCTGCCCGAGGTATAGAGAATGGCCGCGATGTCGGAGTCGATCAGTCGCGGGCCACTGACAGGCTGTGCATCGAGCAGTTGGCCCCAGCGCAGCAACTCGACGCCAGTGAGCGCGACCATCGGCTCGGGTTCATCGGTCAGGACGATATGGCGCAATGCCGGGCATGAACCGAGCGTGGCATACAGCAAAGCCAGCCGACCCGGCGTCGTCACCAATACGGTCACGTCGCAGTCGCGCAGGATGAAGCCGACCTGCTCGCTCTTGAGCAGCGGATTGATCGGCACGAAGGCGAGCCCTGCCGCTGTCGCGCCGAAGCTGGCGATGACGGTCTCCGGGCGCTTTTCAAGATAGATCGCAAGGCGCTCGCCGCGCTGCAGTCCGATTGCTGCCAAGCCGGCGGCCAGGCCATCGATCGAGGCCTGCAAGCCGGCGTAGCTGAGGCGCTGATCGGCATATTTCAGCGCCACCTGATCGGGGCGTCGATCGGCCTGGCGCAGCGGCAACTCGTGCAGGAATACCGACTCAGGGTGCACGCGGGTGGCAGTCATTGGGATCAAGATTTGGGGTCTGAAATTGCATTGGGCATCGCGATACACAGCAGCGCGATTCGATGTCTCAGCGTAAGCGAAAGCCCGGCAAATCAATGCACAAAACGCCCCGGGGATGAGGGGCCCAATTGACTATGTGCAAGCGATTGCCGCCATTACCATCGATTCCGCAACTGACCTGAAGACAAGTCTGGATCGAATGAAACCAAACCACAGCATGGATATCGCAACGCAGGTTCTGCGTATCGTCGACGAGGTCCTGAGCCTCAACGGGCGCAGCGCCGGATTCACGCGCAACACGCTGCTGCTCGGCGCAATGCCCGAGCTTGACTCAATGGCGGTCATCAGCCTCCTGAGCGCTTTTGAAGACCGTCTGGGGCTGTTGATCGACGACGATGACATCGACGGCGCAACCTTTGCCAGCGTCGGCAGCCTGACCGATTTTGTTGCAGCAAGGCTCATGCCGTTGCCCACGCAATGAAAGCTTTTTTTCTCGATGCGGCCGCAGGAGGCCAGCGCTTTTGTTTGTTCCATCGCGCTCAAGGCCAGCAAGTGAGGGGACGAATCGTCTACGTTCACCCCTTCGCTGAAGAGATGAACAAGTCGCGCCGCATGGCTGCCTTGCAGGCACGCGCCTTCGCCGCAGCGGGCTTCAGCGTGCTGCAGATCGACTTGCGGGGCTGCGGCGACAGCTCAGACGACTTTGGCCAAGCCTCTTGGCAGGATTGGGTCGACGACGTGATCAGCGCCTGCCACTGGCTCGGTCAAGTCGACGCCTTGCACCAGGAGGCTCCACTCTGGCTTTGGGGTCTGCGGGCCGGCTGTCTGGTCGCGGCCGACGCTGCGGCGCAACTCGACGAAATGTGTAACTTCTGTTTCTGGCAAGCAGTCGTGTCAGGCAAACAAGCCTTGCAGCAGTTCCTGCGCCTGAAGCTTGCCGTCGACCTCCAGACTGCGGGCAGCAAAGGCTTGATGAAACAGCTGCAACAGGATCTGGCCGAGGGTAAATCGGTCGAGGTCGCCGGCTATCAGCTGAATCCGGCAATCGCCGAGGGCCTGGCTGCTGCGACGCTCTTGCCTAATTCCGGCGGGCAGCTTGAATGGTTCGAACTCGGCGCCGACGGCGGCATCACGGTGACAGGGGCGCAGACCTTGGCGCGTTGGACCGGCAGCGCTTGCCGCAGCCATGTGGTGCAAGGGCCGGCGTTCTGGCAAACCAGCGAAATCGAGCAAGCACCAGAACTGATTGCTGCCACAACCGCCGCGCTGCGGGCCGCTGCTGTCAGCCTGCCCGCGGCAGCAATGGCATGAACTACACCGAATCAACGGTTCAATTCGATTGCGCAGGCGAGTCGCTGCTGGGCATCATTGCTGCACCGGCCAAGGGCCAGACCGCGCCGATCGGCGTCGTGATCGTCGTCGGCGGCCCGCAATACCGGGCGGGCAGTCACCGCATGTTCACTTTGCTGGCCCGCTCCTTGGCCGCTGCAGGCTACACCGTACTGCGTTTCGACTACCGCGGCATGGGCGACAGCGAGGGTGAGCCGCGCGACTTTGAAAGCATCAGCCAGGACATCGGTGCAGCTGTCGATGCGCTGATGGCGCAATCCTCCAAGCTCAAGGAAGCAATGCTCTGGGGTTTGTGCGATGGCGCATCGGCCGCCTTGCTTGACGTACGGTCAAGGCCGGATGCTCGCTTGACCGGACTGTTCCTGCTCAACCCCTGGGTGCGCTCGCAAGCAAGCCTGGCGAAAGCCCATGTCAAACATTATTACGGCCGCAGGCTGATGCAGGCCGAATTCTGGTCGAAGCTGATGCAAGGAAAAGTCGGCAGCCATGCACTGGCCGGGCTGGCGCGCAATGCGTCGATGGCCTGGCAGAGCCGGCCGACAGCAGCGGACCAGAAACAATCATTCCAGGCACTCATGGCCGAGGGACTGCTGGGATTTCGGGGGACGGTGACCTTGATCCTCAGCGGACGCGATCTGGTCGCCAAGGAATTCATCGAACATTGCCAGACCGATGCGCAATGGCGTCGGGCCATGCAGATGCCGAAGCTGAAGCGGATCGACATTGCAGAGGCTGACCATATATTTTCCCGTACGCAGGACCACAGCGCCTTGGTGGCTTTGACCTTGCGCCAACTGAAGCAGAACGCCATGGCGGAAGTCCTGTGAAGCTGAAACCATTGCCTGCCTGGCAACTCGCTTTTGCCTGCTTGCTGCTTGGCAATGCAGCAGTCGCTCAAGTCGATGCGAACGCCTGCGGCGACCTCGGCACGCCGCGCTGGGACTATCGCTATGCAACCCAGGCAGAGCACATCGAAGTCGAGGGCGCCCACTTCGTTCCCGTGGTTGAAAACCTGATTCGCGGCAACCGAGGCTACCTCGGTGGCGATCTGGCCTACACCTTGCGCGCTTCGCCGAATCACCATCGCGCGCTGGTGTCGATCATGAAATGGAGCGTAAAGATCAAATCCTTGCAGTTGCCACATATGCCCTACCCCGTCGAATGCTATTTCGACCGGGGCATCCGCTACAAGGCCGACGACCATGTGGTGAAGCTGCTTTATGCCCAATTTCTGGTCAGCAATTCCCGGCCTGCCGATGCAGTCAAGCAGCTTGATCTGGTCGTCAAGCTGGCCGGCGACAACGGTTTCACCTTGTACAACATCGGCCTGCTCTATTCGGACATGAAGAACTTTGATCAGGCCCTGGTCTATGCCCACAAGGCGATGGCACGAGGATTCTTCAGGCCCGAATTGCGCAAAAGACTGGAGCAAGCAGGCCGTTGGCTCGAGCCCGTCAAAGGCAGCGAACCCGAAACAGCCCAAGCCGCTGAAGTAACCCCGGCAACTTCCACCGACTCGGCCGCCGAGGTTGAAGGGTCCACATGAGACCGATCTCATTGATGAATTTCTCGAACCGATGAAAAAGCTGCTGATGGTGGCCTATCACTTCCCGCCCTTGGCCGGGAGCAGCGGCGTTCAACGCACCTTGCGCTTTGCCCAGCATCTGCCCGAATTCGGCTGGCATGCTATGGTGTTGACAGCCAGTACCCGCGCTTACGAGCGCTGCAGCCCTGACCTCGACCGGGAAGTACCGGCGTCCTGTGTCGTGCGTCGAGCCTTCGCCATGGATACGGCACGCCAGTTGTCCGTCGGTGGCCGCTATATCGCGGCAATGGCCAGGCCAGATCGCTGGGTGTCATGGAAGTTCGGCGCAATCCGTGAAGGGCTGCGCATGATCGAAGAGTTCAAGCCTGACCTGATCTGGTCGACCTATCCCATCGCCACCGCGCATCTGATTGGCGCGGAATTGGCGCGTCGCAGCGGCTTGCCTTGGGTAGCCGACTTTCGCGATCCGATGGCCCAGCAAGGCTATCCGTCCGACCCCAAGACCTGGCTTCAATTCAGCGCGATCGAGCAAAGCGCGATGCAGCAGGCCCGGCTCAATGTCTTCGCCAGCCCGGGAGCCGCCCGCCTCTACCGGGAACGATACCCGGCTGCTGCAGCGCGGATCACCTCGATCGAAAACGGTTACGACGAAAGCAGCTTCGCCGCAGCGAAACTGCCTGCTAATTCCAGGCTCAACAAGGGGGCCTTCACGCTGCTGCACAGCGGCATCGTCTACCCCAATGAGCGTGACCCCGGCGCATTGTTCATCGCCCTCGGAAGGCTCAAACGAGCCGGGCATTTGAAACAAGGCCAGTTCAAATTGCGCTTCAGGGCGGCGGTCCATGAGCAATTGCTGCGCGACCTGGCAATTTCAAACAATGTGCAGGATCTGATCGAGATCTTGCCGCCCACCGCGTATGGGCAAGCCTTGCAGGAAATGCTGCAAGCCGATGCCTTGCTGCTCATGCAAGGGGCAGGCTGCAACCAACAAACCCCTGCCAAGGTCTACGAGTACATGCGCTGCGCCAAGCCGATCCTGGGCTTGACCGACCGGGAAGGCGACACAGGCGCGCTATTGGACAACATCGGCATCCATTCAATCGCGCGGCTCGACAGCCCAGAAGAAATCGAACGCTTGCTGCCCGATTTCATCGACCAGGTATGTGCCGCAACTGCCGAATTGCCAGACCACGGCATCGTGCAGTCGGCTTCGCGCCGCAGCCGGACTGAAGCCTTGGCCTTGCAACTCAATGCCTTGACGGGCTAGAAACGAGATGAGCCAGTCATTACCCCGCAAGACCCGGATCGGTCCCTGGTTAAGGATCAAATGGGCATTTTTCCGGCAACTCGAACGCCTGAGCGATCTGCGCGGCAACAACACCCGTGGCCAACTTTCCTTGCCTGAAGCAGGGCCACCCTGCCCGTCTTTGTGGGTTTTTGTATCGACGATCGGCGAGCTCAACGCCATCGAACCCTGGTTGGGCCAGTTGACACAACGGCTGCCGACCCAGCGCCTGGTGCTGATCACCGACCATGCCCATTACCGGGCCAGCTACGAAGCCCGTTACCCGGGCGCCGTCGTCTGCGTCAGCCATGGCCATCACAGCGATGCGGCCGCACTGGGCAGGCAATATCCGCCCGACTTGCTGGTGGTGGCAGAGATTCCCTGCCTTCCATCGGATGCGCCCTGCAGGTTCTCGATGGCCTTCGTCATCGAGGCCAAACGCCGGCAAGCTGCAGCAGTCATCATCAACGGCTGGCTCTATGGCTATACGCCGGCCTGCCGTATGGATGGGCTTGAGCGCCGCTTGTTCGGGCGCGACTTTTTGCGCGCCTTCGACATGATCTGCGTTCAGACCCGGGAAGCGGCAAATCAGTTGATCCTGGCGGGCGCCGAGAAAAGCCGCCTGGCCATCACCGGCAACATCAAGTTTGACGCGATGACGCGTACGGACTGGCGACCTGAACTAGCCCATAGCCCGCATTTGCTGAAAGCCTTGCTGGACGCTGCACGCCCGGTCGTGGTGGCAGGCTGCGTCACCAGTGAGGCCGAACAAAACGCGGTGCTCGATGCCTTCTGCATTGTCAAGACGATCCATGCCAATGCGCTGCTCGTGCTGGCCCCGCGCCATCCCGAGGTGCAGGAGCGGATGCTGTTGCTGACCCAGTTGCTGGAACAGCGCGGCTTGACCACCCAGTACCGGTCAGCGATCGGGCAGTCGGTCATTTCAGCCAATTGCGAATGCCTGGTCCTTGACACGATGGGAGACTTGCGCGATTTCTACGCTGCGGCCAAAGTCGCCCATGTGGGCGTTGACCATAACGTGCTGGAGCCGCTGGGATTTGAGCGCGCAGTCACGGTCATGCCCGGCTGGAACCACAGCTATCCCTCCTTTCCCGTCTACCAGATCCTGGTCGAAGAAGACGCATTGCTGCTCGCCACCGATGCTGCAAGTCTGGCGGCCCATTGGCTGGCCGTGATCACTGCCGGCGACAAAACCCAGTCTGCTCGAGCCCCGGCCGCATTGAAACGCGCCAGCGGTGCGGTCGAGCGGCATTTCACCGCAGTCTTGCCCTGGATTGAACCGATGAGGAACCCCAATGATGCCCCCTGCGCCATCGATGCACGCCCGACTGCGCGACTTGTCGCAGTCCGACCAAAAAGAGCAACACCATGAGTGATGGCCTGCGACGCCTCGTGGTCCGCGCGGTCGGAGCCAACAGCATCGGCGCTGGCTTGGCCAAGATCATTTCCCTCTGCTCGACTTTGCTGCTGGCGCGCCTGCTGACGCCCGAAGATTTCGGCTTGATGGCGATGGCAAGCACGGTCACAGGATTGATCGGATTCTTCAACGAAATCGGTCTCGGCGCGGCCATCGTCCAGCGCAAGCAGGTGAGCAAGGAAGAACTCAACGGCTGCTTCGCCATTTCGGTGCTGGCAAGCGGTTTCCTGTGCCTGCTGGTAATAGCCATTAGCTGGCCGGTGGCTGATTTCTTCAATATGCCGGCGCTGCAGCGCTTGCTGGCGGTGCTGGGCTTTGGCTTCTTTTTCGGCGCATTGAATACGGTACCGGTCGCTCTGCTGCGCCGGGAACTGCACTTTCAAACCGTGCTGTGGCTGGGTGTCTGCTGCGCCTTGATTCAATCCGCGGTGACGATCCCACTGGCTGCGCTCGGTTTTGGCTATTGGTCGATCGTCGGCGGCTTTTTTGTTGGCCAGACTTTCGCCACCCTATGGTTCTGGCGCGTCAACAGTTGGCGGCCGACTTGGCCTCTGAAGCCAAGCGGTGGCCGCACCCTGCTCGGTTATGGCGTTGAGATCACCTTCACCAGGGTGCTCTGGCATGTCTATATGAACGCGGACAAATTGATCGTCGGCAAGCTGTTGGGCGAGCGGGCGGTTGGCATTTACGACGTCAGCCGCAGCATTGCCAGCCTTCCTACTTCGCAGATCTCCGGCCTGGTCACCAGCATCGCGTCGCCGGTATTTGCCCGCGTCCAACAAGACTTGCCTAAGTTGCAAGCAGTGCAGCTGAGGTTGACGCGCGGCGTGGCTTACTTGACTTTTCCGCTACTGGCGGGCATCGCGATCCTGGCGGCTGAACTGGTGCAGGTATTGCTGGGCAGCAAATGGAGCGAAGCCGTGCTGCCGATGCAGGCACTTTGCATCAGCGAAGCGGTTGCAACGATCGCCAATCTGCAGGCGCAGTTGCTGATTTCGACCGGTCGCGCCAGACAACTGGTGCGCTACAACCTCATGTGCGCCTTCGTTATGCCTTTGAGTCTGGCGATCGGAGGTTGGCAATTTGGTCTGCAAGGCATCGGGATCGCCTGGGCTTTGGTCTATCCGCTGCTGGCAAGCTGGCTTTTGCGTGATGCCTTGCGAGCCTCAGGACTTGGCATCAAACAGTTCTGGCAAGGCGTCCGCCAGCCAATGGCTGGATCGGCCGTGATGGTTCTAGCCGTCTACGGGGCACGTCAATTGATGCAGCCCTTACAGATTCCGGCCCTTGCGCTGCTGGCGACTTGTGCTGCTGTAGGAGTGTTTGTCTATGCAGCTTATGTGCTGCTGATAGACAAGGAAGGTTTGCAGGAAATTCGCCAGGTGCTGGCAGATTTCGGCGTTCCTGAACGGTTATTGAGTCGCTGGCCTTTCAGCCTGGCTCCAATGGCACAGAACAACATATGAAAAAGAATGAATGGGCAGTGGTCGTCGGTGCCGGTCTGAATGCACTCGGCATCGTCCGCAGTCTTGGCCGCCAAGGTGTCAGGGTGGCGGTATTGGCAAGAAGCCTTGGCGCACAGGCGATGCGCTCACGCTATGCAGTCAAGCGCAGCACGGTCGACGTTTATGCCAATCTGCCCGAACGTTTGCTTGCCCTGGCGGACGAAATCGGCGGCAGGCCCGTCCTTTTTCTGACCGAGGAAGAGGCAGTCCGGGTGGTCTCGGAAGCGCGCGAGCGCCTGCTGCCGCGATTCCACTTTCGGCTCGGTGACCATCCGCTGATGCTCGAGCTGACCCACAAGGAGGGGGTTCAATCCCATACCGAGCGCCATGGCCTGCCGATTCCACCTGCGGTGCGCTTGCGCAGCAGCGACGACCTCGGCCGGCTGCAGACATTGCGTTATCCCTGCGTGCTTAAACCGGGTTTGAAATATGCCGGCTACGGTGCAAGGTTCAAAAAAGCCTATGTCGTCAACTCAGCCGACGAGGCGACATCGCTGTTTGACGAAATCTCGCCGGTCCTGCCTGACCTGATCGTCCAGGAGTGGATCGCCGGCGGCGACGATGCGATCTACTTTTGCCTTCAATACATCGGTGGCGAAGGCAAGGCCGTGGCCAGTTTCACCGGCCGCAAGCTGCGTGCCTGGCCACCACAGGTCGGTGGTACGGCGAGTTGTATGGCCGCGCCCGAAGCGGATGCCGAATTGCGCGCGATGACCGAGCGCTTCTTCACCGCGGTCGGATTCCAGGGCATGGGAAGCATGGAATACAAGCGCGATGACCGCGACGGTCTGTTCTATGTCGTCGAGCCAACGGTCGGCCGCAGTGACTTCCAGCAAGAAGTCGCCACCCTCAATGGCTGCAACCTGCCCTATCTGGCCTATTGCTATGAATGCGGCTTGCCAGCACCCGCTTCGATTGCGCGACCATCGACCATCTGGCGCGAACCCACCACCGACCGCTGGTCAGAACAAACCCAGGGCTCGCACCCGGCATTTCTGCAGCACCTGGTCAGTGACGCCTATTTTCGCTGGTATGACATGAACCCCTGGCTGGCCCTGCAAAGGGGCAGAGTCAGCCAACGTTGGCAAAAGGTCAGGCCATGGGCCTGAGGCTCGGACTGCGTGAATGGGGGCAGCGCGAACTCTGGGCCGGGCTGGGCGGGGCGCTTGGCCTGGCCAGCCAATCGTCCAGCGAAGCGAGCCTGAGTGATTGGTTCAGCAGCCAGTTCGACAGGCCTGCCTTGCTGCTCAATTCAGCCAGCAGCGGACTGCAGATCGCGCTTGAACTGCTGGCGATGCAATCACCCCATCGCGATGAAGTGGTACTGCCAGCGTTGGCCTGCCCGGCACTGACAAGGGTGATCAAAGCCGCCGGGCTGCAGCCTGTCTACGTCGACATCGATAAAGAACTGAACATTCCGGCCCAGGCCTTGCATCAAGGCCTGGGTCAGCGAAGTTTGGCTTTCATCATGGTGCATGCCTCTGGCCACCCGGCCAACAGCGAGGGCATTGAGGCCATCTGCCAGCAACAAGGCGTGGCTTTGATCGACGATTCAGCGCAAAGGATCGACCCGGACAGTGGAATGGGCAAGTCGGGCGATTTCGGCCTGTTCAGCTTTGCTCAATCGAAAAACGTGGTCTGCGGCATCGATGGCAGCGGCGGCGTCTTGCTGATCAATTCACCGGGGTACTTGCGTGCGCTCGAGATACGCTGGCGCGAATTGCCAGCAGCGCATTCGCGCCGCATGGCATGGTTGGAGTTCGCTTTGTCGTTGTCAGCACCTAAAGCCGGCTATTACGTCGGGCGAATTCGCAGCCGGCTTGGCGGCAAAACAAAAGTTCCGGCAAGAATTGGCGCTGTCGACGCGGCGATAGCGATACCTCAGTTGGCAACGCTCGAACCCCGTCGGCGGCGGCGCCAACAACTGCTGCATCAATACCATCTGGCATTGCAGCTTTTCGGCATCGAAGCGCCGCAGCTGGATCGAAACACACGCTATCTGGCCCGCTTGCTTGTGCGCATCCGGCCTGACGCCCGCGAACGCTGCAGGCAAGCCCTGGCTGCCGAGGGCATCGCTTCTCGCCTGCCCTATCGGCTGCCATTCTCGATCTCTGAAACCGCCTATCCCCAGGCGGCCCTCAGTGCGGTGGAGTTGCTTGAACTGCCGCTGCCCGCTTGCTGGACCGCTCAGGACATCCACCTTGCAGCCCGAACCGTTGCACCTTTTTGTGCCAGCGCAAGACTCGAACATTGACCCCTTTCCGGAGAACTGGTTTGCAACATTACTGGCAATTGATTCGCGATCGAATGAACTGGTCGTTAGGGCCTGAAAAGCCGCTCGAGCAGCATTTGCAGGCTGCCGTTGATTGGTTGCTGCGCGCCCAGACCGCGACGCCCGACGATGGCGTGGCGCATAGCTATGACCTGAGGCGGGGTCTGTGGCATGCGTCTTATCCGGAGACCACCGGCTACGTGATCCCGACCTTGCTCGACTACGCTTCGCTGTTCAAGCAGCCGCGCTTTGCCGAAGCTGCCTTGCGCATGGCCGACTGGGAGATTGCCATGCAACTGCCCGGAGGTGGCGTGCGTGCCGGCACCGTTGCTGCCGAAGTCGTGGCACCGACCATCTTCAACACCGGGCAGGTCTTGTTCGGATTCGCCAGCGCCTTCACTTCGAGCAAGCAGGCCCGCTATGCCGATGCGCTGCGAAGCGCAGCCGACTGGCTGGTCGAGGCCCAGGACGCCGATGGCGCCTGGCGACGCTTTCCTTCACCCTTCGCACCCGGCGGTGAAGTCAAGGCCTACAACACCAGAACCGCATTTGGTCTGGTCAAAGCCTGGCAAGCCCTGGGTGTTTCACGCTGGCTGGAGGCCGCCGACGCCAACGCCAACTGGGCGTTGAAATCCGCTTTGCCCAACTCCTTCCTGCCGCATAACTGCCTGACTGACAACCCGGCCCCGCTGACCCATACCCTTGCCTATTCGATGCGTGGGCTGATGGAAGTCGGCGAGGCCACCGGTCAGCAGCGTTACATCGACCACGCCATGCGCATGGCTGATGCCATTGCCTCGCAGCAGCGCGCCGACGGCTCCTTGCCCGGCCGCCTGGATGAAAATTGGCAGCCAAAAGCAGACTGGACTTGCCTGACCGGCAACTCGCAACTGGCCATCAATTGGTTCCGGCTGGCGCGCATCACCGGTGAGCAGCGTTTCAAGAAGCATGCCGTGGCGGCGAACCGATTCAATATGCGCGTCCAGGATCTGCGCCAAAAGGATCCCAACCGAGCCGGAGCCTTGAAGGGCGCCCATCCGATCAACGGCAATTACATGACCTGGCGTTACCCCAACTGGGCGACAAAATTCTTTGCCGACGCCTTGATGCTCGAGCTCAAGCCCGAAGTCGCCAACCTGGGCTGACCCCTATGTCCAACAATTCAATTCGCCAGGCCCAGGAATTTTTGCGCCAGCCCGCCAGCGCCAAGCCATCGCCTAAAGCGGCCATCCCGGTTCCCAGTCCGCGCAAGGTCAAATGGACGATCCATCCCTTCGCATTGCTGCCAGGCGGCCATGCAGCAGTTTGGGACTCATTGAATGCCAAAAGCGGCAACCTGCCCTTCCTGGAAACCAGCTTTCTGCTGCCCCTGGTTCAAGAGCTTGCCGCACAAGCACCCAGGCTGGCGCTATGCCATGACGGCAGAGGCGTTCTGCTGGCTGCGGCGCTATTGCAGCAAGCCGGTTTTGGTCAGTGGGAAACTTTCCAGCCTTCGCAACTGCCCTTGGGTGCCTGGCTGGTTGCGCCGGGAGAAGATGGCCTGCAACTGGCGCGAGGTTTGTTGCAGAGTTTGCCGGCGCTGCGCCTTGGACTGAGCCAGCAAGATCCCCGCCTGCATGAGCGCCCTGCCGGCAATGCCTTGCTGGGGCTTGTCGATTACATCGACACCGCCTGGATCGACGTCAGCGGTGATTTCGATCGCTATTGGGAGGCTCGCGGCAAGAATTTGCGCAGCAATATGCGCAAGCAGCGCAGCAAGCTCGAAGCCGATGGCATCAAGCTGCAGTTCGACCGGATCAAGTCACCTGAATTGCTGGATGAGGCAATGGCTGAATATGGGCGCTTGGAAACCGCCAGTTGGAAGGCCGGTACCGGCACTGCGCTCCACCCCGACAACGCCCAGGGCCGCTTCTACACCGCCATGATGCGGAACTTTTTTGCAGCGGGCCGTGGCGAAGTCTGGCGTCTGAGCTTCGACGGCAAGGCCGTGGCCATGGACTTGTGCATCAGTTCAGAAGACACCCTGGTGATCCTGAAAACGGCTTATGACTCATCCCTTCACAACATCTCGCCAGCCTTCCTGCTCAAACAGGAAGCATTCAGGCAATTGTTCAACGAAGGACAGTGGCGCCGCATCGAGTTTTACGGCAGGGTGATGGATTGGCACACCAAATGGACTGACCAGTCCCGCAGGCTCTACCACGCCAATTTCGATCGATGGGGCTGGGTCGGTCAGTTGCAAAAAATAGTCGCGAAATTCAATCGCACCGCGGTAGCCAGTCCTGCCGAAAAAATCATCGGACCGGCATGAGCAAGGTCATGCAGGCGGTTCAGCGCAAGGCCTCGCTGACCTACTCGCTGTTCGATCCGGCCCCCTGCAATTTTCCGGTTTCACGGGTGTCTTTACTGCCTTGCATGAACGGGCGAACAAGCATCAGCGCTGCAAAGAATGCAGATTTCGAGTTGGTAGGCCGGAACCGGGCATCCCGGCTTTACACCCGCGGTCGCTATGCACTTTACGAAGCCTATCGGCTCTGCGGTGTCGGGCCGGAAGGCGGGCTGCTGGCTCCGGCCTACCATTGCCGAACGATGCTGGACCCGGCCATCAGCCTCGACGCGAAGGTCTCGCTGTACCCCTTGAGCCCATCGCTGGCTCCCGACTTGACCAAGATCGAAGACTATCTATCGACCTTGCAGCAACGGCCGCGGGCCATGCTTCTGACTCATTACTTTGGCTTCCCACAAGATGCAGCCACGGTCAAAGCCTTTTGTGACCGGCATGGCATGGCCTTGATCGAAGACTGCTCGCATGCGCTGTTCAATCTCAGCGAAGCGCCGCAACTTGGTCAGCATGGCCGTTACACAATCGCCAGCCCCTATAAATTGCTGCCCTGCGAGGAAGGCGGACTCTTGATCGCCGCCGATGATCAGGACTTCGGTGCGAGGCATCCGCAACGACCAGGCATCGGTAGGGAAATGAAGACCTTCGCGACGGCCCTGACCCGCATCGGCCATGACCGCAAGCGGCGCATCACGCAAGCGGATGTCGATTTGTTGCCAGAAGCTGTAACAAGCCTGAACCGCCGCACCTTGGCGCGGGGCATCGAGCACAGCAGTCGCAAGCCGCAAGTTTCAGACCTCTACGTCAGGGCCGAGGAATCTTTGGCCGGATCGATCGCTTCCAAGCTGCTCATCAAGATCAGCAGTCTGCCTCAGGCAGTGGCAAAACGCCGCGAAAACTACCTTGCCTGGCACCGCAACGTGCAGGACCTGCCACATTGCCAACCCCTGTTCGCGGCCTTGCCCGATGGATGCGTCCCTTATATGTTCCCATTGGTAATTGACTTTCCACAAGACCATTTTTATGCACTCAAGACGATGGGCATGCCGATCTGGCGCTGGGACGATATGGCCTGGTCAAGCTGCAGTACGGCACAAAACTACCGACAGCATCTGCTCCATCTGCCCTGCCATCAGTCGCTGTCCGAGGTGGAGATGCGCTGGATGATGAGCGCCGTTGCTCTGGTGATGACCCGGGTTCCGCAGCGGAGAAATTCATGACTGCAGTAGCCGATTTTCTGGTCAGCGGTTCGCCGCATTTGGCTGCCAATGCCGTCAACGGCGGCCAAGCCCATTGGCGCCAACTGCTCGCGATTGATCCCCTGGGCAAACTGGCAAAACTCTCGGGCTCATTCGCATTGGGCCTGACCATGCCGGACGGCAGCAATTGGCTGGCCGTCGACCGATTCGGCATCGAAACGATCTGCTACTGCATCGTCGACGGCAAGCTCTGGTTCGCAGCGCGCGCCGATGCCTTCGCCAACCAGAAAGAAATCGACCCGCAAGCCATTTTTGATTACCTGTATTTCCATTGCATCCCCTCGCCTCGCACCATCTACAAGGGTGTCTACAGGCTTCCGCCGGGACATTGCGCGCAATTCAAGAACGGCCAACTGACAGTCAAGCGATTCTGGCAACCGGACTTTGCGCCGCCAGCGATCGCCGAATCATTCGAAGGCTTGAAAAACGATTTCAAACAACGACTGCAAGACTCTGTCGCCCGGCAACTTGACGGAACGACGCCTGCTTGCTTCCTCAGCGGCGGCACCGACAGTTCAACCATCGCCGGCATGATCAGGGAGGTGACAGGCCAGGCCGCACACAGCTACTCGATCGGCTTCCAGGCAGCGGGCTATGACGAAATGGAATATGCGCGGCTGGCGGCAAAACATTTCAAGACCGTGCATCATGAGTACTACGTGACCCCTGACGACCTGGTGCGCAGCATTCCGGCAGTGGCGGCAGCCTATGACCAGCCATTCGGCAACTCGTCGGCATTGCCGGCCTATTACTGCGCCAAAGTCGCGGCCAAAAACGGTGTTACCCGGATGCTGGCCGGTGACGGCGGCGATGAACTGTTTGGCGGCAATAGCCGCTATGCCAAGCAAAAGCTGTTCGGCTGGTATCAGCATCTGCCTGCAACTTTCCGCCGCCACCTGCTGGAGCCCGCCTTCGACAACCAGCTAGCCAACCGCCTGCCCCTGATCAGCAAGGCCAGCAGCTATATCGAACAGGCCAGAACGCCAATGCCCGAGCGACTGCAGATGTACAACCTGCTGCTGCGACTCGGGCCCGAGCAGGTGCTGACGCCAGACTTCCTCGCACAAGTCGACCAAGCCGCACCGCTGCGCCACCAGCAGCAGGTATGGAACCAAAGTCCGGAAGCGAACGACTTGAACCGGTCGCTGGCATTCGACTGGCGCTACACCTTGGCAGAGAGCGACCTGCCGAAAGTAAGGGTCAGCAGCGCGCTGGCTGGCATGAACGTTGGCTATCCACTGCTGGACCAAGCCATGCTGGACTTCTCGCTGAAGCTACCTGACCGGCACAAACTCAAGGGCACGCAATTGCGCTGGTTCTTCAAGGAAGCATTGCGTGGCTTCCTGCCGGACCAGATCTTGACGAAAAAGAAACAAGGCTTTGGCCTACCTTTTGGTGTCTGGCTGATGCGCCACAACGGCTTGATGGGCTTGGCAAGGGAATCGCTGGGACAACTAGGCGGAAGAAATATCGTTCAACCGCTATTCATAAAGGATTTGTTCGAAAAACACCTCTCTCAGCATCCGGGCTACTACGGCGAGATGGTGTGGATATTGATGATGCTGGAACAATGGCTGAAAAATAAAAATATATCTAGTGCGTGAAAATATAACTCAGATTATTTAATTCCAAAAAAAATATGACGACATGAAAAACTTAAAGAACCTTAAAGCGCATATAGCCAATCACGCAGCGGCAGCGATCGGTTTTAGCACAAGAAATATTACAAATGAAAAGATACTTGAAATCTTAATTTCCAAAGTATTTGAGCCATACCTAGGATGGAGAGATCTCGAACTATCAAGCAAACCGCTTTTGGCTCGAACTTGAAGCTTACACTTCCCGATAGCATACAAACCTGTATATTTCTAACCGGAACGTGGGAGCCGACAATAACAAAATTCGTCACATCAACACTCAAACATGGCGACATATTCATCGATATAGGTGCAAATATCGGATATTACACCGTGCTCGCAAGCAAACTAGTTGGAAACAGCGGCTTTGTATACTCTTTCGAGGCAAGCCCTGCAATTTTCAAAATACTCGAAGAAAACGTAATATTAAATAAAATCACAAATGTTAAAATATATAATGTAGCGGTGAGTAATCGAGTTGGCGTTACAACGATATGGACTGCACCCAAAGGAAACCTAGGCCACTCAACAATAATTCAACATGTAGCAGAAAATGATGGCCATAGCAGAGAAACGGAAATTCCATGTAACACCATAACAGCAATGATGCCACGCCTAGAAATGCTAAGGGCGCGCCTGATAAAGATTGACATAGAAGGCGCTGAACGCCTTGCAATAGAAGGAATATTTCCCGAACTAAGCAAATTCTCAACCCAAACCGAATGGCTGGTAGAACTATCACCGTGCTTTTCGCCAGGTGGAACGAAAGACATTGACTGGATCTTTGAAACATTCCGCAGTGCAGATTATTTCGCCTATCAGATTGAAAATATATACGCACCCCTGCATTCACAACGTAAAAGTCACAAACGAGAGCTAACTAAAATCCAGAAGCCGCCAAGCGTTCCGCTAAGTGATATTATATTTTCCAAAGAAAAATTCAGAGATCAATAAAATAATAACACACGAAAATATATGCGCGCTCTATTCTTGTCAAATAACTATCCACAAGACCCATATAAAAATGTACATGGCATATTTCAAAGAATGGGAACATTCATTGAATCAATAATCCCATTGGTCGATGAACTGGACATGCTATTTTTTTTGCCTGATAACTTTGAAATAAATAAATTAAAACAAGATGGAATGGAAAATTCCATTAGAAAACTTTGGGGACATAAAATAAACCTTTTCCTCACGAAACGCGGAAAAAATAAAAATCTCGATGATAACTGGCGTAGATATGGCGCCGGGATTTTCAG
Source organism: Roseateles toxinivorans (assembly GCA_945898095.1). Lineage (GTDB taxonomy): Bacteria > Pseudomonadota > Gammaproteobacteria > Burkholderiales > Burkholderiaceae_C > Paucibacter_A > Paucibacter_A toxinivorans_A. The sequence goes on along the minus strand of CAMDHE010000072.1, from coordinate 1,397 downwards.
CGTATACCGACAAGAATCATTTTCTCCAATGGTCGGCGAAGAACAAATACGCGCAATAAAAATGTGCCTAGCTCGCAAGCCACATTGGATTTTTTCACATCGCTTGCACACCATTTTACCACTCATTCGGTCCCAAAATAATTTACCACCCGTCATTCTCGACTTGGACGATGTTGAGCATATCGCTCATGCTCGTCGTTCCTTACTAGATCCAAGATGGCCAGGAGATCGACTATCGATTCTACAAACACCGGCTTTGCGAAATGCTGAATTCAAGGCAATTAAAACTGCAAAAGTCACATTTACATGCTCTGACTTAGACCGCCTTTATCTATTGCGGAAAACACAGGCAAAAAATATCTATACAATTCCCAACTCCGCACGAATACCAGAACCAAATGATAATTTCACTTCATCCAAAAATATCCTATTTCTTGGAACATTCCAACATAGACCAAATATACAAGCCGCCAATTATTTAGTAAATATAATTTGGCCAATTATTAAGAATAAAATCCCCAGCGCAATGCTATTTATTGCCGGATCAGATGCTGAAAGACTTGAACGTTTTACATCTCCACCTATCGGCGTTACATACCTCGGATTTGTTCAGGATATTGACGAATTGTACAATTCAGTGAACATCGTATGTTGCCCAATTTTGACAGGCGGAGGAACACGAATTAAAATAATTGAAGCTGCGGCGCACAGTAAGGCAATCGTCTCAACAAAAGTGGGTGCAGAAGGCTTAGATTTTGAGCCGGGACTATCAATCGAGCTTCATGATGATCCCTATCAAATCGCTTGTGAGTGCATACGACTATTAGAAGATGATATCGCATGTAAGAATATGGGGGAAGCCGCATACAAGTTAGCGTCGTCAAAATACGATAGAAATAATATTATAAATAGAATCAAAAACACTATTATTAATAATATTTAACAACGGGACAATTCCATTAAACTTATAGCTCTATTAACATATAATAAAATAATTCACGGAATTTTAAAATTACCAGCGCATGATTCATATTATTCAACAATTTAAAAATCCATACGGAGGAACTGAATTACATGCGGTTGAACTGTATAAAATACTACAACGCCACACCAAGGTCAGTTTGTGGTCAGAATACTGTCCCGACCGTGAATTTACTCAAAAATATAAAATCAATCTTATTCAACCGAAACGTCTAGCTTATCCAAAGACAGGAACGTTCGTTTTTTGCGGTGCCTGTTGGTATGTAGGGCCTTGGCTAGAACTCAGTTTTCCCCGCCGCATCATCGTGCTCCACAACTACGAACACGATACATATCAGGACTGGTTCAAGCGTGCCCGCAGTCCCTGGTTGCCCAAGGTGGAGTGGATTTTTGCAAGCGAGCAGTTACGCAGGACA
>CAMDHE010000071.1 GCA_945898095.1 Roseateles toxinivorans | reverse complement strand
TGCCGGTGCGCAGATCAGTCTTGAAATAATAGGCGGCGGTATCAGCCAATGTGTTGGCGGTATTGTTGCCGTCCAGCATCGGACGCACCATCGCGCCGTCCTGGTTGCCGATGTCGGTGCTGTTGTCCAGCCGTTTTGGATTGCTGCTGTCGTTCCAGAATCCGTCAGTCGAAAGAATCGTGAAATTGCGTTGGCAGGAATATTGCATCGGATCGTTCACCAGGCTGCCGTTCAAGGTCTGGCCATTGAGTTTGCCGGCATACAGGCGACCGGCGCGCGACAAACTGCTGCGCAGCGGCGTGCCGCCGCTGGGTATCGCGCGGGTCAGTTTGCTGAACCAATTGATTTTCTGGCTGTTCTCGAAGGTGTCGAGGTTGAGGAAGTCTGAACCGGTGTTGTTGTTGATGCTGATGAAACCGACCCGGCGGTTGTTGCCGAGCGCCGCAAAAGCGCGGCTCGCCGACGATTTCATCGCTTGCATGCGCGAGTGGTAATAAGTCCACCAGTTGGCGAAGTTGCTCATCTCCTCGGCGTAAGTGCAGCTGGATCCGGCGCAGTCGCTGCGCCCTCCGGCCTTCGGATAGCTGTTGCGCGCAGGGATGATGTCGACCCGCTCGAAGCTGCCGGGAAAACCTGCCGGAATCGCGGCGACTGCCGGCTGCGCAGCGACATAACCCGAGAAAGCCGGTGTGGCCGGATTCAATGTGACCGAGCAGCTCAGCGGCGTCCGGGTAAAAGAAATCGAGGCGCTCGTGTTGAGGCCCGCTGGCGCAGTGATCCGGACCGTGCGGCCACCACCCGAGGCGACCGCGCTGTAGCCGCTGCTGCCGCTGTTGATGCGGGCGGCGACCGAATTGCCCAGGGTGTCGCGGTTGTTGGTGCTGCTGGTCACCGAAGCCAGCAGATTCACGCCGCTGACCGTCAGCGCGGTCAAGGCCAGGCTGCAGCTCGGCGTGCTGAAGGTGAATTGGGCGAAGGCTGCGGTTTCCGGTGTCGCCGCTGATCCGGCTGTTCCCGCGCTGAAGTACTTGGTCGGATAGCGGGCGTTGATGTAGACATTGGTGCGCGTGGCCTGGCAGGAGCCTGCTGCGGGGACTGCCGCCCGCGCGTTCGTGTCGCTGTTGCACCAGCGCAGCGGCGCCGGGATGCTGAAGGCTCCTCCAGCCGCCGCCTGGCAGACGCGCAGGTTGAGGCCATTGCAATATTCGCCGGGCAGGATGTTGTAGTAATGAGGGCCCCAGCTGCGCGCTTCAGTCGCCGCCGCATCAGGCGCACCGACAGCCATGAACCCGGTGCCGCTGGCGGTGGTTTCATGAAAGCTGTTGTATTGAAGGCCGCCGACCATGCCGGGCAGCACATAGTTGCCGTTGCGCAGGCAATTCGTGTAGAGGTTGCTGGTGCACCATTCGGTGTCGGGGTAGCTGGTCAGCAAGTTGATGCTGGCATTGTTTTCCACCAGGTAGGCGTCGATTTTCACGCTGGTCCAGCCGGCGGTGGCCGCTGAATTCTGGTTGGGATAGTCCAGTCCATTGGCGTCGACCGGCGGCAGATAGCGTGTCGCCGGGTTGTAGGCCATGCCGTTGAAACTGCTGCTCAGAAACGGCGGGTGGCCGCGCTTGTTGGTGAACGGTGCATTGCCGGTCCAGCAAGTAGCACTCGCGTCGCTGCTGTTCTGGCAGCAGCGGTTGGAAAAATTGCCGCTGTAGGCGCTGCCACTGTTGATGCCGGCACCTCCCGATCGGCAGACATTGACATCGCTGCTGCCCGAAGCGCTGTAGTTGACATGGTCGGGCATGAAGTCAAAGCGCATCGACCCTGAGTCGTCGAGGATGAAGAGCAGATTGGCCTTGACCGAACTCGGCGAAGCCACCACCAGCGGCGAACTGGCAATGTCGGTGATCGCCGCTAAGACAGGCCGGCTAGCCAGGCAAAGCAAAAGGGCCAGGCCGATCCGCAAGGCAAGTATTGCTGACATGGTTGATACCTCCACTACATCGCTACGACGACTTGTATAAAGCTGACCGCATGGCGTGGACCCTCCACCCTGACGGTGATGCGGTAACAGGTCTGGCTTGGAATCTGCAACTTGGCGCTGCTTGACTTGCTGCTGTTTTCTGCCTGTATGCCCGGCAAAGCAGGCGATTCGCAGCCGCTGCTCAAGGCGTCGCCGCTGCTGTTGCAAAGGCGGTGAATCGCGAATGCCACCTGGTTGCCGGCGGCGTCGATCGGCAAGCTGTTGATCTGATTGTTGGCGACGAGTTGTTCGCGCCAGAATGAATCCCAGGTCGTGCCGGCTCCAGGGTCTTCCCTCCGGGCGACATAGTTGACGGTCTCGCTCCCGCCTGCGGTAATGCTGTTGAACAGGAGGTTGGCCAGCACCGGTGGGTTTTCAGATGCCAGCTCGCGGGTTTTTTGCTCGAGCCAGGCGATGGCTCTCTCGACCCCGACATCGGCTGACTGGGCTGCAGATTGCTGGAAAGCCAGATTGGCCGCGACCTGGTTGCTGGTCAAGGCCGAGCGCATCAACGCAGCTGCCGCCAGCGACATGGCGACGAGGACGATCAGCGCCAGCATCAGCACGATGCCGCGCCGGATTGACAGCGAACCCGCGGTACCGGTGGCATGCTTCAGCATCCCGAAAGTGCTCCCCGCCAGATGACGTTGCGCAGCGGCACGGTGGTCTGGAAGACCCTGTAGCGGTAATGCTGCCAGTCGCCGCCGAGGGTGATTGCCGCGCTATTGCCTGCAGCCCAGGAAGGTGCAGCCTCGGTGACGATGCCTCTTTCGTATTGAGGGCTGCGAGCGACGATCGCGATTCGAATCGCGATCACCCGGTACCAGTCGCAGGCGCTGGCCGGCGTGTTCTGGGCATAGCTGTCGACGCTGGTGTCCTTGTTGTTGTCCTGGCCATATTGGGCCCGCAGGCTGACGATGCCATCGGCGATTTCTACCCAATTACCAGGATCGGCATTGCGGCAGTCATGGTTCAGGAAATCGCAGGCTGTCAACCTGCCGCCGCGCACTGCGTAGGCCGCGATGCTGGGCGTCAGCCCCCAGTTGTAGAGCCTGCCTTTGGCAACTCCGGCTGTCCCTGCGCTGACCAGGACATCGGGTGGCGTCGGCTCGGCAATGATCTGCGCCAAACTCAGCCCGCAAGGGCTTTGCCGGCTGGCGGGGGCGGCAATCACCCGCTCGTCGACATGAAAGGCATGGGCTGTGGCCAAGCTGTAATCGCTGCTGCTGACCGCGCTGTTGATCAGGTCACCCTCGGGTGAACCGCTGCCGCTGCCAAAAATGATCAACAAGTTGTCGGTGCCGGCATCGCCAGCCGGGATGTCGGGATGGTTGATCGTCAGTGGCGCCAGACCATTGAGTGTCCAACCGCCGGGCAGGGCGATCTCGCAGCCGAGCAGATCGGCGTTGACCAGGCCATGCCCCGCCTGACGCAAGTCGCGCTGCAGCAAGGTCAGAGCGATCGCGCCAGTGGTTTGGGCATCGTCACCACTGGTGCTCGAGCGGCGCATGCCCTCAGCGAGTTTGAAGACCTGCAGCACGACGATCACGGTGGCCATCGCCAGCACGAGGCCGACCAGCAATTCGATCAGGCTGAATCCTCGCTTGGCTTGCATCGGCAGCTCCGGCTATTTGAATCCGGTCACCACCACCAGTTGGTGGGGTGGATCGGCCGGTGGATCGGACGTTGCTTTCCAGCGCAGCGTGATCGTCACAAGCTTGCTGGGCGTCAGGTCAGCGGCTGCCAATGGCAGGCTGCCTGCCGGCAACGGTGCGACCTCGTCGATGCTGACAAGCGGCGGATGCTCGGCCGCTCCAGGCAAGGCTGCATTGACTTGTGATTGCCATTCAAGGTAGGGCGTACCGCCGGCGGCGCTGCTGAAGTCCTGGCTCAAGGCGGCATGGTCAGAAACCCACATCCGGCCGATCAGATCGTCGGCCAGCAGCGCGGCATCGGAGCGCGACCTGGCCAATCCCGACTGCTGGATGGCGATCACCTGCAGGCCGACCAGGCCAAGCACGCCGATGGCAAAAATCAGCAAGGCAACCAACACCTCGATCAGCATGAAACCTCTGCCGGTGGGTCGCTCTGATGGATGCCTGTTCATCAGCAGGCCTGCGGATCGCCGGCAGGATAGCTGGGGTTGCACATCCGGACCTGCCCGCCCGGCGATACCAGAATACGCAAGCAGCTCAAGTCGCCTCCGACCTCGGCGCAGCTGCCGCTGCGGTTGCTCACGACCAGGCTGATGGGCCTCGCGGGCAGGGGTACCAGGCGACCCAGGCCGTTGAAAGTCATCGAGCTGTCGCTGGCTTCCACCACCGAACTGCCTGAGCCGTCCTGTGCCGACTTTTTTTGCAGGATCGCCGGTTGTACCTGGTCCGATGGCGCTGCATCGCATTGGCCGGCAACGCTATCGTCTTCGGAAGCCGGGTCAACCAGGTCGACGACCCAGCTCGTACCGCTGTTGCTGATGACGCAGTCGGCGCCCACCGAACTGGTCAGCTGGAAGCGCACCAGCGCATTGCGAGCCGTCGCTTCCGACTTGGCGTATTGAAGCCCGGCGATCAGGGCTTCGGCCGTGCCCCTGATGCGGGTGTTCTGCAGCCAGGTTGAAAAAGACGGTACGCCCAGACCCAGCAGGATGGCAAACAAACTCAGCGTCACCATCAGCTCAATCAAGCTCAGCCCAGCCGAATCCGGCAGCCTCAGCATTGACCACCCTTTTTGCTCACCCAGCAGTTGTTGTTGATGGCCCAACCGGCGGGGACTGAGCGCGTCGCCTTGTTGCCTGCTTGGTCGACGGTATAGGTGAATCCGGTCATCGAGCCCTTGCCGGTGGCTTGCAGGACGAAACTCTCCGAGCTGGCAGACTCGCAGGAGAAATCAAAATAGTTGCTGCTGCTGTCCAGGTTGCAGGCGGGTGCACCGAGGTAGCTGTGTCGGTCCTGGAAATATTGTTCCATCTGCACTTGCAGCACGGCCAGATGCGAAGTCGCTTCGGGAATCCTGCCGCGGGTGATGTAGTCGGTGTAGGCCGGCAAGGCCAAAGCCGCCAGAATGCTGATGATCGCGACAGTGACCATCAGCTCGATCAAACTGAAGCCGCTGAGTCGGTGGTGTGGACGGGAATCAGGCATCGGCTGCATCAGATGCGCTCCATCGGAGGTGGGCAAGGGCAATACCGCATTAGGGGCAGGTCGGCTTGCCTTGTCATTGCGCTGATGCAAAAGCGCCTTGTGCTGTGGTAAATGCCGCGTAAAGCCCAGACGACCAGCAAAGGCAAGTCGTACTTTCCCTTATGATCGTCATCTTTCAATCTGGCGCGATGTCCGCCTTGCACAAGCTTCATGACCCTACAGTCTTCGCATTCGACAACTGCTGCGCCTCCGCTGGTCGAGTTGCGTGACGTCAGCTGCGGCTATGGCGACCGGGTGATTCTGGAGCGGGTCAATCTGCGGGTGACGCGGGGTCGGGTGCTCGCCTTGATCGGTACCTCGGGCGGCGGCAAGACTACCGTGCTGCGCTTGCTCGGCAGGCAGATTCGCCCTTTTCAGGGGCAGGTCTTGTTCGATGGGAAGGACATTGCCGACCTCGATCTGGCGCAGCTCTACGCAGTGCGGCGACGGATGGGCATGTTGTTCCAGTTCGGCGCCTTGTTCACCGACTTGTCGGTGTTCGAGAATGTTGCCTTCCCGCTGCGCGAGCACAGCAAATTGTCCGAGGCCATGGTCCGTGACCTGGTGCTGATGAAGTTGAATGCAGTCGGGTTGCGTGGAGCCCGCGACCTGATGCCAGCGGAAATTTCCGGGGGCATGGCGCGGCGCGTGGCGCTTGCGCGGGCGATCGTGCTCGACCCCGATCTGGTGCTTTATGACGAACCCTTCGCGGGCCTGGATCCAATTTCTCTGGGTGTGGCGGCGCGCTTGATCCGCGACCTGAATGATGCCTTGGGTCTGACCAGCATCATCGTTTCGCATGACCTGCATGAGACCTTTGCCATCGCCGACGAGGTTGCGATGATTGCCAATGGCCGTGTTGTTGCTCAAGGCACGCCCGACGAGTTGCGCCGCAGCGAAGATCCGCTGGTCAGGCAGTTCGTCGGTGCGCATGCCGAAGGCCCGGTCGAGTTTCACCAGCCCGCGCAGCCCGTGGCTCAGGATTTCGGACTGGGTCTGAGGCGGGAGCTGAGGGAATGATCGCGATGTTGACCCAATTCTGCTCAGGCATAGGCCGGGCCTTGCGGCTTGAACTGGTTGAGGTGGGTGCATCGGCCCGCTTGTTTTGGCAACTGCTGGCGAGTTCGCCGCGCAGTCTGCTGCGTTTCGGTCTGATCCGCGATCAGGTGTTTTTTCTCGGCAACCGATCTCTGTCGATCATCAGCGTGTCGGGGCTTTTCGTCGGTTTCGTGCTGGCGCTGCAGGGTTACTACACCTTGCAGCGTTATGGTTCGGCCGAAGCGGTCGGCCTGCTGGTCGCCTTGAGCCTGGTGCGTGAATTGGGTCCGGTGGTCACTGCCTTGCTGTTCGCCGGGCGGGCCGGCACTTCGCTGACGGCCGAGATCGGCTTGATGAAGGCGGGCGAGCAGTTGACCGCGATGGAGATGATGGCGGTCGATCCCCTGACTCGCGTGCTGTCGCCGCGCTTTCTGGGTGGCGTGATCGCGATGCCTTTGCTGGCTGCAGTGTTTTCGGCGGTCGGCATCCTTGGAGGCTGGCTGGTCAGCGTGGTGCTGATCGGCATCGATGCCGGGGCCTTCTGGTCGCAGATGCAGGGTGGCGTCGAGGTCTGGGCCGATGTCGGCAATGGCGTGATCAAGAGTTTTGTTTTCGGCGTCATCGTGACCTTCGTGGCCTTGTTGCAAGGCTATACCTGCAAGCCCACACCGGATGGCGTGGCGCAGGCAACGACGCGCACGGTGGTGATGTCTTCACTGGCGGTATTGGCATTCGATTTCTTGCTGACCGCCATGATGTTTTCGATCTGATTTGAAGGGAAATTGAATGCAAGCCTCAAGGCATGACGCATGGGTTGGTTTTTTTGTGCTGGTGGGCGGCGCTGCGCTGCTGTTCCTGGCGCTGAAGGCCGGCAATCTGCTGAGCCTGAATTTCGATGAAAGCTATCAGGTGACGGCCAAATTCGACAATATCGGTGGACTGAAGAGCCGCGCCGCGGTCAAGAGCGCGGGCGTGGTCATCGGACGCGTCGAGTCGATCAGCTTTGACGACAAGAGCTTCCAGGCCCGTGTCGTGCTGAACCTGAACAAGAACGTCGTTTTCCCCAAAGACAGCTCGGCCAAGATCCTGACCGCTGGTCTGCTCGGCGAGCAGTACATCGGCCTTGAAGCCGGTGCCGATGAGAAAAACCTGGCTTCGGGCGACAACATCAAGCAGACCCAGTCGGCGATCGTTCTGGAAAACCTGATCGGCCAATTTCTCTTCAACAAGGCGGCTGATTCGGGTGCACCGGCGGCCGCCAAACCATGATGGCAAGTCATGCCAAGCGCGCTTCATTGTGGCTGCTGATACTGCTGCTGGGTGGCTGCTCCAGCTTGCGCGGCCCTGGCGCGCCAGGACAGAAGCTCGATCCCTGGGAAACCTGGAACCGCAAGGTCTTCAGCTTCAATGAATCGCTCGATGTTAATGTGCTGAAGCCTGTGGCAACTGCCTACAGCGAAATCGTGCCTGCGCCGGTCCGGCTTGCAACCGACCATTTCTTCGGCAACATTGCCGACATCTGGTCCTCATTCAATCTCTTGCTGCAAGGCCGTTTCAAGGCCAGCGTCCAGCAGACGATGCGTTTCGCGGTCAATTCGACCCTCGGCTTGGCCGGTTTGCTGGACATATCGACCGAAGTCGGGCTGGAGAAGAACAGCGAAGACCTCGGCAAGACCTTCGGTCGCTGGGGTTTTGGCACTGGCGCCTATGTGGTCTGGCCGCTGTTCGGGCCCAGTTCGGTGCGCGACTCGCTGGCCATGCCCTGGGATCGGTTGGCCTCGCCGGCCCTGGTTTTTAATGGCGGGGCGAGCAAGACCGCCATTGTCAGTCTGCAGACGATCAATGCCCGTGCCAATTTTCTGCGCGCGGGTGAGATGCTCGATGGCATTGCACTGGACAAGTACACTTTTTACCGTGATGCCTATTTGCAGCGTCGCGGCAGTTTCGATGACGAAGAAGAATACGAAGTACTGACGCCTGCCAAGGCGCCGCCGTGATAGCCACTTGTCCGGCTGGTGCGTTGAGAAGTATGGCTGCGTGAAAACAAGGGAATTGATGATTGTGTTGAAAAAAGTCTGTTTTAAGTTTCTGTTGGGGGGCGCGTTGGCGCTGGGTGCTGCGCTGCCTGGCTTGGCCGCTGACGCGACCGCACCTGATTTGCTGATCCGGCAACTCTCGGTCGAGACGATCGAGGCGGTCAAGTCCGACAAGTCGATCCAGGGGGGTGATCTACAGAAAATCATCTCCCTGGTCGACACCAAGGTGATGCCGCATGTGAATTTCCAGCGCATGACTTCGTCGGCTGTCGGGCGCTTCTGGCGTCAGGCAACGCCGGAGCAGCAAAAGCGTTTGCAGGAGGAGTTCAAGGCCTTGCTGGTACGCACTTATGCAGGTGCCCTGACCCAGGTGAGGGATCAGACGATTGCGCTGAAACCGCTGCGAGCTGCTGCTCAAGACACCGAAGTCGTGGTGCGTACTGAAATTCGTGGCAAAGGTGACCCGATTCAACTCGACTACCGTCTGGAAAAGATTGGTGAGATCTGGAAGATCTATGACGTCAACGTGCTGGGAATCTGGCTGGCCGACCAATACCGGAACAGCTTCGCCCAGGAAATCGGCGCCAACGGTATCGATGGCTTGATCAAGGCGCTGACTGATCGCAACCAGAAGGCAGCCCAGGGCGCTGCCAAAGCCTGAGTGATCATGCTCAAGTTGCCGCCCTCAGTACGCATAGACGAGGCGCCGGCCCTCTGGGTCAGGCTGGAGGCCAGCTTGCGTGCCGAGGCAGCACAGGTTACCTGCGCTGCCGGCTCGCAACTGCATCTGAGTGCTGCAGACCTGCAACAGTTCGACTCGACCGTGCTGAGCCTGCTGATCAGTGCTGCCAGGCTTTGCGCCGCTGAAGGTGTGCAGCTGAAGTTGCACCAGGTACCAGACAAGTTGCTTGAACTGGCGCGTGTCTACGGTGTGGCGGAACTGCTCTGGCCCGAATTGATCGGCAAAACCGGCAATCAGCTCGTATAGCGTTTGCTGCGCAGGTTGCGCTTGATTTCCTGCAGCATCGGGCGCAACTGCGGCCCCAGGCGCAAGGCTACGCCAGTGCTGAGGATGTCGATGACGATCAGATGCAACAGGCGCGACACCATCGGGCTGTAGCGGTCATAGTCTTCCGGGTGATCGACTGCCAGCAGGATCTGCCCCGTGCTTTGCCCCATCACTGCCAATGGTGAACCGCTGGCAGTGATGAAGATCGTCGTCGCGCCCTTCTTGCGCGCGATCTCGGCTGCGTCCATCAAATCGCGGCTGCGCCCCGAGTTGCTGATGATGACCGCGCAATCGCCTGCCTGCAGCATCGTGGCGCTCATCAACTGCACATGACCATCGCTGCATGCTGCGGTATTGAGGCCAAGGCGAAAGAATTTGTGCTGCGCGTCCTGCGCGACGATGCCGGAATTTCCGACCCCGTAGAACTCGACCCGCCGGCCCTTGCTGCCGGCTGCGGCCAGCGCGACGATGGCGCGCTCGAAAGCCAGTCCGGCAGCATCGTTGCGGTAATGGAGCAAGGCAGCCACCGCGTTGTCGATGACCTTGACGATCAGATCGCCGGGCTTGTCGTCTTCGTCCACCGCGCGGTGCACAAAGGGCACGCCCTCGTTGACGCTGCCGGCCAGTTTGCGCTTGAAATCTGTCAAGCCGTCGTAGCCGACGCTACGACAAAAGCGCACAACCGTTGGCTTGCTGACATGGGACCGCTCGGCCAACTCGCTGACCGGCAAGCTCGCAAAGGCCCGCGCGTCGAGCAGCAGCAGTCTGGCGACCCGCTGCTCTGCGGGGGGCAATGCCGGTATCGATGCCTTGACGCGTTCGAGAATGCTCATCTTGACTCCATCGAATCCCGGATCATTGTTCTTCAGCCCAGGCAAAACCATCGCGTGCGACCAGTGCGCTGGCCGCCGCCGGGCCCCAGCTGCCGGCCGTATAAGGCCGCGGGCCGGTGTTGTCGTTACGCCAGGCATCCAGCACTGGTTCGACCCAGCGCCATGCCTGTTCCTGCTCGTCACTGCGCACAAACAGGTTCAAGCGCCCGGCGATGGCATCGAGCAGCAGACGCTCGTAAGCGCCGACTCGGTTGGCGGCGAAAGCCTGGTCGAAGTCGAGGTCTAGCGACACCGGCGAGAGCATTTCGCCATGCGCACCGCCCTTGGCCGCAAGCAGTTGCAACTCGAGCCCGTCTTCTGGTTGCAGCTTGATGACGAGCCGGTTCGGCTGGTTCGTGCCTGGAAAGATCGGGTGCGGTACCGGGCGGAAATTGATCACGATCTGCGCATCGCGGCCGGCCAGTCGCTTGCCGGTACGCAGGTAGAAAGGCACGCCGGCCCAGCGCCAGTTCTGCACCTCGGTGCGCAAGGCGACAAAAGTTTCACAAGCGCTGTCAGCCGGTACTTTGGCCTCATCAAGGTAGCCGCAGACCGGTTGTCCGTCGACCGTGCCGGCCCGGTATTGGCCGCGCACCACATCGCGCGCGACGCTCTCGGGGGTGAAGGCTTTCAGCGAGCGCAGCACCTTGAGTTTTTCATCGCGGATCGCATCGGCGTCGTTGGTCGGTGGTGGCTCCATCGCGATCATCGTCAGCAACTGCAGCGCGTGGTTCTGGATCATGTCGCGCATTGCGCCGGTGCCGTCGTAAAAGGCGCCACGCGTGCCGACTCCGAGCCCTTCAGCCAGCGTGATCTGGATATTGGCGATGCTCTCGCGGCGCCACAGCGGTTCGAACAGGGCATTGCCGAAGCGCAGCGCCATCAGGTTCTGCACTGCGGGTTTGCCGAGGTAATGGTCGATGCGGAAGGCCTGACTCTCGGAGAAGACCGCGCGCACCACCTGGTTGATTTGCTGTGCGCTGGCCAGATCATGGCCGAGCGGTTTTTCAAGCACGACACGCACTCGTTTGTCGTTGATAGCGGCAGCGCCGAGTTGCGCGCAGATCTGCGTGAACAGATGCGGGCTGGTCGCGAGGTAGAGCACCACCGTGCTCGCTTGCCGCTCATCCAGCCAGTCCTTCAGGCGCTGGTAATGCTCGGGCTGCGACAGATCCATGCGCCGGTATTGCACCATTGCCGCAAAGCGTTCGAACTCCTCGTCGTTGGGGCGCTTCGAGCCTTCGACTTCGCGGAATCTATCCTTCAACCAGGCGCGGTAGCGGTCGTCGCTCATTTCATCGCGCGCGACTGCCAGGATCCGGCCGCCTTCAGGTAGCTTGCCATGGCGAAAAGCCTGTAACAGCGCCGGCATCAGCTTGCGCCAAGTCAGATCGCCGGTGCCGCCAAAGAATACGAGATCGAAAGACATGCTGCGGGGTCCTGTAGCTGCGCGGCATGTTCAATGCCGGCGATTTTGTAACAAAGTTTCTTCCTGGATGATGCCGGAGTTTCTTGTCCGGGTCAACAAGCCAGGCAAAAATGACCTGATCCATGGGAAAGTGATCCTGTCTGCAGGATGTAACTGATGCTTGCGGTGACTGCCGGCCATTGCGGTTCTAATAGGGCTCGAACCGACAAGGGGCAATCCGCATGAATCAGCTGGAACAACTGAAACTTTTCACCACTGTGGTGGCCGATACCGGCAACTTCAGGCAACTGGCGCAGTTCGCGCCGCGCGACGCGACGACCAATCCGTCCTTGATCCTGAAGGCAGTGCAGTCGCCCGACTATGCGCCGCTGCTGCACGATACCGTGGCGGCGCACAAGCAGTTGGCCTTGGACGAAATCGTCGACCATGTGCTGGTGCGTTTCGGGCTGGAGATCCTCAAGGTGGTTCCTGGCCGGGTCTCGACCGAAGTCGATGCGCGCCTGAGCTTCGATGCTGCGGCGACCCAGGCCCGCGCACACCGCATCATCGGCCTCTACGAGGCTGCCGGCATTCAGCGCGAGCGGGTGTTGATCAAGATCGCTTCGACCTGGGAAGGTATGCAGGCTGCTGCCGCGCTCGAGCGCGAAGGCATCCATTGCAACCTGACCTTGCTGTTCTCGTTCAGTCAGGCCGTAGTCTGCGGTGCATCGGGAATCCGTCTGATTTCACCCTTTGTCGGGCGCATTTACGACTGGTACAAGAAGACGGCCGGCAGCAACTGGGACGAGGCCGCGAGTTCGGGTGCCAACGATCCTGGCGTCAAGTCGGTCGCGCAGATTTACCGCTATTACAAAAAACATGGCATCGCGACCGAGGTGATGGGGGCGAGCTTCCGCAATATCGGGCAGATCCAGGCTTTGGCGGGTTGCGATCTGCTGACGATCAGCCCCGAGTTGCTGGCGCAATTGCAGTCCAGCGAGGCGAACCTGCCCTGCGCGCTTGACCCGGTAGCCGCCCGTGCGGCCGACATACCAGCGGTCTCGTTTGACGAAGCGGGTTTCCGTTTCGCCCTCAACCAGGATGCGATGGCCACCGAAAAGCTGGCCGAAGGCATTCGCCAGTTTGCCGCCGACTCGGTCAAGCTGGATCAAATGATCGCGAGCTGAAGATGGAAAAGGTATTGCGCTGTGATCAAAGCCCGGCCTGGGGCGCTTTGCGCGATCACTTCGAGCATTCCGGCAGGCAGTTCGATCTGCGCCAGGCCTTTGCCAGCGATGCCAGCCGGTTTGCTGATTGGTCGATGCAGGCCCCTGAGGTGTTTGCCGATCTGTCCAAGAACCGCATCGATGCTCAAACGCTGACCCTGCTGCTGCAATTGGCCCGCGATTGCGGTCTGGAAGCGCAACGCGATGCGATGCTGGCGGGCGAGGCGATCAACCTGACCGAGGACCGCGCGGTGCTGCATATGGCCTTGCGCGCGCCGGTTGGCCAGGGGCTCTTCAGCAGCGAGGTGCAGGCATCGTTGGCGGCGATGCTGGCCTTTGCCGAAAGCATGCGCGACAAGGCTGCCCAGGGACTGATCAGCGATGTCGTGCATATCGGCATTGGCGGCAGCGACCTCGGCCCGGCGATGGCCGTGACGGCTTTGCAGTCGTTCGCGCAACCGGGCTTGAAGCTGCATTTCGTTTCGAATGTCGACGGCCATGACCTGGCGCCGGTGCTGGCGGAACTGGATCCGGCCAGGACAATTTTCGTCATCGCGTCGAAGACCTTCACGACCCAGGAAACATTGGCCAATGCGCTGGCTGCGCGGGCCTGGTTTCTCGCCGGCGGCATGGCTGAAGCCGATGTCGCCAGTCATTTCGTCGCCACCAGCAGCAACAAGTCGGCTGCCGCAGCGTTCGGCATTGCCACGACCTTTGGATTCTGGGACTGGGTTGGTGGCCGCTATTCGCTCTGGTCGGTGATCGGACTGCCGATTGCCATCGCCATCGGTGCCGACAATTTCCGTGCCTTGCTGGCAGGCGCCCATGCCGTGGATGAGCATTTTGTGCAGGCCCCGCTGGCGCAAAACCTGCCGGTTTTGCTGGGCTTGATCGACATCTGGTACCGCAACTTTCACGGTTTCACCAGCCGCAGCGTGGCGCCCTATCACCAGGGGCTCAAGCGCTTGCCGGCCTACCTGCAACAGCTGGAAATGGAGAGCAATGGCAAGGGCGTCGATCGCGCCGGCCAGCCCCTCAGCTACGCGACCAGCCCGGTCGTCTGGGGTGAAGCGGGCACCAACGGACAGCATGCTTATTTCCAGATGCTGCACCAGGGCACCGACGTGATTCCGGTTGAATTCATCGCCGTCAAGCGCACAAGGCATGGCCCGCAAGTGAGCGGCGAATTTGCCGAGCGACTGGCGGACCAGCATCTCAAGCTGCTCGCCAACTGCTTGTCGCAGTCACAGGCGCTGATGCAAGGCAAGCGCGTCGAAGAGGCCTTGCTCGAGCGGGCCCCGACGGCATCCACTGCGCTCGACGCTTTGACGGTGGCGCGGCATCGCAGCTTTACCGGCAATCGCCCGAGCACGACGCTGGTGCTGGATCAGTTGACGCCGCGTTCGCTCGGCGCCCTGATCGCGCTATATGAGCACCGTGTCTTCGTCAGCGGCGCGCTGTGGGGTATCAACAGCTTCGATCAATGGGGCGTCGAGCTCGGCAAGGCGCTGTGCAGCGGCTTGTTGCCGCGCCTGTCCAATGGCGACTTGAGCGGGCTTGATGGCTCGACCGCGGGTCTGCTGGGGCATCTGCTGGCATGAATATCGTGTTTGACCTCGGCGGGGTGTTGTTGCGCTGGCGCCCGGCCGAGCTGATCGCAAGCCTGTGGCCGCAACGCGCCGGCATTCCGGCGCAAACGCTGACAGCTGAGTTCTTCCAGGCCTACGGCGGTGACTGGGGTTTGTTCGATCAGGGCTTGATCGATGCGCACACCGTGGCGGCCCGCATCGCCCTGCGCACCGGTTGGCCGCTGGCCGACGTGGCACAGGTCGTGGCCGCCGGACCTGATGAGTTACAGCCATTGCCTGACACGGTTGCGCTGATCGAAGAGCTGAAAAGCGCCGGCCATCGCTTGTTCTTCCTTTCCAATATGCCCTCGCCTTATGCCGACTTGCTGGAGCGCCGCCTGCCCTTCGAGCAATGGTTCGAGGCCGGGGTTTTTTCGAGTCGGGTCAAGCAGTCCAAGCCCGGCGAACAGATCTACCGGATCGCCAGCGAGCGCTTCGGCAATTCAAGCGAGGGTTATGTGTTCCTCGACGACCATCCGGCCAATATCAGCGCCGCCATTGCACATGGCTGGCAGGGCTTGCTGTTCACCAGCGCAGCCCAGGCAAGGCTGGATATAGCCTCGCTAGTCGATTAGCTCGGTATCTTCCGGCGGTGGGCTGGCGGGCATGCGAAAGTCTTCGCTGGCCCAGGCGCCGAGGTCGATCTGGCGGCAGCGTTCACTGCAAAAAGGGCGCCAGAGATTGTCCGGCGTGAACAAGGCGTCGCCACCGCAAGTCGGGCAAGGGACCTGGCGTGGCGCTGTGCTCATGCGCAAAGCGTCAGCTCGAAGCTTGCGTCCTGCTGTGCCGGCTTGAGCCGGCCGGCTTCATCCTGGCGCATCATCCGGATCGAGATCATCAGCCGGTGGCCGCTGATTTCCGGAATCAGCCCCAGGCTCGGATCGATCTTCATGCGCAACAACTGGTAGACCCGACCCGCGCCCAGCCCTTGCTGGAACTGGCCGCCCTCGGTTGCGACCTTGTGCGGTGCGCCCGAGTCGCGCAGCAGACCAAGCAGCACCTGCAGCGCATGGGCCAGCGGCATCAGGCTTTGCGTCCATTGCAACAGGTCATTGCAGCGCCGCACCGGCAGCAGTTGCTGCCAGGTGTAATAGGCCGGCAGATCGAATTCGCAGGTGCCGCCAGGGATGCTGATGCGGCTGCGTATGCTCATCAACCAGTCATTGGCGGTCAGCGCTTGACCGGCCTTGCCGACCAGTTGTTGCAAACCAGCGTGGGCCTCGTCAATCCGTCCTACTACCCCGTCGAGAACGCTTTCGGCCACGCTGGGGTTGCCGCGGTAGCTGTTCATCAAGGTCCTGTGTCGTTCCAACTCCTTCAGCAGGTCGGACTTCAGATCGGCCCGCGAAGCCACGTCCATGATTTCGAAAATGGTTGCCAGGGCGAAATGGTGATCGAGCGCGGTCTCACGCGCCATCAATTGACCCAGGCGGTCGAACAGATGTTCGAGCCTCAGCATCGTGCGGATGCTTTCGTTGAATGGGTACTCGTATAGGACCAAGGTGGTCATCCCTGTCGGTCAGCCTGGTTGCAAGCGGGGTGCATGGGTGCGCTCCGGACGGCGCGATTGTTTCACAGCCTGCGGGTCCAGCGCTGCGCTAGCGTCAGCACTTGCTGCCGCAACTCGGCCGGGCTGATGCCATCGTTGTAGATCACCGCATCGGCGCAGGCGCGACGCTCCGATCGGCGCGCCTGCAGCGCCAGCACCGCTTCGACGGCAGGCCTGGTCCAGCCCGATCGCTGCATGACCCGCGCGACCTGTGTCTCTTCCTCGCAGTCGATCACCAGCACGCGCTCGACCCTGGCCAGCCAGCGCCCCGACTCGACCAATAGCGGTACGTCAAAGACGATCAAATCGGTACAGGCCGCAAGCGCAGCAGCCTGCGTCTCTTCGCCGATCAATGGATGCAGGATCGATTCAAGTCTTTGTTTGGCAGCAGGTTCGGCAAAAACCAGTTCGCGCATGCGCTGGCGGTCGAGTGAACCATCATCGGCCAGCATCGTCGGCCCGAATTCGGCCAGAATCAATGGCATCGCGGCACCTCCGGCGAGGGTCAATTGGCGCGCAATCGCATCCGAATCAATCACCGTGGCACCGGCTTCGACCCAGAAGCTGGCCACCATGCTTTTGCCGCTGCCGATGCCGCCGGTCAGACCGATTTTCATGCCGGCCATCATCCGCCCCAGCCGAGCCAACCCAGCACCCGCGGCTGACCGGCAAACAGCACCAGCAAGCCCGCCAAGGAAAGGAAGGGACCGAAGGGTATCGGTACGTTGCGGTCATGCTGGCGCAGCACCATCATGCCGATGCCGACCGCCGCGCCGAGCATCGACGCCGCCAGCACGATCGGCAGCAGCATCTGCCAACCCAGCCAGGCGCCGAGGGCGGCCAGCAGCTTGAAGTCGCCATAGCCCATGCCTTCCTTGCCGGTTGCCAGTTTGAACAAGCAGTAGACCGACCATAAAGATAGATAGCCAGCCAAAGCGCCGCTGACTGCATGGGTCAGCGGGATCGTCAAGCCGAGCAAGGCCGCGCACAGACCGGCCCACAGCAAGGGTTGGGTCAAGCAGTCGGGCAGCAGCGTGCTGTCCCAGTCGATCGCTGCCAACGCGACCAGGCAGGCTGCAAAACCGCACCAGAGCAGCGTCAGGGGCGTTGGGCCGAAACGCCAGGACAAGGCGCCAAAAAGCCCGGCTGTCAGCAATTCGACCATTGGGTAGCGGATCGAGATCCTGACCTTGCAGGATGAGCAACGCCCGCCCAGCCTCAGCCAGCTGAGCAAGGGCAGATTTTCATGCCAGGCCAGTTGGTGGCCGCAGCAAGGGCATTGCGAACGCGGCGAGGCCAAGCTCAGTTTCGGCAAACGCTCAAGCCGGCCGGACAGGTCGCGGGCTTGTGCGGCAATCGCCTCGGCCTCAACTGCGGGCAACTGGACGATCTTGTGGAGCCCGTCTGCGTCGCTGACTTCAGCGGCTGCATCACTGAGCCATTGCCGTTGCAGCATCAAGGGCAGGCGATGGATCACGACATTGAGGAAGCTGCCGATACAAAGGCCAAACAGACCCAGGATGGCTGGAGAGAGAAAGAATTCATCGATCATCGAGTTCACACCACCTGGCCGAGCTTGAAGATCGGCAGATACATCGCCACAACGATGCCGCCGATGATGGTGCCCAAAAAGACGATGATGATAGGCTCCATCAGGCTGGAGAGCGAATTCACCGCCTCATCGACCTCGTCTTCATAGAACTCTGCCGACTTGGCCAGCATATGGTCGAGCGAGCCTGACTCCTCGCCAATTGAAGCCATCTGCAGCACCATCGACGGGAAAATACCGGTCGCATGCATCGAGGCCGTCAAGGCAATGCCGGTGGTGACATCGCGCTGGATTTTTTCGGTCGCATCGGCGAAAACTGCGTTGCCCGACGCACCACCGACCGAGTCGAGCGCCTCGACCAGCGGCACGCCGGCGGCAAACATCGTTGCCAGCGTGCGCGTCCAGCGAGCGACTGCCGATTTGTAGAGCAGATCGCCAAAGATGGGTATCTTCAGCAGCAGGCGATCCATCACATGCTGCATCCGGACCGAACGCCGCCAGGACTGGAAGAAGAAATAGAGTCCGCCGCCGATCGAGCCGAAGATGGCCCACCAGTAAGCGACAAAAAATTCCGACATCGCGATCACCAAGAGCGTCGGTGCCGGCAAGTCGGCGCCGAAGGACTTGAAGACATCCTTGAACGAGGGCACGACGAAGATCATGATCACCGCCACGACGATGAAGGCGACGATGAAGACGGCAATCGGGTAGGTCAATGCCGACTTGATCCGGTTCTTCAGTGCGACGGTTTTTTCCTGATAGATCGCCAACCTCTCGAGCAGGCCTTCCAGGATGCCGGCAGCCTCGCCGGCCTCGACCAGATTGCAGTAGAGCGAATCGAAATACAGCGGGTGTTTGCGCAGCGCAGTCGACAGGCTGTTGCCGGTCTCCACATCCTGGCGGATTTCGGTCAGCAGCGTGGTCAGGCGGGGGTTGCTGCTGCCGCGCGCAACGATGTCAAACGACTGCAACAGCGGCACACCGGCTTTCATCATCGTGGCCAACTGGCGCGTGAAGACCGCGATGTCCTTGGGTTTGATCGTCTTGCCGCTGCTGATACGACGCTTTTTCACCCGGCTGACCAACACCCCTTGACGCCTCAGCGTCGCGCCGACCATCGCTTCACCGGCAGCGCGCAACTCGCCGCGAACGATCTTGCCGCTGCGGTCTTTGCCTTCCCATTCGTACATGAAGTCACGTACGCGCCTCGTGGCTGTCGCCATCTCACCTCTCCTGGCCGCACCGGTGGGTACGGCCTGCATTATTCATTGGTCGCTGCCAGCACCTCTTCCAGCGTCGTTACCGCAGCGCGTACCTTGGCCAGACCCGACTGACGCAGATCGCGCACGCCTTCGGACTTTGCCAGTGCCGCGATGTCGAGCGCCGAGCCCTCGGCCAGAATCAGCCGCTGCATCGCTTCCGTGATCGGCATCACCTGGTAGATGCCGACCCGCCCACGGTAGCCATTGTTGCAAGCCGGACAGCCGACCGCCCGATAGGGTTGCCAACTGCCATCGAGATCGGCTTCGAGGTAGCCGGCCTGCAGCAATGCTGTGCGTGGAAATTCGGTCTTTTGCTTGCATTTTTCGCAGAGCCTGCGCACCAAGCGCTGCGCCGTGATCAGCAGCACGCTCGAGGCGATATTGAAGGCCGCAACGCCCATGTTCAGCAAGCGGGTCACTGTCCGCGGTGCGTCATTGGTGTGCAAGGTCGACAGCACCAGATGACCGGTCTGGGCTGCCTTGATCGCAATATCGGCGGTTTCCAGGTCGCGGATTTCACCGACCATGATGATGTCGGGATCCTGCCGCAGCATTGATTTCAGCGCGGTTGCGAAAGTCAGACCGGTCTTGTCGTTGACATTGACCTGGTTGATGCCGGGCAGATTGATCTCGGCCGGATCTTCAACGGTCGAGATATTGACCCCGGCCTGGTTGAGCAGGTTCAGGCAGGTATAAAGCGAAACCGTTTTCCCCGAACCGGTCGGGCCGGTCATCAGCACCATGCCGTAGGGGCGATGGATGGCGGCGAGCAGGCGCGACTGCTCGATCTTTTCATAGCCAAGCGCCTCGATGCCGAGTTTGACCGACCCTGAATCGAGAATCCGGATGACGATCTTTTCACCATGCAGCGTCGGCAAGGTGCTGACGCGAAAGTCAATAGCTTTGGCCCCGAACTGCAGCTTCATGCGACCGTCTTGCGGGATGCGGCGCTCAGCGATGTCCAAGCGCGCCAGCACCTTGATGCGAGAGGCGAGCTTTTCCTTGATCGCCAGCGGCGGCCGGGTGATTTCGCGCAGATCGCCGTCAACGCGAAAGCGCACCCGGTAATGGGTTTCATAGGGCTCGAAATGCAGGTCTGAAGCACGCAAATTGATCGCCTCGGTCAGCATCTGCTGCAAGAAACGCACAACCGGTGCGTCGTCGACTTCGTTCGATGGGGGCGTCGGGGCTTGGGGCTTGCCCTTGCCCGAGGGCAGTTCGGCAGCGGCCGACCCTGCGCTAGCGTTGGCAGTGCTCGAGCCGCTCAGCCGCCTGATGAGCTTGTCATGCTCGACGATGACCCATTCAGGCGCCATCTGCGTGGCGAACTTGATCCGCTCGGCGGCCTCGGCGTCTGAGGGATCGGCGCTGCCGATGAACAGGCGTGCGCCGCGCTTTCCCAGCACCAGCAGCCTGTAGCGGGTCGCCAATTGGCTGTCGATGAGGTTCTTCGGCAGGCTCTGCAGGTCGACCGCATCGAGGTCCAGCAAGGGCAATGCCAGGGCTGCCGACAAGGTATGCGCGAGTTCGGCCGGCGTCAGCAGCCCTGTGGTGAGCAGGGTGTCAACAAAGCTCGATTGCTTGTCCTGTGCAAGCTGCAATAGATCGGCAGCTTCCCCTGGCGCGAGCCGGCCGGCCTGGACCAGCATGCGGGAGAGGCCTGAGAGGGTGTCCTGTGTCGGCTTGTTGTCCACCGGGTTTGACAGCTATGGCTTTTTGTTTCTGTTGCGCCGGGCGGCGGAACGTGAACGCCGACTTTAAACCCGGACCTGGCGATCCAGTGCAACAAGCTGAGACGAAAAAAAACCCGGCACACCATTGGCGTGCCGGGAAATGGGGTGAATCGAGTCAGTGGCTGAAAGTGATCGAGCCGAAATCCGGACCGATCAACCCTCGAACAGCCAGATCAGGGTGCGACGAAGGTCAGGTCGTCGAAGTAATAGATGCGATTCGCCGGCATCGCGCCATAGCCGCCATTGCCCAGACCGAAGTCAAAGAAGATCGATACCTTGTCGTAGACCTTGGTCAGATCAAGTGCGGCAGTCCCCTTCGTCGGATCATTCGGTGGTGAAGTACCGGGATTGGCGAAGTTGAAGGTGAGGGTCTCCCAGGCTTCGGACTTCGTCGTCAAGGCATCGGTCTCGGTCGAGATGCCGCCGTTGGCAGCGTTCTCGACCTTCAGCCGCACGCGAACGCCAATGGCCGGGCTCCAGACCCTTGCGGTCATCGTCTTTGCGGCGGCAGTAAAGCCGATGGTGCCGACTGAATTGTTGGACGCAATTGTTGTGACCGTGGTACCCGCCCATTGCTCTGAAGCGACGTACTTGAAGATCTTCGCCACCTTGTTGGTGCCGCCTGCCGGGTCGACCACGATGGCCGGGCCGCCACCATTGGTGCCGAATTCGATCAAGCCTGGAGCGGTTGCTTCATCAAAGCTGACCTTGCTGAAACCAGCGATGACTACCGGCGGCGTTACTGTGGCTGCCGTGTACTTCAGCTCGTCGAAATAATAGGTCTTGTTGGGCTGGGTTCCGAAGCCCGGGAAGACGCTGACCTTGCTGTAGCTGCCCGCCGTATAGGTGAAGCTCAAGGTTTCCCACGCATTGGCCTTGGTCGTCAAGGCCTGTTTTTCCTGATCCCCCGCGCCTGAAGCTCCGCCTTCGAGTTTGACCAAGAAGGGCTCGCCGATGGCGGGCGAATAGACCCGCAGCGTGATGCCCTTGCTTGCATCGATGGCGGTGATGGTCTTGGCTGTGGCATCGGCATAGACGGTGGCACCGGCCCAAACCTGGCTGGTGGCGCTCTTCACGAACTTGACGACCTTGTTGCTCGAAAGCGCGGGGTCAGCTTCCACAGCGGCCGAGGTTGGGTCCCCGAAGGCTTCGACTCCAACCGTCGCCGATGAGAAGTCGATGCAAGGCGCTGCGGTGCAAGTGCCCGTGTTGCCTGAAACCACCGGTGCGGCTGCCACGGCAAAGGTATTGACCACATCGGTCGCTGCGTTGTAGTTTGTGTTGCCGGCCTGGCTGGCGGTCAAGGTGCAGTTGCCGGCAGAGACCAGGGTCAGCGCGCTGCCGCTGACGGTACAGATCGATGCAGTCGACGAGGCGATCGTCACGGCCGAGCCTGAAGCGCCGCCCGTGGCTGAAAGCGCTGGTGCAGCGGTACCGATGGTCTGGCTGCCGGGAGATGCGAAGGTGATTGCCTGCGCTGCCTTGGTGATGTTGAAGGTGTTGGTGACATCAGTCGCTGCAGCAAAAGTCGTGTTGCCTGCCTGAGTTGCCTTGACCTGGCAGCTGCCCGCAGCCACGATCGTCAAGGTGCTGCCGCTGACAGTGCAATAGCTCGGTGTCAGCGAGGCCAGAGTCACCGCCAGACCGGACGAAGCCGTTGCGGCCAGGGCCGATGTCGCGGTGCTGAAGACCTTGTCAGCGACCGTGCCGAAGGTGATCGTCTGCGCGGTCAAGGCTGGGGGAGAAGAGTCGCCGCCGCCGCAAGCTGCGAGCAAAGAGGCTGTTGCCAGCGCGACGGCGCTGTGCAAGAAATTCCGTGTGATCTGTTTCATGGCTGAAGCTCCTGGCGGTAAGGTGGTTTGTCGGGGTCTATGGTTCTAAACGGCAGCATCAAAATCTATGCCGGCGGGGTGCTTGAATCGGTCAGGGTTTACAGAGCACGCGCACCGGCTGCGTACTTTTGAAAGCGATTTCATAAAGATCGTGATCTCTATGAAAGCGCTTTCATACAAGCATAGTCACTGGCTTCATGATTGACAAGAGCAGATTAATTGGGG
Organism: Roseateles toxinivorans; assembly: GCA_945898095.1. Classification (GTDB taxonomy): domain Bacteria; phylum Pseudomonadota; class Gammaproteobacteria; order Burkholderiales; family Burkholderiaceae_C; genus Paucibacter_A; species Paucibacter_A toxinivorans_A. The sequence goes on along the minus strand of CAMDHE010000071.1, from coordinate 2,580 downwards.
TTTTCCCTATGTTGCTGCCGGCATGCAAGCCGGCAGCAGCAATGCGTTCAACGGGATCTTTCGAGTTTTCCCGGTGCGACCTTGAGTGTTTTTCCGTCGCTGAAGCGCACCTCGATCGGCGCCTTCCCTGCGTTGTAGGCAAGGTAGCTGCGGCTGCCATCGCTGCGCTTGAAGACCTGGAACAGGGTCGTGTCGGCTTGCACCGTCGGATCGGGAATACCCATTTCGTTCAGGCTCAGCAGCCAATGCAGCGTATGCGTGCGGCTGTCGCCGAACTCGACTGCACCCCAGCGGTTCCACTGCGTCAGGGCAGCTGCAGGGTCGGCTAGAGCCAGGTACTTGGCGAAAATGTCCTGCCAGATGTCGGGCGGGTCGACCTTCTTGCCGCGTGCCGCCCAGATGGCCATTTCGCCCTTCAAGGCCTCGAGCCTGCCTTTGACAAAAACCGGATCCTGGCCCAGGTAGGACGAGCTGGTCGTCACCGGCAGAATATTGATGCCGGCGATCTGGCGCGGATCGTCGGTCCACCAGGTGTTGTGGGCGTATTTGCCGCCGAACAGCATGCTGACATCCTTGTTCATGTATTCGGGCGCAAGCACCAGGTGGTGGATGTCGAACCAGTAATGCTGGATTGATTCGATCTCGGTGGTGAGCAAATAGATGCCAAGGTCGCGCAGCTTGCGGTCGCCGTTGATATCACCCCAGAGGATCAGGCCGGTCCAGGCATTGACCGCTTCCGATGACGATTCCTGGTTGTTGCCATGCTCGCCCAAGCCTATGCCCGAGGCCCAGGAATGGCCTTCATAAGGGTCGAAATTGCGCAGGAACGGGAAGTCGGCACGGCCGCGCGAGTCGGTCGCGATGTCCTTGACCAGCAGGTCGACCATGCCGCCCCACTGTTCCTTGGCCGCCCAGGCCGGGTCGCGCAGGGCGATCTCGGCCACTGCGCGGATCCAGTAGCCATAGTGGAAATGGTGGTCGTTCATCTGTTCGATGCTGAAATATTCCTCCGGGTAGGCAAGCACCGTGCCCAAGGTCTTGTCGAGGTGGAAATAGGTCTTGCCACTCTGGCCCGAAAACCAGGCTTCGACGCGTGACTTCAGCAGCTTCAGCAACTGTTCGGTCCCGGCCTTGTCGCCTTGCTGCTCGACCACGTCGAGCAGCTTGGAGATGCGCTGCAGTCCCTTGCCCTGCCAGTAGGGGCCATTGCCGATTTCCAGCATCATCCGGCGCGCGTTGCGCAGATCGATCTTCATCACCTCGGCCAGTTCGCCAAGGCGCGGGGATTCGCTGACGCCGGGCCAGAAGGGCACGAAACCGGTGTAACGGCTGCGGGTCGTGAAGCGGTCGGCAGCGAGTAATTTGATCTGGCCGCGCAAGCTGTCAAAGGCGGGTCCGAGCCGGCCCTGAACTGCTGCATTGTTGAACCAATGATGCGGGTAAAGGCCCAGCAGTGGGCCGTTGTCCGGCCCTTCCATGATGCGGGTCGTCGCCTTGAAGGTCGTTTCGACCGAACTGCTCGCCGCGTCATATTGCCAGGCGACCTGCGTGTCCTGCAGGAAGGCATAGGCATGGCGGGTGAACAGCGCCAATGTCCCGGCCTTGTCGTCAGGCAACCCTGCGGCTGAGAGATAGCCCTTTCCAGCGGGAAGACGGGCCAGCCATTCGGTCGGCGAGATCTGCTCCCAGCTCATGCCGGTCGGGCCGAACAAGGCATAAGGCCGGCCTTTGACTCGCAGGGCGATGACGCGTGGATCCTTGCCGCTGTCGAGGCGCTCGCCGGCGACCGGCAGGCGCAACCGGATGTCGCCGCGACTGACCTGGAAATGGACATAAGGGCTGCCATGCGCGATGGTTGCCAGCCATTCGTCGTTGCCGCGCGCCATCGACACATCGATCATCCAGTCGCTGGCCTTCGCCAGCTTGACCATGCCCGGGGCGAAGGCCACGGGTGAGATCAGCAGCGGGTCAGCATGGGGGTAATGGATCTCGACATCGCGGCGTTCGGTCGGCACCACGACCTTGACCGGCAGCGCCATCTCGAACCCGGCCGGGACCGCCTTGAACGTCAATGGTTGCGCGTAGATGACTTCGGGCTTGGGGTTGAAGATCAGCGCCGAATACCATTGATTGGTCGGTGCGGCAAGCTTGAGCATTGCATCGCTGCGGAAGGGGGCAGCCGGCGCGGCAGCGTCTATGCCTTTGGGTTGCAGCGAATAGCTGGCAGCGCCAATCCTGTTGGTCTGTGCCGCAGCAGGCAGCAGGCTCGCCAGCAACAGCAATGTGGCAATTCGGCGGTATTGGTTCAAGTTCAATTGAGGTTCCTCGCTAAGTCATCGGCAGCGACGTCATTATTTATGAAAGCGCTTTCAAAAGCTCTATCGCGTTTTCCCTAGGGTAAGCTGAAAATGCCTTGCGCAGCGGTTGAGGCTGGCTTGCTGTTCGTGACGCAAGCGGCCAAAATGCAGGTGGCAAGGGTGTGAATTGGATAACCTCGCCGGCTGGGAATTTTCTGAAGACTGGTCAGGGATGCTCTGCATAACTCAACGCGAGTGTGTGCGGTGCGGAACGGGATGGGAT
>CAMDHE010000070.1 GCA_945898095.1 Roseateles toxinivorans | reverse complement strand
TGGCCGAGCCGGTCCCCAAGACGCATGCCGGCTACCGGCAGGTTCAATATCGATGCACTGTGCTGCGACGCAATGGATCGCTGCCCTATGGCTGGCTTGTGGACTCGACGCGGCGCGGATTTCACGTCAACACCTTCAGCGGCAGGGCTGACTTTCTGCGCCAGATGAAGGGGCTTTACCGTGCCGATCTGTGGCTCCTGGCCGAGCACTACTGCGAGGTTTGGGCTGAGAGCAGGTCGATCGCTGGCGTGGTACAGGCCGACTGTGACGAACTGGCCGTCAGCCTATACCCATGCGGTGGTTTTTCGTCTATCGCCTTGGCCTATGAAGCGGCCGAGTTCATCAATGGCGCTGTTACCGGCAAGCCCGTAACCATCTTCTACGTTGGCGATTACGACCCGGCAGGTGTACTGATCGACGTTGCCCTGGAGCGCGAACTCCGGCAGCACCTGCGCAGTGATATTCCGCTCGACTTCCGGCGCATAGGTATCACCGAGGCGCAAGTGGTCGAAATGGACCTACCGACGAACACGCGCAAGGCTACCGACAAACGATCCAGCCATGTGCAGTTCACTGTCGAGGCAGAGACTATGCCCGCAAAGGCCATGCGGCAGCTGGTGCGCAGCCATGTGGAATCCCTGCTGCCTGAGCATGCGCTAGCAGTTGCGAAGGTCGCTGAGAACGAAGAACGTCGCGGGCTGGATTTTTTGGCCGAGCTATTTGACGACTGCAATGACCCGCCCGAAGAAGATGTCATGACGATCTGACCGAAATCACCGTGACCCGAGAGCGAAATCAGCGAAAGGAAAATCAAACATGAATCTGCCCCCTCGACAGGAAAAGTTCGCGCAAGGCATTGCGGCAGGTCTGAATCAATCAGCTGCGCTGAAACTGGCCTACCCGAAATCGTCGCAGTGGACGCCCGCGACCGTGCACGAGCGCGCCAGTCGGCTGATGCGGATTGGCAAGGTTTATACAAGGATCACTGAATTGCAGTCGGTCGCGGCCGAGCTCGCCTGCCTGGACGGTGCCGAAGTGATGCGCGAAATCAAGCGTATTGCGATGAGCGACATCGGGAAAATCGTGGACTCCAATGGCCGGATCAAACTGCCCCATGAACTCGATGACGCGACGAGGGCGGCCATCGCCTCGTTCGAGATCGACGAGTACGGGCGCATCCGCTACAAGTTCTGGGACAAGAACGCGGCGCTGACTAATGCAGCCAAGATCCTGGGCTTGTTCGGGGCGGACAACAAGCAGCAGGTGCCGGTGCTGGTGGCCGAGGTGCGCCTAGTGGCGTTGGAGGCGGATACATGACGGTCTGCGCAGACATCTAGCCAACCAAGCCCGGCCAGAAGCCCAAAGCCACAGCCGAAATCTCGCGGCTGAACTTTCAGCCGCGAGATTTCATCGACTCGCCGAGCAAGCGGCAGCGCGAAGTCAGCATGACAAAAAGAGGAATCGTTCTACTGACTCATGTGGTGGACTGGGAGTCAGTCGCTTTGACCAGGCAGAAAGTCAATCGGCTATCGGTTGGCTCCGCACCAAGCGGCGACGACCATCTTCATTCTGTTGATGGGCTCCTCCACATCGGTACCTTGGAAGATGGACGAATTGGCGGCTGGCCGTTGGCTATTTTTGCCGGCCAGGCCTGACCTTTTTCGACCAGGGCTGTCTATGTCCAGGAGCGGCGTTGATCAGGAACTGATCAAGACCTGTTTTCCTCAGGAAAATGTCATTTACAACAGTAAAAACCATTTATATTTTTTAGATGGTGATATAAAGTCGAATTGTTTTCGTCAGTCCTATGGCTCTGTTGACTTCGGTCCAAGGGTCAGAGGCAATGGTTTGTTGGAGGGATCTTCCTCGGCGCTCTTCGATTGGGCGTAGGGGGAGCATCAGAAAAATGCGCTTGTTTTGGTCTGGTTGATTTATTCAAAATACTCAATTTGGCAACTGAAAATCAAGGAGCATCCGCATGAAATTTTCTGGGCATTGGGTCTACGAGGAGGAGGGTAAGGTCGTACTTGAACTGGGCGTTTTTGACGAAACCGACCTGGATCCTGAGACTGACTGGAAGCAAGCCTGGCAGAACCAGGACCCCTTGTCTCTGGCAAAGGGCTTTGTGGTGGAGGCCGACGCGGTGGCCTGTGCTGCGAAGTTGATCGCCAAGAGCCAGGGCATTGACCTGTCGGCTGCCGAAATCGCGGCGATCCAGAACAAGCCGTCGTTCTACCAGGACGAAAAATGCCGGATCGGCACCCTGGATGAGTTGCGGCTCTTTGCCGCAGCATTGAACTTGCGTGACGGGTTGATCCGCTCGTTCCGCGAGGACAGCAAGGTGACGGACACGTCTCCAGCGCATATCGTTCTCGACGAGATTCCCCTCTGAGCATGGACCAGGCCATCACTTCAACCTGGGGGAGATGGCCATGCCGGCGCGCTGACGCTTGGCCTTTGTTGTGCCACCACTCGGAGAGTTCGCCGATGTCCGAATTGACGCCAACGCCGGCTTTGTCAAGAGCCGCAGCGGCAATCGCGCGCAATCCGGCATCGCCCGCCGCGCGTTTGCCGGAGTTGATCGGCATTTCGACCCAACTCGCACTGACTATGGCCAAGCAATCCAGATTGCTCCCAGGGGGCAACTCTTGCCACCCACCCCAAGGCGGCCAAGCCGGTGATGCTGGCGCTGATGGTTTCAGGGCGACGGCAGGCATGTGCAGGACGTTCGCAAATCACTGCCAGTTGAATGAGTTGCAAATGACATCTGAATTTATTAGAAGTACAGGATCCGTGCATGAATGAACTATTCGTTGTGGCAACCGGCGAGTTGATTAAATGGTTGGGCGAGAAGCTTCCAACATTGGGCCCGCAATGGTGGAAAGACAACGTCTTCAACCGATTGACGTTTCAGCAGCAACGTTTGCTCGAAGAGCGGCGCATCACTTCCTTGTCTGAACTCGACCTCGCAGCAGCACTGCGGGTGCTCGACCAGAACTGGCGAGAACTGTCTGACATGGCCGCGCCGCTGCCGCGCGATGCCCGCAACTGGGTCAAGGAGTTGCAAAGCGCTCGCAACCGCTGGGCGCATGCGCCGAGCACAGGACTCAATGCCGCAGATAGCTACCGCGACGCGGACACCTTAGGCCGGCTGCTGGCATCGATGGGGTCAAAGCCAGAAACTTTGGAAAGGATAGAGCGCTACAAGAACAAAACGCTTGCACGGCGCGATTCGGAAAATGTTGCGACGCCATCGCTGCCGATTCAAATTGCCGCCCGCATCGACATAGCAGCGGTGAGTACGGGAGTTTCCGTGCTGCCTGCCTTGGCGGTAGCGCCGCCAAACAAGTTCGCTATAGGCCAACTCGTCTGCCTGCGTTCGAGTCCGAGCACCGTGTTTCCTGTGCTGACCGTAGTGACTGCGGGTGGTGCCGAGACGCGGTATGGCGTTTTCGAAAGCGGACGCCGCCAAGTGTTCTATGAGAGCCAACTGCAGGCCATTGATGAAACCGAGACTTCTCGCGTGCAGTTGTCGGCCAATGAACTGTCGGCGATGCTGACAGCACTCCATCTTTCGTCGCCGTCGATGTCATCTCTTTACTCGCTCAATTCGGGCCGGGTGAAGTTCGTTCCGTACCAGTACCGCCCCGTCTTCAAACTAATCCGTTCCGAAAGGCCCAGGCTGCTGATCGCCGACGAGGTGGGCGTCGGTAAAACGATCGAGGCGGGGCTGATTCTCAAGGAATTGCAGGCCAGAAACGACATCAAGTCGGTTCTGATCATCTGCCCCAAGGCGCTAGTGTCCGAGCGCAAGTGGGAGCAAGAGATGAAGCGCTTTGACGAGCACTTCGTGCCGCTCGACGGGGCCTTGCTCCGCCATTGCTTGAAGGAAACCCATCTCAACGGCGAATGGCCAGTCCAGTATGAAAAGGTCATCCTGCCGACCTCGCTCTTCGACAACGATCTATTGTTTGGCCGGGCAGGCAAGGGCAAGGCCGCCGAGGTTGGTCTGCTCAATCTTGATCCGCCGCCAAGATTTGACCTGGTGATCGTCGACGAGGCTCACCACATCCGCAACCCAGACACCTTTTTACACCAGGCGGTGCGTTACTTCGCAGACAACGCCGAAGCCGTGGTCTTCCTCTCGGCAACGCCAGTCCAATTAGGTAGCGGGGATTTGTTCACCCTGCTCAACGTGTTGCGGCCGGACCTGATCATCGACCGTGACAGCTTTGCCCAGATGGCCGAGCCCAACTGCCACAGTAACCGCGCTATCCAGGCCTGCAGGCTTGGCTTGCCGGGCTGGCCGGACGAGGTCAGAAAGGCACTGGTCAGCGTGACGTCGACGACTTGGGGCGAGACTGTTCTGCAGAACAACCCGGGTTTTCAGCACATCTACGACGCGTTGGCTGAAGAAGGCGTGGAAGGCCGCGCCAGGGTGAAAACCATTCAGGCATTGGAGGATACATACACCTTCAGTTCCCTCATCAACCGAACCCGGCGGCGCGATATTGGTGAATTCACCACTCGCAAGGCCGAGACCTTGACGACCGAATTCACGGCCACTCAGCAGGCCCTGCACGATGACTTGCTCAGCGTCATCGCGCGCATTCTAAGCAGGCTACATGGTAATCAGAACGTCAAATTCATGATGACCACGGTGAGTCGTCAGGCCGCAAGCAGCCTTTACGGTCTTGCGCCCACCCTGAAGGACATGCTGAATGCCAGACTTGACCGACTTGAAACTTCTGAGAGCGGCGACGACGACAAGGCCTACGACTACGAGTTCCTCGAGACCATCCGGGATGACATCCAGTCGCTGATCGATCGAGCCGAGCGACTTGACCCAAATGACCCCAAGGCGGATGCCTTCATGAGGGTGGTTGAGGACAAGCTTGCGATGCCAAAGAACAAGATTCTCTTGTTCAGCACCTTCAGGCACACCTTGGCACATTTGTCGCGGCGACTCGAAATCCAGAACATCAGGTTTGGCTTGGTTCATGGGGGTGTCCTGGATGAGCAGCGTGCTGTGTTGCGCCATCGTTTTTCATTGCCCAAATCAGACGCTGATGCGCTGGATGTTTTGCTTTCCTCCGAAGTTGGTTGCGAGGGCTTGGATTTCCAGTTTTGCGACTGCCTCGTCAACTACGACTTGCCCTGGAATCCGATGCGGATCGAGCAGCGTATCGGCCGCATAGACCGCTATGGCCAGGAGAGCCAGACCGTTGCGATTGTCAATCTCATCACGCCGGGGACCATCGATGCGGCCATCTATGACCGTTGCTTGTCGCGCATCGGCGTGTTCAAGGAAGCGATCGGCGGCAATGAGGAAATTCTGGGTGAAATCACTCGTGAGATTCAGAACATCGCGGAGACCTTCAATCTGACGGCAGAGGAGTTCGGTGACCGCTTGCTGCAACTCTCGGACAACAAGATACGGCAGATCGAAGAGGAAAAGAGGCTCGAGCAAAGCCAGAGCGAGTTGTTCGGGTTGGATCTGACCGCTGCGAATTGGGAGGAAACGCTGGCCCGTTCGCGAAATTTCTGGCTTGAACCGGCAGCGCTGGCTTCGGCGGTAAAGACCTATCTGATGCATCGCCTTGGCAAAGACCTGGAGTACCTGCTCGGCGACAAGCCTCTCAAGACACTCCGCTTGGCGCAGGAAGCCCGAGCAAACTTGCTGGAGGATTTCAAGAAAATTCCCCGATCGACGGATCAAAGCCACAGGAACTGGGAGCGGTGGCTCAAGGGAACATCGCCCAATTTGCAGATCACGTTTGATCAGGAATGCGCGGTCGAGAACAACAGCGCCGTCCTGCTGTCGCTGGGCCATCCACTGCTCAGGCAGGCGGCGGCGCACCTGAAACAAGTCGACCCTGTGATGGTCAGGCTTTGTGCAGATCATGAAAGTTTGCCGCTGGGAGTACACAAATTTGCCCTTTACCGATGGGTTAAACAGGGAGTCAAGCGCGCGGAGGAACTCGTTGCTGTCGCCGTGAATGCCGACGTTTGTGAAGGTTTGCTCGCGCTGCTGCCATCAGGCCTGGATGCTCCCATGCTTGCATTGCCCGACCAAGCAGACTTTGACGAGTTGGACGCCGTTCATCACCTCCGCTGGCTGAATGCAACCACTGAGCACGTACAGGACAACCGACAAATCCTGGGAATGCAAATTCAAAGCCTCACCGCAAGCCACCTTGCCCGCCAAGCACAGGCCAAGGATCAAGTTGAGCGGGCGACCAACGACAAGATCCGCGTGATGAAGCAGTCTCTGTTGGATCGGTTGCAGCCTGAATTTGATCGCCGTATCAAAACGCTCCAACTTGCCGCCCAGAGTGGTGACATTCATGCCAGCCCTGTTCTGTTCGGTGTGATCGAGATAGGGCGGCCGGCATGAGTTTTCTGGACGATCTCAGCGCGCAGCGCCAGCAATTGCTTGACGCACTTGAAGCCAACCAGGGCGACATCAATCTAGGCATCTTTGAAGACTTCTATCCCGACGAAGCGCACTTCATCTACGAGTTACTTCAGAACGCCGAGGATGCCGGCGCGAGTGAGGTCTGCTTTGATCTCAAAGCCGACGGTTGCAGCTTCGAGCACGACGGAACAAGGCATTTTTGTGAGGCCGACATCAAGGCCATCACCGGGATCTTCAGCAGCGGCAAGAAGGACGTCGCCGACAAGATAGGCCGGTTCGGCGTCGGATTCAAGTCCGTTTTCGTCTATACCGACAGCCCGATCGTCTATTCCAAGCACCACAGCTTTCAGATCGTCCAATTGGTCTTGCCGCGGGCCGTACCATCAAAACCGGGTCTGGGTGAAAGGACAAGGTTCGAGTTCCCATTCAACAGCGCCAAGAAGTCCAGTGGTCAAGCGCAGGTGGAGATCAAGGCCGGTCTTGAGCAACTGTCAGAGACGACGCTCCTGTTCTTGCGCAATATCCGGTCGATACGTTGGACGACCGCTGGCATTGAAGGGGCTGTGCTCTGCCAGCAGCATTCTGCCGATCATGTCGAAGTGCAAAAAAATGTCATGGGCACTGTCGCGCTTAGCTCGCATTGGCTTCGCTTTTCTGCCCCGGTCGACGAATTGCATCGATTCAGCTCACCAGTGCCTGGCATCGAGCAGCAAAGAGTGGCAGTTGCTTTCAAGCTGGAATTTTCCGGCGCACTGCGCGATTTCGATTCAAAAAAACCGCTGTCGGAGCAACTCAAAATCGTACCGGCACAAGGCAACGTATCGGTATTTTTCCCTGCGGCCAAGGAAGTCTCAGGGCTGAGGTACCACCTGCATGCGCCATTCATTCCGGAGTTGAGTCGGGCCAGTATCAAGAATTCAGCCGAGAACACGCCGCTGTTCGACCAACTTGGCAGGCTCTCGGCCAAGTCTTTGCACCGCATCAAGGAATTGGGCCTGCTGTCTGGCGATTTCCTGGCCGTGCTGCCAAACAACGACGACCAGTTGTCACCACGTTATATCGGAATACGAGAGTCAATTCTTGAAGAGATGAGGGCTCAGGAACTGGTGCCAACTCATGCCGGTGCCTTTGCGCCAGCCAACCGATTGGTGGATGGCCCGGCCGCGATGAAATCTTTCCTGACGGACGCCGATCTCGCCTTCGTCAGCGACCGAGATGACGCTCCTGCATGGGTGGTAGGGGTGCTGAAGAACCGAAATCCAGAACGTTTCATTTTGAGCCTGGGGCTTCCCTTGTTCGATACAGCAAGCCTCTTCGCAGTCTTTGACGCCAGAGCCAGGGAAACAACACCTGGCAGTGCTGCAGGCCTCGATACCAAGTTTTTCAATTGGCTCGCCAGTCAAACAAACGAATGGCATCAGGCGCTCTACGCGGGCTTCAATAAGTATTGTCTGGATGAAGGTTCTTCTTACCTGGCTTTTGCGGAACTGCGTCTGGTTCGAATGGCTGCCGGTGGCTATGCAAGAGCTGCGAAGGCATTCTTCACTAGTGGCGTTTCGACGGGACGAGAATTATTCCGGCTCGTATCGGATGAAGTGCTCACCGTTGGTACCAGAAGGGGGCAACAAACAGAAGCCAGAGAATTCCTCGTCGGCATCGGGGTGCGTGTCCCTGGAGATGCTGAAGAGATAGAGCAGGTTCTGTTGAAAAGGTATTTCTTGGGGGCTGGACCGGTGCCTGATAAGAAATATATCGCCGATCTGAAACGTTTCATGAAATTTATTGGAAGTAATCCTGATCAGAAAAAAATATTTCTCGGATTTGCTATTTTAAAGATTGACCCTTTAGGTTTGTATTTTTCAGACGCTAGTAACGTTTATCTGGACTCACCATTTATTGAGACTGGACTTGGGGCTTACCATAAATCGCTTCAGTCTATCGGGGAAAATAAATGGCCGCTAAGTCCGTGGTACGAAACATGCGGTATTGAAATAGGAGAAATAGCTCGATTTGCAACGTCTTTAGGGTGCGAGTCATCCCAAGATGTTTTAGTTATACAAAGCACTTGTTATGGAAATCCGGAGTGGGATAATTATTTGATGCATGCCCCCGGTAGAAGGGAGCGAAATCCGATTAATACAGACTACTTGTGGAATTCAAAAGTAGAAAAACTTCTGGCTTCAAATAACTCTGATTTCTCGAGTATGATTTGGAATTTGATGTTTAAATTGAGTCCCCGGATGCTGCATGCTATTTATCGAAAAAATATTAATAAGGAACCGCGGATTGTTCAATCGCGGTTGGTTTTTTCGCTAAGTAATATTGCCTGGGTACCGTTGCGCGATGGTCGGTTTGTGGTGCCAAAACAGGCCAGTCGAGCCATGTTGGCTGAAGGTTTTGAAGTTATTCAAAATAGCAAATGGTTGGAATTGGTTTCATTTGAAACTGGCGATGAGAAGGCTGCCATCGACCATGAAAAAGTTGCGGCGAAACTGGCCGAAGCAGGATTCAAATTCAAAACGGCCGCCGACCTGCAGCGAACGCTCGAGTTTTCACTGCTTGACAGCGATGACCAAGAGCAAATGCTGGCTAGCAGCAAGGCGCGACAGCAAGACTTGATCGATTTGCCCGACGCCCCTTTGCGCAATCCCGAACGGCGCGCGGATCTGCTGACTGCGCAAGCACTTGACCAAGGCAGCAAAGAATCCCGCCAGAGTTTAAGGACGGTTGCTGTCGGCTACACCGTATCAAAAACGGAGTCAAGCCAATACCTTGAAATGATGTACACCAAGCCGAATGGCGAGATGATTTGTCAGGCTTGCAAGTGTGAGATGCCTTTCAAACTACCATCAGGTGAATACTATTTCGAAGCGGTTGAGGTAATCAAGGCCGCACCCAAGAGGTTCCGTGAGACCTTTCTTGCGCTATGTCCGAATCATGCTGCGATGTACCGTCATGCCAATGCGCAGGTCGAAGAGATGCAGCAACTGATCCTGGCAGCGACATCTCAGGAGGTGACCGTAAATTTGGCGGGTCAAGAGATTTCTTTGTACTTCAACCAGACCCACATGGCGGATCTGAGAACCTGCTTGAAAACGCTGGAAGTCGAGGATTTACAGACGATTTGATATCGCGATGAATTTCTGATATGCCGAGTGCGGTATGTAGGATTTCCCTCGCCACCTATCACTGCTTTTCAATGGACTTGAAAATGAAGCGAAAAATCACCGGTGCCAAGCCCGACGCGAATGAGCAGATCATTCTTGAAAAACTGACGCAGATGGAGAGTTTCTTGGCCCAGCCACGCATCGCTGCAATGGTCGGGGAGGCAATGGTCGGCAGAATTACTGCAAGTATTTCATTCATCCGAACCGAGGGCTCCGCGTCGTATCCAGCAGTTCAACTCAGTGGCTTGCTTGGGTTTCTAGACAAGATTGCCGCGATACCGCCCGAAGAGCCCAAGTCACCGCTGTTCGAAGCCGTGGCAGCAGGCAACATCAAGGCCTTGAAGCAGTTGATCCAGTCCGGAGTCGATGTCAATTCGACTCTCGCTGACGGCACCACTGCGCTGATGGTCGCTGCCGAGAAGGGTCACGACAAGGTCGTTGCCGAACTGATCAAGGGCGGCGCGAACGTCAACGCGCGCAGGGCCGATACCTTTTCGGCTTTTCTGATTGCTTGCTTCTTGGGGCAGGAAAAAGTCGTAAAGACGCTGGCTGCGAACGGTGCCGACGTGAACGGCCAATACATCATTCCTTCGGAGGCCGGCGTGGTCGGTAACAACACCGGCCTGACGATTGCTGCGCACCAAAAAAGTTTGGCGGTGTGCAAGCTCTTGCTGGCCTTGGGTGCGGACGTCAATGCTGTCACTGACTCTGGCTATACCCCCCTGATGTCATCGCTGGTGAATGCAAGCGATACCGATGTAGCGCTCTTTTTGTTGAGTTCTGGCGCTGACCCTGATCCGGACGCAATTTGCCGAGTCACTTTCGCCGAGGCAACAACGCCGCTTGTTCTGGCCGCAAGCAATGGGTTGGCAGACGTCGTCGATGAACTGATTCATCGCCGGGTCGGTCTTGACAAGGTTGACGGGGCGGGGTGTACAGCGCTCAAGCGTGCTGTGACCGAAGGGCACGAATCAGCAGTTCGATCATTGCTGCGTGCCGGAGCGAATCCCGACATTCCCGACCATGAAGGGTGGACGTCCCTGATGAACGCAGCGTCCAACCGCAATTTGGACCTGGCGAAGCTGCTGGTCAAGGGCGGGGCCGATATCAATGCGAAGGCGCGGGATGGGTCTTTCGCCCTGAGTTTGGCTGTGGCAACAAGAACCAGTGCCAGCGGCATAGCCGGACTTCAGGGCTTGCTCGCGCAGTTTTCGAATGCCGGGCCGAAGCTCGATGACGATTACGACGATCTTGCCCAAGTCTCATTGGACCTGATCGACTATCTGCTCACAGCCGGAGCAAGTCCGTTGGTAAAGCTTGAGGGGAAGTCCCTGGTTGTCGCCGCGGGCGGTGACGAGGCTCTTGTGAGTCTGCTCGTCAAGCATGGCGCGCCAGTCGCACCAGCCAAAAAACCACGCAAGCCGGCTGGCAAGGGTTGATCAATGACCACTTGAACTGACGGATCAGCAGAACCAAGGCGAGCGATTTTTCGTTCGTCCTGACCAAATTTCAGTGCCATAAGGAAGACCCCGTGTCACGTATAGCCTTGCTTCGCAACCAGATCCTCAAAGCCAAGCACGCTTATTACTACAGCGGCGAGCCGGTGATGAGCGACGCTGAATACGATGCGATCGAGGATGAGTTGCGGTTGCTGGCGCCTGACGATCCGGTGCTGGCGCTGGTTGGGGCACCGGTGCAGGCGGAGGCGATGCTGACCAAGGCGCGCCATGCGATGCCGATGGGAAGCCAGAGCAAGGTCAATTCGGAGGTCGAGTTCCGCGCCTGGTGGACCAAGAGTGCGGAAGGCGAGATCAGCGGTCAGATCGTGCACGCCAGTTTGAAGGGCGATGGCGCCAGCGCTGCGGCCTATTACCGTGAAGGGCGTCTGGTGCAGGCGATCTCGCGCGGCGACGGCACGATCGGCGAGGACATCACCGCCAATGCGCTGCGCTTCAAGGGCTTGCCGGCCTGGGTGGGCACCGCGGCAGGCGAGGGGTTCACCGGCGCGGTGCGCTTCGAGGTCATTCTGACCGTGGCCGATTGGACCGCCATCGACCCGGCCCGCAGCAAGAACCCGCGCAACGCCGGCACCGGCATCATGGGGCGCAGAAACGGGCTGCAGTCGGATTGCCTGACGATCTTTGCCTTCGATCTTGACGAGATGCGCCATGGGGTCAGCGTCAACTTCGGGTCCGAGACTCAAAAGACCCAAAGGCTGGCCGAGCTGGGATTCAATGTGATGCCCTACCAATGCTGCACCAGCATTGAAGAGGCGATCGGCTATTTCCAGCGGATTGTCCAGACCCGCGACGGGCTGCCGATCTGGATCGACGGTGTGGTGATGAAGCTCGACGATATTGCCTTGCAGCATCGTCTGGGCGTCACCAGCGGTCGCCCCAAGGGCCAGGTGGCCTGGAAATTCGACTCCAGCGGGGCCGAAACCGTGCTGCTCGGCGTGGTGGTCAGCGGTGGGCACACCGGCGGTTTGTATCCCACCGCGCAACTGGCGCCGGTGGAGATCGGCGGCACCACGGTCAGCAACGCATCGCTGGCCAACTACGACGAGATTGAACGACTCGATGTGGCCATCGGCGATTCGGTCTGGGTGGTCAAGGCCAATGACATCATCCCGAAGATCATCCGCGTCATTGACCGGCCTGCCACACGTCAGCCCATCCTGACGCCGGTTTGCTGCCCGTTCTGCGGTGGCGATGTAGGGCGGCGGTTGGTCAGCAGCGGCGATGAGGGCGTGATCGTCGAATGCCGCAACGCGGCCTGCGCCAAGAAGTCCACCGGCAAGATCAGCCGCTGGATTGCCAGCCTGGACATCCTGGGTATCGGCGATGTCGTGCTCGAGGCGATGGTCGAACAACTCGACCTTGGTGACGCGGCCGATCTCTACACGCTGCGCCTGCGCCAAGCCGAGTTGGCCGACCTGGTCACCCATGCCGAGCGCGACCTGCGCCTGGGCGACAAGCGTGCCGCGTCCATCCTGCAGGCGATCGATGCCACCCGTTTGCTCACGCTTAGCCGGTTTCTGGGCTCGCTGGGGCTGGAATATCTGGGCAAGCGCCGGGTCGAATTGATGATCAACAGCGCCGCGGGCTCGCTGGGCAGTCTGGATGATTGGCGCTCAGGCAAGCTGCGCGATCCGGGCTTCGCCGCCCAGGCCGGTGTGCCCAGCATCGGCGGGCAGATCCAGGACGGCATTGATGCGATGGCGGCCGTGATCGACAAGTTGCTTGCCGCAGGCGTTGCGGTGCTGGTGCAGGAACATCGTGAACAAGCGGCAGGCGATGCTGTGGCGCAGTGCCCCACTGTCTGCATCAGCGGCAAGTTGCCCAGCGGAAGGAAGAAGCATGACTATGCCGAGCCCTTGCGTCTGGCGGGCTATCTGCTGGTTGACGATGTGACTCATGAACTGGACTTTCTGGTCCTGGCCGATGCTGGGTCGACCAGCAGCAAGTCCGAGAAGGCCGGCAAGCTTGGCGTGGCTGTGATCTCTGAAGAGCAGTTGATGGCGATGCTCGAACCATCTCAGGCCCCGATGCTTTTTGAGTCGGTTGTCACTGTGTCAGCCCCTCGGCCAGCGCAAGCGAAGTTTACTTCGCATCAAGCTGAACTTTTGCTTGATCACGCCAGTCCACTCACCTTGTGCATCAGCGGCAAATTGCACAGCGGGCGCAAGAAACATGACTACGAAGCGCAACTGCTTGCGGCCGGGATTCACCTCGTCGACGAGGTCAACCGAGGCCTGAGCTATCTCGTGCTGGCCGATCCTGATTCGACCAGCAGCAAGGCTGATAAGGCCAGAAAACTGGGTGTCGAGGTCATTTCTGAAGCGCAGTTGCTGGCGCTGATCGCCTGAACCCAATGAACAGGATCAAGCAATGAAGCCATTGAGCAAGACGCAGACAGGCAAGGTGGCCGACCAGCGCACCAGGTCAAACGCTCCCGACCGGCGACGCAGCCTGTTTCGGTGTTCCCAGTTTTTTGCACTCAACCGAAGGATTCACCCCCATGGCTAAACCGATCGTTGTGATTTTGGAGGGCCTCGAATCGAGCTTCGATCTCGTCAAGATCGAGCGCAAGCGTTTGTACGGTGAGCGGCGCCGCGTGCCGCTGGATATGGCCGGCGACCCCTGTATCAAATCCGCGCTGACGTCCGACGGGCAGTATCTTCTGCAAAGCGGCATGACCGCCCAGGGCTATTTTGACGAAGACGGGCGCTGGTTGCAGAAAAGCCAGTTGGTCGGGATCGGGGCAGCCGGGGAGGCGCTGGAGATTCAGGCTTCCACATTGGGTGTGGCGCAAGCGCTGGAGCCGGTGGCGGCCAGCGTCGTTCTCGAATACACGATCGAGTCGGTCTATGCATTGGACCCGCTGCAGATCGATGCCGCTTTGCAGGCCAGTCTGGACCACGGCGATGTTTTTCGTTTGCCTTTCAGCTATTCGGCCGACTACCGCCATGGTTGCGGCTTTTTGCTGAAAAACGCGGAAGGCATCTTCTGCCTGATCGGCACGCCCTTCACGGCGGCTTGGTCCGAGCCTGGCAAGCTGGCCGCCGTCGCCGAAGACGACAGCGCCGACGAACTTGATTTCGAAATGTTCTGACCCGGAACACACCCAATGTCCAAATCAATGCGAATGACCAATTCCGCCGGCCGGGATGGCACCGTGCAGACGAGCCCGCCAGTCCGTCAAGCTGCGATTGCGCTCGGCTTGCCCGGCCACCAAGTGCTGTTTCACCGCTACCTGGCCACCACGGAAGCGGGTCGCGATGCCGCGATGACGCTGCGCCTGGGCGACGATTACGCGCAGGCACTGATCGACGCCGATCCTGAAATCGACCTTGAGCATGTCGGGCGCAGCATTGGCGAGACCAATGTTGTGTTCCTCACCCGAAGTGGCGAATTCCTGCACAGCCCGCCACGCATCGTCGAAGTCATCACGCTGCCGGATGGCAGTGAAAAAGAGCGGCGCGAGCCGGTCGATGTCGAGTCCAACGTCGACGACGAGAGTCCGGTGCGTTGGACCGGGCGCAAGGTGCCGATTGCCGATGCCGTGCACCGATTCATGTTTCGGCGCAGTTTGCAGGTGACCCATGTGGACGGCGTCACCTATGACTTCTTGCACGCGATGGCCAAGGACCTGGCGGCCGAAAGCGTACTGATGCTGGTGGGGGCGGGCGCCAAGGGCATCGACCCGCTGGTGTTCCAGGCCAATGGCCGGCCCTGCCGCGGCTTTCTGGAAGGCCGTGTAGACGGCGAGAAATACCAGTTGATGCTGCACCTGAGCGACATGGAACTGAAGCGGCCTGCAGCGGTTCAAAAAGGAGAATGAGATGGAACTGAGCAAGGGCAGCCCGCTGGGCAAAGGCCATGGGTACCCGGCCGGATCAGTAACCGACACCGAACTGATGGCCCATGTGCATGGCTACCGCAGACGCGTGGCCAGCGCCTATCGATCGATCAACCCGGCCGAGATGAGCACCGGCGTCTTTGGCGCGCCGTTTCACGTCTCGCCGAAAGTCGATGGTGAGTTGTGGTTTCTGCTGCTCGATGGCGGCACAGCGATGCTGGTCAGCAGCAATGGCCGGGCGATCACCGGCGACATTCCGCTGTTGGTGGAGTTGCAGGCTGCAGCGGCCAAGCTTGTCGGTCGGGTCGTCATCGCCGGCGAGCTCTTTGCCGCTTCGTCGGGCAAGGGCAGGCCGCGCGTGGGTGATGTGGCTTCGGCCTTGGCGGGTGGCGCACAAGCGCCGGTAGAGCGGCTGGGCTTCATGGCATTCGACCTGCTGCAGGGCTTGCTCGACGAGGCGCCGCAACTATTACCTTATCTGCTCAGATTCGACGCGATTGCTACTTTGCTGGCCGCCGGCAAGCGTGCCAAGGCCATCAAGACCGATGCGGTCGATAGTGTCGCTGCACTTGCAGGGATGTTTTCGGAAATCGTCGAAGCTGGCAAGGCCGAAGGGCTGATCGTGCGCTCGGCGCAAGGCACGATCTACAAGATCAAGCCCGAGTTCAGCATCGATGCGCTGATCATCGGCTACACCACCCGGACCGAAGATCCGCAAGCGGTTCGCACGCTGTTGCTGGGGCTGACCCGCGAGGACGGCCGCATCCAGATCGCCGGACATTGCGGCAACCTCGGCGGCGATGCCGAGCGCCGGGCGCTGATGCAGCGGCTCCAGGCGCTGGGCTGCGCATCGGCATTCCGCTGTCCGAGCCGCTCGGGGGATCTGTTTTCCTTCGTCAAGCCAGAATTGGTGGCCGAGATCAAGGTTACCGACCTGCAGACCGAAACCAGCGACGGCCAGCAACTTCGCTCGATGGCGATGAGCTACAGCGCCGAAACTGGCTGGAACGCCATCAGCACCATGCCGACGGCGAGTTGGCTCCACCCGGTGCTGGTGCGGCTGCGCGATGACAAGAAGCCCGACGCGCTGGACACCCGTTTCACGCAGATTCTGGAACGCTGCCTGGTTGCGCAGGCCGAAAGCGATGTGCCGGCGGTGCAACTGCCGGCCTCGCAGATCATCCGGCGCCAAGTCTGGACCAAGACCACCAAGGGCAAGGTTGCCGTGCGCAAGCTCGTCGCCTGGCAGACCAACAAGTCGGTGGTCGATCCCAGCTATCCGGCCTTCGTGCTGCATTGGACCGACTACTCGGCCGGCCGCGGCACCCCGCTGGACCGCGAAGTTCGCACTGCGCCAACCGAGGCCTTGATGGAAGAAATTGCCGCCTTGCTGGTCGAAGACAACATCAAGAAGGGGTGGGAACTTGTTGCCTGAAAGAAGCGTCGTCTTTAGTCATTACCTGCTCGACATGTTGCCAAAAAATTCAAAAACACTGAAAAACTTGCCATGAATCACAAGAAGTTTCTTTCTGCCAGTTTGGAAGAAGCGGCTGCAATGCTCGAGCCGGGGGGTGAGTTGTACCCGTTGAATTCGAATATCAGTACCTTGCTTTATGAATTGATCCCGAATGATGAAACCAACCTGGCACTGTCCCTGGCAAAAATGGCATTGCTGTTCGCCAATGGGGCAGACCCGAACAGGATTGACCCGGACAAAAATTTGTATGGGCACACGCCATTGACGCTGGCCGCACGATCAGCTTCAAAAAACGCTGTGGATTTCATGCGGGTATTGATCCAGGCTGGTGCTGACATCGAGTTCAGGAATGGGGTGGGGCAGACAGCGCTGCTCAGTGCCGTCAGCCGCCCACTCAGGGAAGAAGTGGCGCTCTACCTCGTCGAAGCTGGAGCGAATCTCGAAGCCGAGGACAAAGTGCGGGGTAGCAGCCGGACAGCGATGATGGAGGTTGGCTACAGCCTTCGCTGCGTGAAAGCTTTGTTGGCTGCTGGAGCCAACGTCAATGCCCGGTCCAAGGCCGGCACCACGCCATTGATCGCTGCGGTCCATAACTCGATCGGGACCAGCGACGGATTCCAATTGGTCTTGTCAGAATTCTTGAGGCATGGGGCTGATTTGTCTGCAAGGGATGAAGACGGACACAAGGCCATTCAGCACGCAGTGCGGAGTTCTAGGCTCAGTTGCTGTATCGGGCCGTTGATACAAGCGGGCGCCGACGTCAACGAACGGTCCCTGAAGGGCGAAACCTTGTTGATGGTGACTTCGAGCGCTGACGCCGTTGCCAGACTGCTGAACTTCGCACCCAAACTCGATGAAGTCGACGATGAAGGCAACACCGCGCTGCATAGATCTGCAAACGATCGCAGTGAAGGGGTAGAAATTGCCAAACTGCTGATCAAAGCAGGAGCGGACCGCGATGTTCGAAATGCCCTGGGCAAAACGGTGTTGATGGAATTTGCCACGAAAGGTTGGAAGGAGGGGGTAAAGCTGCTAATTGATTCAGGTGCGGAACTCGACCTGCTCGATATAGACGGCAGATCAGCCACGGCCTTGGCGGTTCCGCATATCAATGCCAGGCGTCCGCACGATTACAAAGCAGAATCAATCAGGCTGTTGATCGCAGCGGGCGCCAAACCCAATCCATTCGAAAACGAACCCTTGATGGCGGCGCTGCGCCTGGATGACTTGCCTCTGGCGATTACCTTGTTGGAACGGGGTGCGCAGATTTCACTGGGTCCCTCTGACTTCGCGCAAGTCAAGAAGTCGCTGGAAAAAATCGCCCGCACGAGATCCGCTTTGCTGTGGGGCGCGGTTCAATGCAGCGACGATGAAACCGCTGACTTGTTCGCCAGGTTGATCGAGCGTCATGAGTCGGCCTACGAGTTGGCCGTTAACGATGACCTGCCGTTGATTTTGCGAGACAACTGCTGGCCGGCTTTGGTACCGGTCAGGCAGCCGCTGGTGATCTCCGCAGACCGGTTTGTCGGGACTGAACTGGGTCGATTGCAATGGTCGGAGGGCGAGCAGGAAAGGGCGATAAACCGTCTTCGACGCTCCGCCAATTCGGGCAAGCTGGCCGGCGGTGATCCTGTGGCAGCCCAAGCTGAGGCGGATGGCAAACTGGCTGCAGATGTCCAAAAGTTCTTGAAAAAGCCGTTCCGGATCGCCTTCGCCAAGCTGATCAGGGCCAGTGACTCTTTGCTGCTTGAAGTCTGGAATGCTCATGCCGGCAAGTTCATCGCGGAGATGCTGGTTGGTGAGTCGGGCCGCATTGAAGTAGCCGACATCGGCTATTTGCTCGCGCGCTTGGGTTTGCCTGCATTGCCCGGCATTCTGTCGGCGGTCAGGAATAAACCGGAACTGACCTCGGCCTTGCTTGCCGTTGATGCACCGGCCTGCGCGCCCTTGGTCGCGAGTCTGATGGCCGCCGGTGCTGGGGCTCGCCCCGCCAGACAATGGCTGCTGGCCTGGCCTGAGTCGGCTTGCAACGGACTACTGCCCGCGAGTTTGGGCCAAGCCGGCAAGGATCGTGAACTGGCCGAACCGGCGCTTCGATTTCTGGCCTTTCATGGGCATGGCCTGCTGATGAACCAGATGGCAGCAGGCTTGGGCGAGGATGTCTCGGCAGCCCTGACGGAACTGCTCGCGCTGGATCCTTGCAGCGACTTTCTGCCCAAGAAGAGGCTGGCATTGCCTTCGTTCTGGAGTTCAGACTACTACCCGGCGCCTCGGCTGAAAGAAAGTGGCAAGGCGCTGCCGGCAACAGCGATCAGGGCGCTGGGCAAGATGATGGCAGCCTCCGGTGCGGAGGTTCAGTCCCTCGGGATCGCGGCAGTGATCAAGGCCTGTGAACCCGGAAGTCTGGCGGATTTCGCATGGGCTGTTTTCGAAGAATGGGCGGCCAAGGGCGACAAGACCAGCGACTGGATGTTCAACTCATTGGCCTATTTTGGCGACGACAACTGCGCCCGCAAGCTGACGCCATATCTGCGCGAATGGCCAAAATTGAATGGCACGCTCAAGGCCAAGAAGGGCTTGGCGATCATGGCTGCCATCGGCAGCGATGTGGCGCTGTCTCAGATACAAGCCATCGCCCTGAAGAATAAGTACAGGCCGGTGCTCGAATGTGCGCAGCAGATGTTGGAACTGATCGCGCGGACTCGCAACCTGTCTGCCGAGGAACTTGAGGACCGACTCGTTTCTACGCTCGGGCTTTCTGATGCGGGAACGATGGCGATCGATTACGGGACCAGGCAATTCATCGGCTCGGTCGATGCCCAGTTGAAGCCGCTTCTGCACGACAACGCTGGCGTCATCATCAAGACCCTCCCGTCAGCGGGCAAGGCTGATGACAAGGCTTTGGCCGAACAACAGGCGCAGGTCTGGGCAGCGCTGTGCAAGGAGTTGAAGCCGACTGCCAAACTGCAACTCGAGCGATTCGAAAGGGCCATGGTCGACGCCAAGCGCTGGTCGGGCAAGGACTTCAAGTCTCTGTTGGCTTGTCACCCGCTGCTGCAGAGCTTGGTACGCGGCCTGGTCTGGGGAACTTTCCAGAGCAAGAGCCTGCTCCTAGCGACCTTCCGGGTCCTGCCGACAGGCAAGTTGGTCGATGTCGCCGGCGCCGCGTTCAAGTTGTCTGACACCGCCAGGGTCGGGGTCGCTCATCCCTTGCTGTTCCAGCCCTCAGTCGAGGATTGGAAAAAGGCCTTTGCCCAGACCAAGCAGGCACAGCCTTTTGCCCAGTTGGTGCGAAAGGCCTTTCGGAAAACAGACGACGTAGAAGGCAACTTATTCGGACTGCAAGGGGCCACCGTGGCTGGTAAAGCTCTCAAGGGGCTGCAAGCCGATGGATGGAACGCAGACATCGAAGATGCAGGATGGATCTGGTCCTTCCATCGCAAGCTGGCCTCAGGGTCGGCGTGGCTTTCGGCCGAACCGGGCGTCCACATCGATGACTACGAGTGGGGCGGCGTGAAGGAGCAGACATTGACAGTCGAGTACGGACATGAGCTCACTGATATTGACTTCAGCGAGTTGACCCGTGAGCTGATGAATCTCAAGAAATAGGCCAGGCCATGAACTCAATCCTCCATTCCCTGGCGTTTGAACCTTCAGATGGAAAGCTGAAAACATGAGTTCAACGATTACGGCGCTGGTCGCAGGCCGGCTCGCCGATCAGATGACGCTTGAGCCTTCGGCCCTTGCCTGGCGGAGTCTGGACAAGGCCGTGCATCAACTCGCCAGCCTCTGCACAGCCGTTGGTGGCAACCTGCGCTTGCTGACCGGTGTCGGTGTCGACGGTGTCGAAACGGTGGAGGGTGAAGCTGCCAGGATAGCGGCCGCCCAGGGGTTGGTGTTGCACCTGCTGGCGCCTGGCTTGCCGACGCCGTTGACCGCACATCAGGCGCGTGCCGAACGCCAGGTGTGGCTCGGTGCGTCAATTGCCGATCTCGAAACCGATGAACCCCAAATCCTGCGCAACGAGATTGGTCTCGGCTTTGCAGACCTGCTGGTCGTGTTGTGGGACGCCAATGCCGGAGCACAGGGCGGGACATTCAGCCTGATTCTCAATGCTGCCTTGGCGATGAAACCGGTGATCTGGATCGACGCAACCGGGGCAAGTCGCGTGCTTGACCGCATCACCTTGACCCAGGCGCAGCGCCACCTGCTGCAATGTCCGCAGCCCCCTTGGAAAATCCTGCTGGACTGCTTTTCCGGGCCGCTCGATGCGATCGAGATGCAGAGCCACCTTCAATCGATCGCAGCGGGGGCACCGATAGAGCCTGCCGTTCAAAGCCCCGACGACGCTTATGCCCAGCGCGAATCGCACGCCGGTACGGTCCACCGCACGATGATGGCGCTGGTGCAGGGCCAGGTCGGCAAAGCAATGCGGGCGCTCGCGGCCAAGCCGATCAGCGCCTATCGCGGCCCGGCTTGGGCGGCTGCACATGAACTGCTGGCGCCTACGCCGGCCCTGGACGCGCAGTTCGATCGCGCCGACATCAAAGCCACGGTTGCTGCGGGCAAACATCGCAGCGCCGCTTGGATCAGTTCGGCCGCTTCGGTCATGGCGGTGTTTGCTGCGGTTGCCGGCGCCATTCATCTGTGGTCGCATGAGCATGGCGTCGTTTGGGCCTTGCTTGAATTGATGCTCGTGTCCCTGGTCATCGCGCTGTTGTGGCGGGCTCGGCATCAGCAATGGCACAGCCAATGGATTGCCAACCGCTTCGTCGCCGAGCAACTGCGCTATGCCCGCATGGGATTGCCGATGCTGGCGCTGACGAAGTCGTTGTTCGAATCCTCATCCTGCGTGACGCCTGACGCCGCCGGCGTGCTGCACCTGAAAGTGCTCTCGCCCGATCTGAAGCTCTTGCAGAAAACCCTGGCCAGCCTGGGCTTGCCTGTGCCCGCAGAGGGCGGCGCCTTTATCGCCGCCACGGCCGATTCGCTGCCACGCTTGCGCGACTATGTGCTGGCCGTGGTGAACGACCAGATTGCGTACCACGACCGAGTTCACGCCGAGCAGCATGCCGCAGATCATGTGCTGCACAGGCTGTCGCTGTTGCTGTTCTGCCTGACCGGTGCGGCGGTGCTGGGGCATTTCGTGCTGCATGCCTATTGGCTGCTGATCTTCACGGCCTTCTTTCCGGCATTGGCCGCCGGCATCCACGGGTTGAGTACCGCGCTGGAAATCTCCAGGATCGCCGAGCAATCGAAATCCACCGCGACGGACCTGCGGCATCTGGCTGCGGCGATGGTCAATGCGGTCGACCACCAAGCCAGCAGTTGGCGGCGCTGGGTTCAACTGCGACACCTCACGCTACTGGCAGCCGAATTGATGTCCGACGAAAACGGCCAATGGCTGAAGCTGGTGACGCACCAAAAACCGAATCTGCCGGCATGACAGCGACCCGCCCCCCCGCTTTGGTGCCCATCGTCGTGGCGGTGACGGGGCACCGTGACATACCGGCCGATGACATGCCGGTACTGGCGGCCGCCGTCTCGGCCGAGTTGCGCAGGCTGTCCGCGCAGCATCCAAACTCGCCCTGCCTGCTGCTGTCGGCGCTGGCCGAGGGCGCTGATCGCCTGGTGGCCCGCTGCGCGGTGGCTGAGGGCTGGTCTTTGGGTGTGGTCTTGCCCTTGGCGAAGGACGACTACGAGGCCGATTTCCGGGGTGGGCAATCCGTGGTCGAGTTTCGTGAACTGCTGGCAAGCGCGGCCTGGTGCCGCGACATCTCTGCGCCCGACATCGTTCGGCCCGGCTGCTACAGCGCGCTGGGCGATTGGATGGCCAGGCAGTCGCAGGTGTTGATCGCGCTGTGGGACGGCGGCCCCGGCAACGGCCCGGGCGGCACGGCCGATGTGGTCAGGCGGTTTCGGCATGGGCTGGCGATGACACAGCCCGTCTTGCCCGATACCTGCGCCGTAATCCATGTGCATACCCGGCGGATTGACGCGGCGCCGTCGGCATCGGCCGCCCGGGTTGCCCTGGGCAGCGTCGAGCATTTGGCGCCACAACCAGCCGGCATGTCTGCCGATGGCGAGAAAGCGCGCTGGTTGACCGTTTTGCAGAGGATTGATCAGTTCAACCGCGATGTGCTCCATGCCAGCCAGTCAGGCTTGCTGAGCGCCGCTGAATCTCCCGCGTCATTGCCAATGCCAGCAAGCCTGGATATGGCCCACGACGCATCGACGGCAGCAAGGGCGCGGGCTCTGTTTATGCTGGCTGATGCGCTGTCAATCCAGGCTCAGCGCGAGCGCGGCCTACTGCTCAAAGCCTTGCTGGCAATCGGCGCTGCAGCCATCGTGCTGGCCCAGACCTACGCCGGCTTGTTCACGCTGCCAGGGTTGCTGTGCGGCGCCATTGGCCTCAGCGCCATCGGCGCCGCCTGGTATCGCTGGTCGAATCGCAGTCGCATTGAACAGCGTTATCTCGATAACCGCGCCCTGGCCGAGGCCTGCAAAGTCCAATACTTCTGGCGCTTGGCCGGCATTGACGACAGCGTTGCCGACCATTACCTGCGCGAGCAACGCGACGAACTCGACTGGATCCGCCAGGCCATCAAGACCACGGGGTTGGGCCAG
The DNA here is from genome assembly GCA_945898095.1 of Roseateles toxinivorans. Classification (GTDB taxonomy): domain Bacteria; phylum Pseudomonadota; class Gammaproteobacteria; order Burkholderiales; family Burkholderiaceae_C; genus Paucibacter_A; species Paucibacter_A toxinivorans_A. The sequence continues at coordinate 2,362 of CAMDHE010000070.1, read as the reverse complement.
GAGTCAGCCATTGAACTGCCATTGGCGCAGCGCTTGCAGTGGCTGCGCAACGCCTGGATCGATGATCAACGTCGCTATTTTCTCGGTGATGGTGCGCAGCTGCTTGGCAAGGCAGCGTTGAACCGACTCGCGGACGATGCCTGGTCCCGCCGCAGCCGCGGCTTGGCCGTGAGCGGCGTCATGCTGGCGGTCCTGACGGCGCTGTTTCAGCTGTTTGTCGCTGACCTCACGATCAGCAGCCACGACTGGATCCTGCGCAGCTTGATGGTCGGCTACAGCCTGATATTTGGTGCAGCCGGCCTGTGCAAGGTCTATCAGCAGACCTGTGCGTTCTCCGAGCATGCCAAACAGTACCAGCGCATGGGCTTGAGACTCGACATCGCTTGCCGCCTGCTCGACGCGGCGCTGGCTCAGGGCCAACTTGCGCAAGCCACGGCGGTGATCAAGGCGGTCGGCATCGAGGCCTTGGCCGAAAACGGCGACTGGCTGCTGCTGCACCGCGACCGGCCGGTCTCGGCGCAAGGCTTCGGGTGATCGGCAACGCCTATTTGCTAGACAAATTTTCAGAACAACCAACACAGAGCGACAGACCATGACCTACGACGTGTTCATCTCATTCAAGAATTCGGGCAAGAACGGCAAGCCCACACCCGATGCCGCAGCTGCACGCAAGGTGCACGACGCACTCAAGGCCAAAGGCATCAAGACGTTCTTCAGCGAAGAGTCGCTGGCCGAGAAGGGGCAAGGGCATTTCGGCAAATCGATCGAGTCGGCGCTTGATGCGGCGCGTGTGCTGGTTCTGGTTGCATCCTGCCGCGAACATATCGAGTCGAAATGGGTCGAGACCGAATGGGATTCCTTTTTGCAGGACGTCCGCAGCGGCAACAAGGAGGGACAACTCTTCATTTTCAACTGCGGTGACCTCAAGCCGGCCGAATTGCCGCTGTTTCTGCGCCGCCAGCAGATGTTCCCGGAGTCTGGCCTGGACAAGATGCTCACGTTTATCGGCAACGCCATGTCGCCGCTGCCGACCTTGAACGACATGATCGAGTTGTCGCTGCATTGTTTCCGACCCGAAAAGAACGAAGACAAGGTCTATCTCGTCACCGTTCAGCAAGGTACCAGCGCCAGCACCCGCAACGTCACAGCCCATTGGGGCGCACGTTCATCAAAACGCCTGAGCAGCCAGTTGAAAGCGATCAACGTGACTGTTGAGGCAGCCCTCGAGGAGGTGGAGAAGGCCAAGCAGGAAAAGCATCGCGGCGGTTATGCGCCGGCTTCCCATGTCAATTTGCTCACGTCGGAGGCTTGGTCGTTTCTAACGGCGTCAATGGGGCTTGCCGAAGCGCCTGCCAGGGAAAAGAAGTCGACGCAGGCAGCAAAGAAGGGCGCAGCCAAGGCAAAGCCCGTTGTCTCAGCACCCAAGCTAAGCGACAGCAAGATGGCACTTGTCGCAGCCAAAAAGGCGCCAGTCAAAGTGGCAACTGCGCCTGCTGTTGTTGAGCCAGCCAAACCTTCAGCAAAGGGCAAGCAGGCCGCCGCAAAGCCGATCACAACGCCGATTGCCAAGCCGTCGGTCGTGGCCAAGGCGGCCGCCAAGCCTGTGCCCGTCGAACCGATCAAGGCCGTGACCAAGGCCAAGGCCAAGGCGGTCAAAGAGGGCAAGACAGCCATCACGCCGCTCGCCACCGCACCGGTAGCAGCAAGCTCAAAAACCAAGCCAACCAAGGCCATAGAAAAGCCGGCGGTCGCTGTGACGAGCAAGCCAGCTGCAAAGGCCAAGGCCGCTGCCAAACCGGTAGTTGTCGAGCCGCCCCAAGTGGTGGGCAAGGGCAGGGCGATCAAAGCAGCCAAAACAACCGCAACGCCGCCGGCGGCTGGGCCTGCCGAGCCAAAGGCAAAAGTCAAGCCGGCCAAGGTCTTTGCCCCGCCGGTTCTTGCATCGCCAGTCGCGACCGGTGCAAACGTCAAGTCCGTGGGTGCAGCCAATTCGAACGGCAAACCTTTTCCGCCCACCAGGGCTGTCGCGCCCGCAAAGCCAGCGGTGAAAGCCAAAGCCGCCATCGCTGCCACGCTCAAGACCATCTGCATCAGCGGCAAGTTGCCAAGCGGCAGCAAGAAGGCCGACTACGCCGCACCGCTCCGCGCTGCCGGCTATGAACTGGTTGACGACGTGGTCAAAGGCCTGAGCTATCTGGTGCTGGCAGATCCGACGGTGGTCACTGGCAAATCCGCAAAGGCCAAGAGCATGGGGGTCGAATTGCTGTCTGAAGATCAATTGAAGAAGTTGATTTCATGATCGGCCCAATGGTCAACAATGATTTCAAATAACAAAGACCAATCTATGAATAAATTTATCGAG
>CAMDHE010000069.1 GCA_945898095.1 Roseateles toxinivorans | reverse complement strand
ATTGGGTCACTATGAAGGACGAGGCTGGCGGGGCTTTCATCACCATGCAACTTTGAGCATTGCGGCGTACGGCTTCCTGATGGCAAGGCGACTCAAGACTGGCAGTGATGTCGGTGGTAAAAAAAACTTCGTCCCATGCCAAATGCCTGCCATTCCCAAGGATTACGTCCCTCGAGGCAGCCCAGCGAGCGCAGCGCCACGTTACAAACTCGATCACAACGTTGCGCTTTCAACTGGGCGTCGCCCTCGCGATCGCACTGGGCCATTGTCCGCATTGCAGCTCAGTGAACCTCCGTCTACGTTTGTGACACAGTAAGATTAGCAGCCCTGCGGCTGCTGGCTCGCCCAAATCACGTTGCGAGCGTGCAAGCTCGCGGCGCATCGGCAATGGACTGCAGCGCAGCAACCAGCAGTAAGCCGCAATACACTTGAGGCCCGGCTGAGTTCCGGTATGTCCAATCTGCCGTCCAAGGATTTATTCATGCCCTTCCTGTCCCGGCTGCCTGCTGCCTATGTCTTCGGGCTGATTTTTTGCAGTTGCGCTGCCGCTGCGGTGACCAACCCGCCGCCGCCGATCTTCGTGCTGAATTCGCTCGATGCCGACATCAGCGTGATCGATCCGGTCAGCTTCAAGCAGATCAAACGCATTCCCACCGGCAAGGAACCGCACCATCTGTATCTGACGCCGGATGAGAAGTCGCTGGTCGTGGCCAATGCCTTGGGCGATTCATTGACCTTTTTGAATCCGGCCAATGGCGATGTGCAGCGCGTCCTGCGCGGCATCCAGGACCCCTATCACCTGCGTTTTTCGCCCGATATGAAATGGTTCGTGACTGCGGCGAACCGGCTCGACATGGTCAATCTGTACCGCTGGATGCCGGCGGACGCGAACAATCCGCTGCAACTGGTCAAACGCATCGCAGCACCGAAGACGCCGAGCCATCTGGCCATCGACAGCAAGAGCCGGACGCTTTATGTCAGCCTGCAGGACAGCGACGAATTGACGGCGATCGATCTGGCCACCCAGGCCACAAGCTGGAAAATCCGGGTTGGCAAAATGCCCGCTGACATCTTCCTGGCGCCTGATGACAAACATATTCTGGTGGCTCTGACAGGTGAAAGCCAGGTCGAGGTTTACGAGCTCAGTGGAGCTGGTCCGGCCAAACTCGTCAAGCGCCTGAATACCGGCAAGGGTGCGCATTCCTTCCGCGCCTGGGGCGATCAGCGCCATGTGCTGGTCAGCAACCGCAGCGGCAATACGATCAGCAAGATCGATCTGAATTCGTTTGCGGTTGTTGACGAGTTCCCGGGACCGAATGGCCCGGATGATATGGAGATGCTTGGCGACGGCCGCACGCTGCTGGTGACATCGCGCTGGGCCGGCAAGCTGACACAGATCGACACCCAGACCCGCAAGGTCGTGCGCCAGGTCAAGGTCGGCAAGTCGCCCCATGGCGTCTGGACCTTGGACCATATGCCGCGCCAGTGAGGCCTTGGCGATGAACTGGCGGGTGATTCCCGGATGTTTACTGGCCTGCTGCTGGCTGCCCGGCGCAGCCGCAGCGCCAGCCTGTGACAAGCCGGTTTTCCTGAGTTTTGACACCGGCCATATGGGCGTGGCGCCGCTGATCGCGCAGACTTTGCAGCGTTTCGACGCCAGGGTCACCTTCTTTCTGGCCAGCGAGCCGACGCTGAGCGGCGGCAGCTCGCTCGACGACCAATGGGCACCCTGGTGGCGCGAGCGCACCGCCGAGGGTCATGACTTCGGTTCCCATACCTGGGACCATGACACCTGGCTGAAGGACCTGCCCGGAGGCGGCTTCAAGGTGCGCACCGGCGCCGGCAAGCAAAAGCCGCGCTTGCATGAAATCTCTGCGGCCGACTATTGCGCCAGCCTGAACAAGGTGGCGCTGCGCTTCAAGGCGATGACTGGGCAGGTGATGGCCCCTATTTTCCGTGCGCCGGGCGGCAAGACTTCGCCCGCATTGCTGGCCGCTGCCAAGCAATGCGGTTATGAGCATGTGGGCTGGAGCGAGGCCGGTTTTCTGGGCGATGAGTTGTCCAGCGAGTCTTACCCGAACAAGGTATTGCTGGAGCGCGCGCTGGCCAGGATCAAGCCGGGTGACATCCTGATGGCCCATCTGGGCATCTGGTCCCGACAGGAGCCCTGGGCGCCGGCCGTGTTGGAACCATTGATGCAGGGATTGAAGTCGCGCGGCATGTGTTTTGCACCGCTGCGCGAACATCCGCAATATGCGGCATGGCTGAAGACGGCGCGGAGCAGCAGCCCGTGATCGAGTTCCTTATCGATGCTTTTTCCCAGGTTCAGCTGTGGCTGTTCGAGGCCTTGGTCCAGCCCCTGGTTTTCGGCCTGGGCGGCGGCAATCTGCTTGAGGATGCCTTTGCAGCGACCGGGTGGCTGCTGGTCGGGATGCTGCAGATCGCGGTGATGTTGTTGCTGCTGTGGCCGCTCGAGCGTTGGCGTCCGGTTGAAGCGGTCAACGACCCGGCCGCGGTGCGCACCGACGTGATCTACACCTTGATTCATCGCCTCGGGCTCTTTCGGCTGGCGCTGTTTTTCAGCATCGACCCGCTCTGGGATTCATTGGCTGGCGCGATGCGCATGCAGGGATTGCCAACTCTGCAAATCGATGCCTTGTGGCCGGGAATCACCGACATCGCCATCGTCAGCTTTTGCATCTATTTGCTGCTGCTTGACCTGGTCAACTACTGGCTGCATCGCTGGCAGCATGCTTCCAACCTGTGGTGGGCGCTGCATTCACTGCACCACAGCCAGCGCCAGATGACGATGTGGAGCGACAACCGCAACCATCTGCTCGATGATCTGCTGCTCAGCGCAATCTTCGCCCTGCTGGCGCGGCTGATCGGGGTCGAGCCGGGTCAATTCGTCGCCCTGGTCGCGGTCTCGCAGTTGATGGAAAGCCTCCAGCATGCCAACCTGAAGCTGGGCTTCGGGCCCCTCGAATATCTGCTGGTCAGCCCGCGCTTTCATCGCCTGCACCATTCGATCGGCATTGGCCATGAATCAAGCGGGCCAGGCACCCTTGGCGGGCACAACTTTGGGGTGCTGTTCCCGGTCTGGGACATGCTGTTCGGGACGGCCAATTTCGAAATGCGCTGGGATGCCACTGGCGTGCGCGATCAACTGCCTGCTGAAGGCGGGCGCGATTACGGGCGCGGCTTCTGGCAACAGCAATGGCTGGGGCTCAGGCGATTGTTTTCTTGAAAGAGCACCGATGATCAATTCGATGGGCCGCATGGCCGATGCCTTTTGGCGTGCTGCCGCCTATTGCCTGCGTCCGCAGGTGATCCTGCTGTCGCTGCTGCCGTTCTTGCTTTGCGCCAGCACGGCTTTCGGCCTGGGCTATTTTTTCTGGGAACCCTCTGTGGCCGGCATGCGTAGCATGCTGGAGTCCTGGCTGCTGGTCGACACGCTGCTCGGCTGGCTCGATAACGTAGCTGCTGGCGGGTTCCGCTCGGTCATGGCGCCGCTGCTGGTGCTGGCTTTTGCGCTGCCGGTGATCGTGGTGCTGAGCCTTTTGCTGGTGTCGGGTCTGATGACGCCGGTGCTGGTGCGCTTGGTTGCAAAGCGGCGTTTCGCTGCGCTGGAGCTCAGGCAGGGCGCGCCCTGGTGGCTGAGTCTGTCCTGGTCGCTCGGCCATGGTTTTCTGGCCTTGCTGGCAATGCTGGTCAGCATCCCCTTCTGGTTGATCCCGCCACTGGTGCTGGTCGTGCCGCCGTTGATCTGGGGCTGGCTTGGCTACCGGGTGTTTTCATTTGATGCGCTGGCCGAACATGCCGATGCCCAGGAGCGGCAGCAGTTGCTCAAAGAACATCGCGTGCAGTTGCTGGGTATGGGGTTGGTGACCGGTTACCTCGGTGCAGCGCCTGCGGCGATCTGGGCTTTCGGCGTGATGGCGGTCGCTTTGGCGCCGGTGCTGGTGCTGGTCTCGATCTGGCTTTACATGCTGGTCTTTGCTTTTTCGACGCTGTGGTTCACGCATTACGTTCTGGCTGCCTTGCAGCAGCAGCGCCAGCGCCAAGCTCCGCCCGCCAGCGACAATGAAACGGTCGATCAAGTCGATACCGACTTGCTGCTGGCGCAACTTCCTCCGATTTGAGCCCACATGAAAATTGGTTTGATCATCATTGGTGACGAGATCCTCTCGGGCAAGCGCCAGGACAAACATATGTCCAAGTTCATTGCCCTGCTGAGCGCGCGCGGCATGAGCTTGTCCTGGGTTCAGTACCTGTCTGACGACCGTGATCACATCACTGCACAGTTGCGCCAGGCATTTGCCAGCGGTGATCTGATCTTCAGTTGTGGCGGCATCGGCGCCACGCCTGACGACCATACCCGCCAGGCCGCTGCGGCTGCGCTTGACCGCGAACTGCTGCTGCATCCGCAAGCGCGCGAACTGATCTGGCAGCGCATTTCCGAGATGGCCGCCGAGTCGGGGCAGACGATCGGCCCCGATAGTCCGGATGCGCTGCGCCGTTTCGAGATGGGGCGTTTTCCAGAAGGCGCAGAGATCATTCCGAACCCGTACAACAAGATCCCCGGCTTTTCTGTCGGCAGCGTCTATTTCGTGCCGGGATTCCCGGTGATGGCCCATCCGATGATGGCCTGGGTGCTCGACGAGCGCCATGCTGACTTGCATCGCGCCGTTCACCTGCAGGAAAAATCATTGATCGTCCAGGGCGCGATGGAAGCGAGTTTGACGCCACTGATGCAGGAGGTCGAAGCGCAGTTCCCGGGCATCAAGGTATTCAGTCTGCCCAGTGTCGACCATCCGCAATGGGGGCGGCATATCGAGTTGGGCGTCAAACTCGAGGCTGAAGGCGCGCAAGAGATTCTGGATCCCGCTTATCAGGCGCTCAAAGCGGGTGTGTTTCAGTTTGGTGCATGTGTAAGCGCTGAAATGGTGCGTTGATCGTCGATGTGTCGCACCGCTATGGTGCAAAAAAGTTTTGTCTCATGCATAATTTTTGCCGTCCCCGCCGGAGTCAAAGGCAAGCCTGATTTGACGGCTTTGTTGGCACATATACTGCTTAGGTTACATTGCCGCGCTCGACTGAAAGCGCGTGCCGAATTTCAGTTTTCCCCAATTTTTTTTTCCGCTAGCTAGGAGTGATTGATGGCCAAGACCGTCGCCGATGTGATGAATATGGTGAAAGAAAACGAAGTCAAGTTCGTTGACTTCCGCTTCACTGATACCCGTGGCAAAGAGCAGCATGTGACCGTGCCTGTCTCGCATTTTGACGAAGACAAATTCGTCGCCGGCCATGCATTTGACGGCTCCTCGATCGCCGGTTGGAAGGGCATCGAAGCCTCCGACATGCTGTTGATGCCCGATCCGAACACCGCCAACATTGACCCGTTCTTCGAAGAGCCGACCTTGATCATGTCTTGCGATGTGGTCGAGCCCAGCGATGGCAAGGCTTATGAACGCGATCCGCGTTCGCTGGCCAAGCGCGCCGAAGCTTATTTGAAGGCTTCCGGTCTGGGCGATGCAGCCTTCTTTGGCCCTGAGCCTGAATTCTTCGTTTTCGACAGCGTTCGCTGGGGCACCGACATGTCGGGCAGCTTCTCGAAGATCGAATCGGAAGAGGCAGCCTGGAACACCGGCAAGGAATATGAGCATGGCAATTCAGGTTACCGTCCGACCGTCAAGGGCGGTTATTTCCCGACGCCTCCGGTTGACTCGTTCCAGGACATGCGCTCGGAAATGTCGCTGATTCTCGAATCGGTCGGCATTCCGGTCGAAGTGCATCACCATGAAGTGGCCAACGCCGGCCAGATGGAAATTGGCACCCGTTTCAGCACCTTGCTGCAGCGTGCTGACTGGGTTCAGTTGCAGAAATATGTGATCCAGAATGTGGCCCATGCCTATGGCAAAACTGCTACTTTCATGCCCAAGCCCATCGTTGGCGACAATGGTTCAGGCATGCATGTGCACCAGTCGGTCTGGAAAGACGGCAAGAACCTGTTCGCCGGTGACGGCTATGCCGGTCTGTCGGAATTCGCGCTGTTCTACATCGGCGGCATCATCAAGCATGCCCGTGCGCTGAACGCGATCACCAATCCGGGTACGAACTCGTACAAGCGACTGGTGCCAGGCTTCGAGGCACCGGTCAAGCTGGCTTATTCGTCGAAAAACCGCTCGGCATCGATCCGCATTCCGCATGTGGCAAATCCGAAAGGCCGTCGTATCGAGGCACGTTTCCCCGATCCGCTGATGAACCCCTACCTCGGCTTCGCGGCCTTGCTGATGGCCGGCCTCGATGGTGTGGAGAACAAGATCCATCCGGGCGAAGCTGCGACCAAGGATCTGTACCATCTGCCGCCGGAAGAAGACGCTTTGGTGCCGACGGTCTGCCACAGCCTGGATCAAGCGCTGGAATATCTGGACAAGGACCGTGCTTTCCTGACCAAGGGTGGTGTGTTCACTGATTCGTACATCGACGCCTACATCGATCTGAAGATGCAGGAAGTCACGCGCTTGCGCATGACCACCCATCCGATCGAGTTCGACATGTACTACACGCTCTAAATCGCTTCGAGCGCTGGCGTGCATGCGACGCCGGCTCGAATCGCAACAGGGGACGGCTTCGGTCGTCCCTGTTCATTTCCGGGCCACAATCGACCCATGCTTGTTCGTACCGCCTTCGTCTGCTGGCTGGCCTTTGCTGGCAATGCCTTGGCGCAGACAACCGTCTACCGCTGTCCTGGCCCACCGGTGCTCTATACCGATTCGATCACGCTCAAGGAAGCGCAGGAGAAATCCTGCCGCAAGATCGAGGGTGGGCCGATCACCATCGTGCAGGGGCAGCGACCAGCCGCCGCGAGTGCGGCCGATCCGGCCCGCAATGCCGGCGCCCGCATCGACCCGGCACAGCAGCGCTCACGCGACGGCGAACGTCGCCATGTGCTGGAGACCGAATTGCGCGAGGCCGAAGCGCGACTGGCTGTGACCCAGCGCGACTATGCTGGTGGCAATGCCGAGCGGCGCGGTGACGAGCGCAACTACCAGCGCTACCTGGACCGGATGGCCGAGCTCAAGGCCAGCATCGCACGTCAGGAAAGCGATCTTCAGGCGCTCAAGCGCGAGATCAGCAAGCTGCCTTGAATCTGATCTGACAACCCGAGCTGATATGAGCGAACTCACCCAAGCCAGGAGCCCCGGTGCTGCTGTCGGTCTGGAAGCCTTTGACATGCTCACCAATATGGTCGCGGTGGTCAGGCCGAGCGGCGAATGCCTGTTTGCAAACGCGGCCTTCGAGGATGTGCTGCTGCTGTCACGACGAGCGGTGCAGCGCAGCAACCTGCTCGAATGGTTCGTCGACGCCAGGCAACTCGGCGAAACCGTTCGGGCGGTCGCCAGCAATGCCTATTCGAGCAGTCGTCTGGATGCCTTGCTGCGCCGCGGTGGAAGGCCGCATGAAGAACCGCTGCCAGTTCAGGTGATCGTCTCGCAGATCGAAAATCCTGGATTCGAGGCCGGTTTGGTGCTGATCGAGTTGATCGAGAATGCCCAGCAGACCCGACAGGATCGCGAGGAGCGCTCGCTCGACCAGGTGCAGACGACCAAGGAACTGACCCGCAATCTGGCGCATGAAATCAAGAACCCGCTGGGCGGCATCCGCGGAGCGGCGCAGTTGCTGGCGATGGAATTGCAGACGACCGACCTGGGGCCTGAACTGACCGAATACACGCAGGTCATCGTCCACGAAGTCGATCGACTGCAATCGCTGGTTGATCGCCTGCTGGCTCCGCATCGCCACGCGCAGGTGATTGGCGATGTCAACATCCATGAAGTCTGTGAGCGAGTGCGCTCGGTGATCCTGGCCGAGCATCCTCGCGGACTTGAAGTTGACCGCGATTACGACATCTCCTTGCCCGATTTCCGAGGCGACCGCGAGCAACTGATCCAGGCGACCTTGAACATCATGCAGAACGCCGCGCAGGCGCTGCAAGGTCGCATTGCTGCCGGTGATGCGCGTATCACCTTGATCACCCGGGTGGCGCGCCAGGTGACGATTGGCAAGCAGCGCTGGCGCTTGGCATTGGAATTGCATGTAGAGGACAACGGACCGGGTGTGCCGGCGGAAATTCGAGACCGCATCTTCTTTCCCCTGGTGTCGGGGCGGGATGGTGGATCAGGTCTGGGCTTGACGCTGTCACAGACTATCGCTCAGCAGCATCAAGGGATGATCGACTGCGAGAGCGAACCGGGACGGACGAATTTCCGATTGACCCTGCCTTTGCCCTGAACCTCAGGCAAAGGGGAGCTTTGCATGAAATCTATCTGGGTTGTTGACGACGACCATTCCATCCGCTTTGTGCTGGAAAAGGCCCTTAGCCGCGAAGGTCTGCCGGTGCGCACTTTCAGCAATGCGCGCGACCTGTTGGCCGCGCTGGATGAGGACACGCCGCAGGTGCTGGTGTCGGACATCCGCATGCCTGGCGGATCGGGTCTGGACCTGCTGGCCAAGGTCAAGGCGAGGTTGCCCGGCTTGCCGGTCATCATCATGACCGCTTATTCCGATCTCGATAGCGCGGTCTCGGCCTTCCAGGGCGGTGCTTTCGAATATCTGCCCAAGCCCTTTGATCTGACTCGCGCGGTCGAGTTGATCCGCCGTGCCCAGGAAGAAAGTGTTCGCGAAGCGGTGGCCGAGGAGGGCTCGGGACAGATGCCCGAGATGCTTGGTCAGGCGCCGGCAATGCAGGATGTGTTTCGCGCGATCGGGCGACTGAGCCAGAGTCATGTGACGGTGATGATCACCGGCGAATCGGGTTCGGGCAAGGAGCTGGTTGCGCGCGCTTTGCACAAGCACAGTCCGCGCGCCGAAGGCCCTTTCGTCGCGATCAATACAGCGGCGATTCCGAAGGATTTGCTCGAATCCGAGTTGTTCGGTCATGAGCGCGGCGCGTTCACCGGCGCACAGGCCACCCGGCGCGGTCGCTTCGAGCAGGCCGATGGCGGTACGCTGTTTCTCGACGAAATTGGCGACATGCCGCTGGAGTTGCAGACAAGGCTGCTGCGCGTGCTGTCCGACGGGCAGTTCTACCGGGTCGGCGGCCACAGTCCGATGCGCAGCAATGTGCGGGTGATCGCGGCCACGCACCAGAACCTGGAAGAGCGCGTCCGTACCGGTGCATTCCGCGAGGATCTTTTCCACCGTTTGAACGTGATCCGTCTGCGGCTGCCGGCCTTGCGCGAGCGGCGCGAAGACATCCCGATGCTGGCGCGCTATTTTCTGCAGCGCAGCGCCAATGAACTCGGTGTTGAGGCCAAGCGGATTTCCGAACCGGCCTTGGTCAGGTTGGCAGGATTCGACTATCCCGGCAATGTGCGCCAGCTTGAAAACATCTGTCATTGGTTGAGCGTGATGGCGCCTGGACAGGTGATCGAGACCAAGGATCTGCCACCTGAACTGCAGACTCCAGCCATGGGAGTCGAAGCAGAAAGTCATCCGGCCGCTGTTCAGCAATTGCCGATCTTGCCGAGCTTTGGCTCGAGCCCCGAGACCTGGGTGGCTGAAATGGCCCGCGAAGCCCGGCGTTTGCTCAGCGCGGGCGAGACCGATGTCTGGGATGCCTTGACGCGCCGCTTTGAAGCCAGCCTGATCCTCACTGCCCTCGATGTCACGCGCGGCCGTCGCATCGAAGCGGCGCAAAAACTCGGCATCGGCCGCAATACGATCACGCGCAAGATCCAGGAACTGGGGCTGGACGCTTAAGCCGGTCAGTCTTCAAGGCCATCGAGCCAGATACCCAGGCCGACGGCATTCAACTCGATGTCGAAAGCCAACAACTCGAGCTGCCGCTCGACCGGCAGCTTGCAGCCATGGGCTTGCACAAGCTGCAAGCTCATTCGCTGCAAGCCTTGCTTGAGTCGGTTGAGGCGGTCATCGGAATGCCGCAATTGCAGGCCCAGCGCGACCATCTGATCAACCTGGTCCAGCAAAGAAATTGCCAATTCCTCAGGACGGTCGACCCGGCCGTAATGGGTCAAGTACATGGCTTGTGGTGCATAGCTCAACATCCGCTGCACCGAAGCATGCAGGGCTGCCGGGTCGAACTGGGTTGGCGTGCTGATCGGCATGATCAATGCGCCGTTGTCGCTCTTGAATTCGCCATAGCTGAGGCCGAAGGTGTCGCCGCTGAACCAACCACGGCTTCTTGCGTCCCAGATGCAATGGTGGTGGCGGGCATGCCCTGGGGTGTCGATCAATAGCAGCGGCCGGTCGGACAGCATCACCGTCATCGAATCGCTGCTGGCCTGTGCCCGTGATGCCTCAATCGCTTGCAACTGCCCGTAGGAGCGCTGCATTTCGGCTTCGCCGTAGAGCGCCATTGCGCCTTGATAGAGCGCGCTCGGGTCGAGCATATGGCGCAACCCGCGCGGATGCACCAGCAGCCTGGCTTCGGGCAAGGACTGCATCAGCAGACCGGCACCGCCTGCATGGTCGAGGTGGACATGGGTCGGGATAACCCAATCAACCGCTGACCGCGGCAACTGCAATGCATCGAGTGCGGCCAGCAAGCGCGGTACCGCGTGGTTGGTGCCGGTGTCGATAAAGGCTGCCCGGCCATCTTCGACCAGCAGATAAGCGGCGTCAAAGCGAGGTCTTTGAAACCCGGTGTCGATCGCATAGATCCCCTGGCCCAGCGCTTCGATGAAGTCTTCCATTGATCGTCCTTAGAATCGGGTCCTCATAGCGTAACGGAGGCCCGATGGCTGTACATGAAATTTTGAAGATGGGTGATGCACGATTGCTTCGCACAGCCAAGCCAGTCACCGAGTTCGGTACGCCAGCGATGCAGGCCTTGATCGCCGATATGTTCGAGACGATGGAGGCCGCCAATGGCGCGGGTCTGGCAGCGCCGCAAATCGGTGTCGATCTGCAACTGGTGATCTTTGGCTACCAGCGCAATGAACGCTACCCGGAAGCGCCGCCGGTGCCGCTGACGGTGCTGATCAATCCTCAGATCACGCCGCTGTCGGATGAACTGGTGGAAGGCTGGGAAGGCTGCCTGTCGGTGCCGGGCTTGCGTGGCGTTGTCGAACGCTTCGCGAAGGTCCGTTACAGCGGCGTCGATGCCGAGGGTCGGCCGATCATGCGCGAGGTTGAGGGGTTTCATGCCCGCGTCGTGCAGCATGAATGCGATCACCTGGTCGGTACGCTGTACCCGATGCGGATGAAGGATTTCACCCGGTTTGGCTATACCTCGGTGCTGTTTCCGGCCATGGATCCGCTGCAGGACGATTGAGCCGAAATTTTGCAACTCAGTCAGCCTGGTGCTTGCTTCAAGCGTTGTAGTTGAACTTCAGGAGTAAATCGGATGAATCTTGCTGTCCTGCATCGCACCATTGGCCGGCTCGCCTTGAGTTGGCTTTCTCTGCTGTTCGCGCTCTGGCTGCAGCCTGCGATGGCGCAGCTGAGCAATGCCGCCGATCCACCGACCAGAGCGGGCCGGGTTGCTGATGTGATCGGAGATGCTTGGCTGTTCGATGCCGAGACCAAGGAATGGCTGAAACTGTTGCGCAACCAGACGGTGGCCGAGGGTGACCGTTTGCGCACTGACGATCGGGCGCGGGTGGCGCTGCGTATCGGTTCAACCAGTTTGTGGCTTGATGAGCGCAGCAATCTCGAGTTCAACCGGCTCGACGACAGTCAGGTGCTGCTGATACTCGACAAAGGCGATCTGGGGCTGCGTTTGCGCTCGCAGGAAGCGGCCAACGAGTTCAAGGTGCAGACGCGCGAGGGTCGGGTCAGCGCTGAAAGCCCGGGTCAATACCGGGTCGAGCAAATTGATCGGGGCAGCTTGGCTTATGTCTATCAAGGGCGTTTGCGCTTCGAATCCGGCCGCGCTGGCGATGTGCCGCCGGTCTGGTTGCCAGCCGGTGAGCAGGCCGAATTCTGGTGGGCTGGAGGACCGCGCACCGAGCGCCAGCGCTTGCAAAACGACAGTTTTAGTGACTGGATGCAGGCGCAAAGCCGGCAGGAAGGCGACAACCTCGGCAGCAGCCAGCGTTATGTCTCGCCCGAAATGACCGGTGCCGAGGATCTGGACCGTTATGGCCAATGGTCGCAATCGCCTGAATACGGCAATGTCTGGATTCCTTCGCAGGTCGGATCGGACTGGGCGCCTTATCGTGACGGCCGCTGGGTCTGGACCCGTCAATGGGGCTGGAGTTGGGTCGATGCTTCACCCTGGGGCTTTGCGCCTTTCCATTACGGCCGCTGGGTCAATTGGCAAGGGCGCTGGGCCTGGTCGCCGGGCAGCTATGTGGCCAGGCCGGTCTACGCGCCCGCTCTGGTGGCCTGGGGCGGCGGTTCGGGCGTGACCATCGGTATCAACATCGGCTCGCGCTCAACGCCTCCGCGTCACGGTTGGTATCCGTTGGCACCGCGCGAAGTCTATATGCCGAGTCATCGGCATAGCCCGGCCTATGTAGAACGCGTCAATATCGGGCATAAGCCCGAACCGGGGCAGCGACCTCATCTGAACCGTGACCTCGGTGCCGTGATCCACAGTCCGGCCGGGCAGGGGGGTGTGACGCGGCCTGAAAACCGGCCTGAGCGTCAAACGGGGCCGGCCCGCATCGAACAAGGCCTGCAGCAGCCCGTACAGCGACCGGCGGTTGAAGCCCCGCGCGCAGCAGATTTGCCATGGCGTAGCGACAACCGGCGTGACCGTGACACCCAGCGTCCGCCGCAGCAAGCTGTACCGCAGGCCGCACCGTTGGCTGAGTCGCCACGTTTGGTACCGCAGTTGCCGCCGCAGTTGCCGCAAGTGCAGCCACAGCGTCCGGTAGAGCCGCGCATCGAGGCGCAACCAAGGGCTGTCGAGCAGAACAATAATGAGCGCGGCATCGAGCGGAATTTCCCGATCCGTGCACCGGCGCAGGATCGGCCGATCGAGCCGCGTCAAATCGAGCGCCAGCCTGAACGGGTGCGGACGCCGGAGATGCCGCAAGCGCGTCCGCCGGCCGATTTCCGGGTCGCACCGCAGCAGCCAGCGGTTCAGCCGCAGCAACCGCAGCGGGTCGAAGAAAAGCGGCGCAAGCCGGATGTTCCGGGCCGGGGCGATAAGCGCGACAAGGAAGTCGAGCGCTGAGGCCGCGTCGGCACAAGCCGTGAGGGCTTATTCAGAGCATCCCTCAGGCTCAGAGCAAGGGCTTGAGCCCTTGCCAGACCAGTTCCAGCATCAGCGGATGTGCTCGCGCCAGCGGGTGGATCCGGTCTGGCTGGAACCAGGCCTGAGCGTCGGCCTGGTCTGCAATGCCTTTCAACAAGAAGGGCACGAGAGCCGCCTTCTCCTGGCTGGCGACCTGCTCGAACATGGCGGCGAATTCGCGCTGGTAGCTGGCACCGTAATTGGGTGGCACCTGCATGCCCAGCAGCAATACCTTGGCGCCGGCAGCCTTGGCGGCCTGCACCATTGCCCTCAGGTTGGCTCGCGAACTTGCCAGGGGCAAGCCGCGCAAGGCATCGTTGCCGCCGAGTTCGATGATGACGATCGCCGGTTTGTGCTGACGCAGCAGCGCGGGCAGGCGCGCCAGGCCACCCGAAGTGGTGTCGCCGCTGATGCTGGCATTCTGCACCTGCTGCGCCAATTTCTTCTCAGTCAGTCGCTGGGCCAGCAAAGCCACCCAGCCCTGGCCGCGGGCTAGACCATATTCGGCCGAAATGCTGTCACCGACGACCAGGATCAGTGGCGCCTTTGGGGCCGCAGCCATTGCGGGCAAGGCCCACAAGCTACAGTGGCAGGCAGTCAACAGGCAATCGCGCCTTCTCATCATCTCAATCAGTCCATGTCAGCAAATCTTGTAGAAGTCGAAGGCATCAGCAAACAGGTGCAGGACGCCAGCGGCGAGCTGACCATTCTCCACGACATCAGCTTCAGTCTTGGTGCCAGCGAATCGGTGGCCATCGTCGGTGCCTCGGGTTCGGGCAAGAGTACCTTGCTGGCGATCCTGGCCGGGCTCGATACGCCCAGCAGCGGCCGGGTCAGGCTGCGCGGCCAGGACCTGTTCGCGCTCGACGAGGATCAGCGCGCTGCCTTGCGCGGCGCCGAGATCGGCTTTGTGTTCCAGAGCTTTCAACTGCTGCCCAATCTGAATGCGCTTGAAAACGTCATGCTGCCGCTCGAGTTGCGCGGTGAGCGCGAGGCGAAGACGCTGGCGACGCAGATGCTCGGCCGCGTCGGACTGGCGCAGCGGCTGTTCCATTACCCGCGGGTGCTGTCAGGTGGCGAGCAGCAGCGCGTGGCTTTGGCGCGCGCTTTTGTGCAAAGACCTGCCCTCCTGCTGGCGGATGAGCCGACCGGCAGTCTCGACTTCGCCACCGGTGCGCAAGTGATGGCGCTGATGTTCGAGATGAACCAGGAAGCCGGCACGACCTTGGTGCTGGTCACCCATGATCAGGCGATCGCCGAGCGCTGCGAGCGCCAATTGCGCATCGAGGCCGGGCGACTGGTCTGATCGATCAGGCGTGAAAAAACCCGCTGGACCCAAGGGGTCGAGCGGGTTTGAGTCAAACGACCGCGCTGCGGCCGCCTGGTTGATCAGTTCGGCTGGCCTGCGAACTTGTAATCGGTCTTGGCCTTGCTCTTGAGTTGCTGCTGAAAGGCACCGGTTTTTTGCTGGCCCAGGCGCTGCACGATCTGCGCCTTCACCTCGTCGAATCCCGGGAAAGTCGCTTCACGCAGGTCATCGAGCTTGATGATGTGGAAACCGAATTGCGACTTGACTGGCTCATCGGTCATCTCGCCTTTTTTCAGCTTGGCCAGCGCCTGGCTGAACTCGGGCACATAGCTGTTGCCGTTGGCCCAGTCGAGATCACCACCCTTGGCGGCACTGCCCGAGTCCTTCGAATTCTGGCTCGCCAGGTCCTCGAACTTGGCACCTGCCTTGAGCTTGGCGATCAAGGCCTTGGCCTCGTCTTCCTTCTCCACCAGGATATGGCGAGCGCGGAATTCCTGACCACTGCTCTGGGCCTTGAACTTCTCGTACTCGGCCTTGGCTTCGGCATCGGTGACCGGGTTCTTCTTCGAGAAATCGGTGAACAACTCGCGGATCAGGATGCTCTGGCGCGCCAGTTCCATCTGTGCCTTGTAGTCGGCGCTGGCGGGGATACCGCGCCTTTCAGCTTCCTGGAGGAAGATCTCGCGCAGCACGACTTCATCTTTGACCTGGGCTTCGAGCTCGGGGGTACGTGGTTGCTGACCGCTCTTGGTGACCTGGTCGAGCAGCAGGTCAGCACGTGCCTTGGGCACCGCCTTGCCATTCACGGTGGCGATGTTCTGCGCATTCGCCGACAGGGGCAGCAGCGCTGCCGACAAAGCAGCGACAGTGGCTAGGAGCACAAACTTTTTCATCATGGACTTGGTGGGCTAGGTTGGAAGTTGGGGCCACAGCGGCGCCCGGCAAAGGGATTGGATCACTGGAGTTGTTCAGGCTTCGTCAGGTGCACGGGCATCAATCGCCAATGCATGGATGCCGTTCTGCATCAACTCACCCATGGAATGATATACGAGCCGGTGGCGGGCGACCCGGTTAAGACCTGTAAAGCGATCGCTGACGATGCTTACGCTGTAATGCCCGCCTTCCTTCGCGCCGGCATGGCCGGCATGTTGATGGCTGTCGTCCTGCACGCTCAGGCTTTGCGGCGCGAGCGTCTGCTGCAGCCGGCTTTCGATCGTGGCAAGGCTCGGGCGCGCGTTCATGGCTTGGACGCCTCATCAGCCGCTGCGTCGTTGTTCGGCATATGGCGGCTCATGTAGAGGCCCTGGGCCAGCGTGAAAAGCAGGATCAGGCCGGTAGCACCGAAGACCTTGAAATTGGCCCAGGTCGAGGTCGAGTAATTGAAGGCGACGTAGAGGTTGAGCAAGCCCATCGCGGCAAAGAACAGTACCCAGGCGCGGTTCAATTGCAACCAGGCGATGGCAGGCAACTTGAGCTCGGCGCCGAGCATGCTCTGGATCAGGCTCTTGTCGAAGAAAGCCCGTGAAGCCCAGAACACCAGCGCCATCGCCCAGTAAAGACCAGTCGGCTTCCACTTGATGAAGGTCTCGTTGTGAAACCAGACCGTGGCGCCGCCCAGCACCACGACCAGCGCCAGGCTGATCCAGAGCATCAGGTCGATCTTCTTGCCGCGCAGTTTCAGGACCATGGCCTGGGTCAGCGTCGCCAGCATCACCACCAGGGTAGCCAGCAACACCGGGGCTTCAGCCGAACCCACCACGCCGCCCGAGACCATGAAACCGAAATGTTCGGAGGCAAAAGCAGCCGCCCAATCCTTGCTTGATTCAGCGTATTTGAAGGTGGCAAAGAACAGGATCAGCGGGAGGAAATCGAGAAAAATCTTCATGCGGCGGACTCATTGAAATCGATCGATGCCGAGTTGATGCAAAAGCGTTCGCCGGTTGGCTCGGGACCGTCGGGGAATACATGTCCCAGGTGCGAGCCGCAATTGTTGCAACGAACTTCGACCCGCACCATGCCATGCTGGCGATCGACGACGCGCTCGATCACCTGGCTGTTGACCGGTGCAAAGTAGCTCGGCCAGCCACAACCGGCATCGAACTTGGTGTCGGCCTCGAACAGCGTCGTGCCGCAACCGATGCAGCGATATTGACCCGGCGCGAAATGGTCCCAGTACTTGCCGGTGAAGGCGCGCTCGGTGGCGGCATGGCGTGCCACCTGATATTGCATCGGGTCGAGTTGGTCACGCCACTCGGCGTCAGTCTTTTCGACCGGGTAATGTTTGTCGGCTTGGTCGCTCATGATGAACAGGATATTTCGAGTGATTGGGCCCAGTCGGGCGGGATTTCGGCGTCGCTGGCGCGCGCCGGCAGATCGAAAGGATGTTGCAGAACTTTCAGCAGCCGTTCGGTCTCGCTGAAGTCGCCGGCTTGAGCCAGGCGGATCGCGCCTTCGGCCAGATGGTTGCGCAGCACGACTGCCGGATTGACCGCGTTCATCCGCAGGGCCCGCTCGGCGTCGACGCTGCCCTCGGCCTGGCAGCGCGCCAGATAGCGTGCAGCCCAGGCGCCGAATAGCTCGCGGTCGATGAACAGGTCGAGCAGCCTTTGGGCGTCACCGGCCTGGGTCAATGCCGCCAGACGCCTGAAGCTGATGGTGAAATCGGCGCGCGAACCCGCCATCAGCTTGAGCCAGTCGTCGACCAGTTCTTTGTCGTTTTCCATGATCGTTGCGAGGCCCAGTTTGGCGCGCATCCGCTTCAGCATGGCCTCGGCAAAGATCGACTTGTAACCCTCCAGCGCAGCCAGCAAATCTTCGCCCGCAGCTTCGGCAGGCTTGTCGATCAAGGGCAGCAAGGCCTGAGCCAGCGCATGCAGGTTCCAGAAGCCGATGTTTGGTTGGCGGGCATAGGCATAGCGGCCCTGGTCATCTGAATGGTTGCAGATATGGCCAGGGTCGAACCCGTCCATGAAGCCAAACGGGCCATAGTCCAGCGTCAGGCCCAGCATCGACATATTGTCGGTATTCATCACGCCGTGGCAAAAACCGACCGCCTGCCAATCGGCCATCAGCGTGGCGGTCTGGCGCGTGACCCGTTCGAGCAGGGTGACATAGGGGTTGGCTGCATCCAGGCATTCAGGCGCATGGTGGGTGATGAAGAAATCAGCCAGCTGGCGCAGCGCCTGATGCTGGCCGGTATGGGCGAAATGCTCGAAATGTCCAAAGCGGATGAAGCTGGGCGCGACGCGAGTTACGACCGCCGCAGTTTCGGGAGTTTCGCGCCAGACCGGCAGGCTGGAGCCGGTGATGCACAAGGCCCTTGTCGTCGGGATGCCCAAGGCGGCGAATGCCTCCGAGCAGAGGAATTCGCGGATCGACGAACGCAGCACCGCACGGCCATCGCCCCGGCGCGAGTACGGCGTACGGCCCGCGCCTTTGAGCTGCAATTCCATCGGCCCAGCGGCGGTTTCGATCTCGCCCAGCAGCAGCGCGCGGCCATCGCCGAGCTGGCCCGCCCAGACGCCGAACTGGTGACCGCTGTAGACGCTGGCCAGCGGCTTGCTGCCGGGCCAAGCCGAATTGCCGCTCAGAACATTGAGTGAATCCCAATCCTGTTGTTGCCACCAGTCGGCAGGCCAGCCGAGCAGCGCCGCGCAGTCGGGGCTCTGGGCCACCCAATGAGGGTCGGGCATGCCGCTGGCCGGCAAGGCGGTGAAAAACGGCGCGCCGAGGCCGGCGAAGCGATTCACCCAGGCGCTGGCGCGTGTCGGCAGAGGTCGGGCAATGCTGTCAGGGGCGTTCATCCGCCTAGTGTAGTCAGCCCCTGTCTCCTCTGCTGCGTTGGGGTGAAGCGTTCAGAGGCCGAGCTTGCGTGGTGGCTCGGGCCAGCCCTTCGGCCCAGCAAGGCAGGTCACTTTGGTAGACTTCCATGAAAGCGATTTCATAAGTCCTGGCTGGAGTGAATACCCTGATGTAACTTTGGGGACTATTTCGACCTTGAACACTCGATTAGACTGGGCAAGTTGATTCTCGGCAGTACCCCTCCAAGGAGACAGAAGATGGCATTGATGGGCCAGATGATGGCAGGCTCGCTCTTGATCTCATCGTTGATCAAGCATGCGGCAAGGCATTCGGCAGAGACCGAAATCGTCAGCAAGCGGGTCGAAGGGGATCTGCATCGTTATACCTGGCGCGACGCTGAACTGCGTTCGCGCAAGGTCGCGCAGGCATTGGGCAAGCTTGGTTGCCAGCCGGGCGACCGCGTTGCTACCTTGGCCTGGAATGGCTACCGGCATCTGGAAATCTATTACGGCAGTTCTGGCTCCGAACTGGTCTGCCATACGATCAATCCGCGTCTGTTTCCTGAGCAGATCGCCTGGATTGCCAATGATGCGCAAGACCTGGTGCTGTGCTTCGATCTCAACTTCCTGCCGCTGATCGAAAAAATCGCGGCCCAGATGCCATCGGTCAAACATTTTGTGTTGATGACTGACCGCGCGCACATGCCCGCGCAGACCGGCATCAACGGGTTGCTTTGCTACGAGGAGTTGGTCGAAGCGGAAAGCGGTGATTACCACTGGCCTGAGTTCGACGAGAACACCGCCTCGAGCATCTGCTACACCTCGGGCACGACCGGGCATCCGAAAGGCGCTGTCTACAGTCATCGTTCCAGCGTCCTGCATGCCTATGGCTCGGCCTTGCCCGATGCGATGGGCTGTTCGGCGCTCGACGTGATCCTGCCGGTTGTGCCGATGTTCCATGTCAATGCCTGGGGTCTGCCTTATAGCTGCGCGCTGGTCGGTTGCAAGCTGGTGATGCCCGGCCCGCATATGGACGGCAAATCGCTGTTCGAATTGTTCGAGACCGAGAGCGTGACCTTCAGCGCTGGCGTGCCGACGGTCTGGCTTGGCTTGCTGACTTACATGAAAGCCAACCAGCTGAAATTCAGCAGTTTCAAGCGCACGGTGATTGGCGGCGCGGCCTGCCCGCCGGCGATGATGCGCACGCTGCAGGATGACTTCGGCGTCGAGGTCATTCATGCCTGGGGCATGACCGAAATGTCACCGCTCGGCACCTTGTCGAAGTTGACTGCAAGGCAAATGAGCTTGCCGGCCGAAGCGCAGCGCCGACTGCTGGAAAAGCAGGGCAAGGTGGTCTACGGTGTTGACATGGCGGTCAGCGACGACGAGGGCAATGAGTTGCCATGGGACGGCGTCAGCTCGGGCAATCTGCTGGTGCGCGGCCCCTGGGTGATCAAGAGCTACTTCGGCCAGACCGGGTCGCCCCTGGTCAGCCTGAACGGCCAACCGGGCTGGTTCCCGACCGGTGATGTCGCCACCATCGACAGCTATGGTTTCATGCAGATCACCGACCGCAGCAAGGATGTGATCAAGTCCGGCGGCGAATGGATCAGTTCAATCGAACTCGAGAATATCGCGATGGCCCATCCGGCGGTGTTCGAAGCGGCAGTGATCGCCTGTGCGCATCCGAAATGGGACGAACGCCCGCTGCTGGTGGTGATCAAGAAGCCCGAGGCGGAAGTCAGCCGCGAACAGTTGCTGGAATTCTTTGAGGGCCAGATCCCGAAATGGCAGATCCCGGACGATGTGGTTTTCGTCACGGAAATCCCACATACCGCGACCGGAAAGATCCAGAAGCTGAAGCTGCGTGACCAGTTCAGGGCCTACCGATTGCCCGGCTTGCCCCCTGTTTGAGAGAATTTTTGGTTCTGCCATCGGGGTAAGTCCCTGAGCCGGGCCGCCCCACTTTGAATTACCGTTCGGATTGAAGAAATTTTTGCTTACTTGACCCAAAACCCGCAGGAGACAACGATGAACATCAACAAGAAACCCACCTTGATCGCCCTCGCCGCAGCCTTGAGCTTGTGTGCCGGAGCCGCGTTTGCCCAGAAGGGCGAAACGGTCAAGATCGCCTTCATTGATCCGCTCTCGGGTCTGCTCGGGCCTGTGGGCCAGAACCAAGTGAAGAGCTTCCAGTTCATGCAGGAAAAGTTCAACAAGAGCAATCCGGCCGGAGTCAAGTTCGAACTGGTCGTCTTCGACAACAAGCTCAGCCCGGCCGAGACGCTGAACGCCTTCAAATCCGCGCTCGACCAAGGCATACGTTATGTCAGCCAGGGTGATAGTTCGGGTGTTGCTGCTGCCTTGCTGGACGCAGTCAACAAGCACAACGAGCGCAACCCCGGCAAGGAGGTCGTTTACCTGAACCATTCGGCCGTCGACCCTGACCTGACCAACAGCAAATGCAGCTATTGGCATTTCCGCTTTGATGCCGATACCTCGATGAAGATGGAGGCGATGACGACCTTCATGAAGGACCAGGCCGACATCAAGAAGGTCTATCTGCTGAACCAGAATTACGCCCATGGACATCAAGTAGCCAAATATGCCAAGGAACTGCTGACCCAGAAGCGGCCTGACATCAAGGTGGTGGGCGAGGAATTGCACCCGATCGCCCAGGTGCGCGATTTCGCACCCTATGTGGCCAAGATCAAGGCCAGTGGCGCCGATACGGTGATCACCGGCAACTGGGGTTCGGATCTGGCCTTGCTGATCAAGGCGGCCAACGAGGCCGGCTATAACGGCAAGTTCTTCACCTACTACACCAGTACCTCGGGCACACCAACCGCGATTGGCGCGAGCGGTGCCGGCCGCATTTATCAGATCGGCTATGGCCACTACAACATGGGCGGCCAGATGGATGTCTGGACCAACGAGTTCAAGGCCAAGTTCAAGGACGACTTCTACACCGACAGCATCATCCATATCTACACCATGCTGAGCCAGGCGATGGCCAATGCCAAGTCGACCAACCCGGTCAAGGTGGCGGCGGCGCTGGAAGGTTTGTCAGTCAAGAGCTTCAACGGCGAAGTGCAGATGCGCAAGGCTGACCATCAGTTGCAGCAAACGCTCTACATGACCGTCTGGGAAAAGGCCAGCAAAAAGTATCCGTATAGCCCCGAGAACACCGGCTATACGTTGGCTCCGGTCAAGACCTATGAGCCTTATGTCTCGAGCACGCCGACATCCTGCGATATGAAGCGTCCCTGAACGCCGGCAGGCCTTGCGTTGACCTCATCAGCGGTGCAAGCCGGACGAAAGTTCGGCCTGACCCGCTGGCGTGGGCAGATGCGTGGGTGGATATGAGCGTTTGACGGCGCAGTTTGACGGCGCAATTTGCCACGGCCGCATCCGCGCTGACTGGGTTTTACCTGAGCATTTTTTTCGAGCGTAAGTGGATCAAATCTTCATCAATGTCCTGAACGGACTGTCCTCCGGTTTGCTGTTGTTCATGCTCAGTTCGGGCTTGACCTTGATTTTCAGCATGATGGGTGTGCTGAATTTCGCCCACGCGAGCTTTTACATGCTGGGGGCGTTTGTCGCCTACAGCCTGGTCGGTGTGATCGGCTTCTGGCCTTCGCTGTTCGCTGCGCCCTTGCTGGTCGGCTTGTTCGGCGCGGGCTTCGAGCGGTTCGCGCTGCGTCGTGTGCACAAGTTCGGTCATGTGCCCGAGTTGCTGATCACCTTCGGCATCTCCTATGTGTTGCTCGAACTGGTGCAACTGACCTGGGGTCGCATCGCCGTCCCATTTATGCCGCCGCCATCGCTGCAGGGCAGCGCCTTCACGATCATCCAGCATCCCTTGCAAGGTCTGCTGTTCGCCTGGGGCGGCAAGCCGCCCGGCCTGTGCGACATTGCGGCCTGCTCGACCTTTCCGATCACCCGTTTGTTCATGATGGGTGTGGCGCTGCTGATGCTGCTGGCACTTTGGTTGCTGTTGACCCGCACCCGCATCGGTCTGGTGATCCAGGCCTCCCTGACTCATCCCGAGATGGTCGAATCCCTGGGGCATAACGTCCCGGCGGTGCTGATGCTGGTCTTCGGCAGTGGTTGCGCGCTGGCGGCGCTGGCTGGCGTGATTGGCGGTTTCACCTTTGTCACCGAGCCTTCGATGGCTGTTGTCGTCGGTCCGATCATCTTCGTTGTCGTGGTCGTCGGTGGCATCGGATCCCTGTCGGGCGCATTTGTCGGTTCGATTCTGATCGGCCTGTTGCAAACGCTGCCGCTGACGGTCGATGTCTCGCTCGCCTCAATGCTCAACGATTTCGGCTGGGCAGTCGGGCCGCAAACTCCGCTGTATCCGATCCTGCGCCTGCGTCTGCCCGAGGTGGCGCCATCCTTGCCCTATCTGTTGATGGTGTTGATCCTGATTTTCAGACCCAAGGGTCTGCTCGGCACCAGGGAGGACTGAGATGTCAGTCACCCGAACGCCGCATTCCGGCCCCAATTTCCATTTCAAACCCTATAACGTCGGTCGCTGGCTGATCTGGGGCTTTTTCGCGCTGGCGCTGCTGGTCGCACCGGTGATCTGGACCAGCGGCTTGGCCCAAACGATGCTGACCCAGATCGGCATCGCGATCATCGCCTGCCTGGCCTACAACATCCTGCTGGGCCAGGGCGGCATGCTCAGCTTTGGACATTCGGCTTACAGCGGTCTGGGCAGTTTCCTGGCGATCCATAGCCTGAATCTGGCCAGCAGCGGCAGCTGGAATATTCCGGTCAGCCTGGTGCCTTTGACCGGTGGTCTGGCCGGGCTCGGGTTCGCTATTTTGCTCGGCTATGTCTCGACCAAGAAAGCCGGAACGCCGTTCGCGATGATCACCCTGGGTATTGGCGAGCTGATCTGGTCGATGTCGCTGATGCTGCCCGAGTTTTCGGGTGGAGAGGGCGGCGTCTCGGGCAATCGGGTGGTCGGAAAAGCCGTCATGGGCATCACTTTCGGCCCGCAGATCCAGGTCTATTACCTGGTCGCCGTCTACTGCTTCATCTGCACCGCATTGATGTTCGCGCTGACTCGCACGCCGCTCGGGCGCATGCTCAACGCCGTGCGCGACAACCCGGAGCGGGTCGAATTCATCGGCTACGACACGCATTCGGTGCGCTATATGGCCTTCATGCTTTCGGGCCTGTTCTCGGGTATTGCCGGCGGACTGGCGGCATTGAATTTCGAGATGGTCACGGCCGAAGTCGTCGGCGCAGCGCGCTCGGGCTCCTATCTGCTGTTCACCTTTCTCGGCGGGGCTACGTTCTTTTTCGGACCTATCCTCGGCGCGATCTTGATGGTTGTTGCCCTGGTGCTTTTTTCCGAGCTGACCAAGGCCTGGCTGCTTTATCTGGGCCTGATTTTCCTCTTCATGGTGATGTATGCGCCGGGCGGGTTGGCCAGTCTGATCATGATGAATCTGCGCGTGGCGGCATTCGGGAAATTGCGCCGGCTCTGGGCTTCCTATCTGGCGCTTGCCGGCACCGCTTTGACCATGCTCGCCGGCGGCGGGGCGCTGGTCGAGATGATTTATCACACCCAGCTCAACGAGGCACTGGGCCCTGAGTTGCAGTTCATCGGCGTGACCTTGAACAGCCAGGGAATCGATGCCTGGTTCGGCGCCAGCTTTTTGCTGCTGGTTGGCATCGGCTTGTTTGAAGTTGCCCGAAGGCAGTTCAGTTTTGAATGGGATGAAACCCAGGAAGAAATCGAAAAAGAAATCAAACGCAGGGAACTGCTATGAGCCAGAGTGAATTTGCACTCGAACTGCTCGATCTGCGCAAGAGTTTCGGCAAGAGCGAAATCATCCGCGGCACGCAACTGCAGGTCCGCCGCGGCGAGCGGGTGGCGATCATCGGCCCCAATGGCGCAGGCAAATCGACCTTGTTCAACCTGATCAGTGGCCGCTTTGCGCCGAGCAGCGGCGAGATCCGTCTGCATGGCAAGCGCATCGACGGTCGCAAGCCCTACGAAATCAACCGCCTGGGCTTGTCGCGCAGTTTCCAGGTCTCGAACCTGTTCACGCGCTTGTCGGTGTTCGAGAACATCCGCTGCGCCTTGCTCTGGAGCATGGGTTACCGCTATGCCTTCTGGAAGTTCCTGGCCGGGCTTGACGACGCCAACGACCGCACCGACGAATTGCTCGAATTGCTCAAGCTCGACAAGCGCCGCGATGTGCTGGCGATGAACCTGACTTATGCCGAGGCCAGGGTGCTCGAGATCGGCATCACCATCGCCGGCGGTGCCGATGTGATCCTGCTCGACGAACCGACTGCCGGCATGAGCAAGAGCGAAACCAAGCGCTTCATCCAGTTGATCCGCGATGTGACCGTGGACAAGACCTTGCTGACCGTTGAGCATGACATGGGCGTTGTGTTCGGTCTGGCCGACAAGATCGCCGTGCTGGTTTATGGCGAGATCATCGCCTTCGATGTACCCGAGGCGGTGCGCGCCGATCCGCGGGTACAGGAAGCCTATCTCGGCTCGGTACTGGCCGAAGCGCAAGTTGCAGGAAGCCCGGCATGAAAGCAGCGCGCGATCTCAAACTCGACAATGTCCACGCGTTCTACGGCAAGAGCCATGTGCTGCATGGTGTGACGATGCAGGTCAAGGCGGGCGAAATCGTCTGCCTGCTGGGCCGCAATGGCTCGGGTCGTTCGACCACCGTCAAGACCATCATGGGGCAGGTCGACGGGCAGGGCAGCATCACCTTCGGCGAGCAGCAATTGCTGGGCCGAAAAGCCTATGAAATCGCCCAGCTGGGCCTCGGCTATGTGCCCGAGAACCGCGACATCTTTCCGCAACTGACTGTGCAGCAAAATCTGCTGCTGGGGCAGAAATCAGGCGCCAAAAATCCGCGCTGGAGTTTTGACGATATGTACGAGTTGTTTCCGCGGCTGAAGGAGCGTCAGCATGTCGAGGCCGGTGTGCTCTCGGGCGGCGAGCAGCAGATGCTGACCCTGTGCCGCACCTTGATGGGCGACCCGGACCTGATCATGATCGACGAGCCAACCGAAGGCCTGGCGCCGAAGATCGTTGAACTGGTTGCCGGCTATCTGACAAGGCTCAAGCAACGCGGTATCGCCGTGCTGCTGGTCGAACAAAAACTCGCGATCGCTTTGGAAATCTCCGAACGCTGCTATGTGATGGGCCATGGCCGCATCGTTTTCGAAGGCACGCCCGCCGATCTGCGTGCCAACAGCTATATCCGCAAGGAATGGCTCGAGGTTTGAATTGCGTAGCCCGACATGGAGGCCGCAGGCCGGAATGCGGGAGATCCAAACTGGGCCCCCAAACTGGGGTCAGAGTCCATTTTTTCTCGGTCATCAAGCGGCTGCTAAGCTGAAGTTCCAACGGATTTTCCTGGTCCGGTTGGCGCCAAGTCTTTGTCTTCATTCGTGAATTCCCCTTTTTTGGGGATTTTTTTGGTGTTGTTTTGTAGTCACTAAAATACTTGACAATTTA
>CAMDHE010000068.1 GCA_945898095.1 Roseateles toxinivorans | reverse complement strand
CAGGGCCATGCGAGTTGGTGGCAGCCGGCGATCGCTGGCATTCCCGCCGAGGGCGGCCCGCTGCCTTATTGGCTCGGCGCCTTGGCAATCAAGGCAATGCCCTTTGCCGACGCGGCATTTGCCGCCCGCCTGCCGTTCACCTTGGCGCTGGTGCTGGTGCTGGTTCTGGTCTGGTACAGCAGCTTTCACCTGGCGCGCACTGAAGCAGCTCAGCCAGTGGCCTTTGCTTTCGGCGGGGAAGCCAGCGCCGTCGACTATGCCCGCGCGCTGGCAGACGGCGCGCTGCTGGCCCTGATCGCCACGCTGGGCTTGTTGCAACTCGGGCATGAAACCACGCCGGAGCTGCTGCAGCTGCTGGCTGCCGCATTGTTTCTTTATGGCCTGGCAGCGGCACCTTACCGGATTGCCAAGGCGCGTTGGGCCGTGCTGCTGGCGCTGCCGATGCTGGCTGCCAGTGATGCCCCGGCGGTGGCGATGGCCCTGGCCGGCATCGGTGCCCTGGCCTGCCAGCGTTCCAGCTACCCTGCTGTGCGCGGTCTGGCGCTGTGGCTGCTGCTCGCCGGCCTGTTGGCAGCCTTGAGTGCCTGGGGTTTCAATGCCTGGGCATGGCGGATCAGATTCGAGCCCGATGCTGACTTTGCATTGCAGATGCTCAGCCTGCTCGGATGGTTCAGCTGGCCTGCAGGGCCGATGGCGATCTGGACCCTCTGGCGCTGGCGGACCCATCTCCAGCACCGCCATATTTTCATGCCGCTTCTGGCAGCTTTGGTTCCCATCCTGGCCAGCCTGCTGATGAATGCGTCGGACCGCGCCTTGCTGCTGAGTCTGCCGGCGCTGGCGGTACTGGCGGCATTTGCCCTGCCGACGCTCAAGCGCGGCCTGTCCGCTGCGATCGACTGGTTTTCGGTGTTTTTCTTCAGCGCCTGCGGACTGTTCTTCTGGCTCTATTACGCATCGATGCAGATCGGCTGGCCGGCAACGCCATTGGCCAATTTGCGTCGCCTCGCCAATGGGTTCGAACCCAGCTTCAGCGCCCTCGCCTTCGGCCTGGCTGTGCTCGCCAGCATCGCCTGGCTGGCCCTGGTGCGCTGGCGTACGGCCAGGCATCAGCACGCCTTGTGGAAGACCTTGGTGCTGCCGGCCGGCGGCGTGGCTCTGAGCTGGCTGCTGATCATGACCTTGTTGCTGGCGCCGCTTGACTATGCACGCAGCAACCGGCCCTTGGTGACACGCTTGATCGAGCATGTGCCGCTTGATGCTGACTGCATTGCAGCGGTTGATCAGTCGCTGTCGACATTGGCAGCGCTTGAATTCCAGGGAGGCTGGCGGGTCAAGGCCACAACTGCATTGAGCGCCAGTTCCTGCAGTTATGCCCTGCAGGGCCATCTGGCTAGATTGCCGGCTGGCTGGGAACAGATCGCCGAGGTGCGCAGACCGACTGATCGGAACGAATATTTCGCAGTGCTGCGCCGCCGCTGATCTGCCGACTCTAAAAGACGTCGACCGCGTGCATCATCGCTGACTCGACGCCCAGACTGACTTCACTCGCCTGGCGCACCCGGATCGCTGGCAGGATCATCCTGAACCTTGAGCCCTTGGCTGGCTCGCTCTGGATCTGCAGCTCGCCGCCATGACGCTGCACCACATGTTTGACGATCGACAAGCCCAGACCCGTGCCGCCGGTCTCGCGTGAGCGACTGCCATCGACACGGTAGAAGCGTTCGGTCAGGCGTGGCAAATGCTCGCGTGAAATGCCCACCCCTGTGTCGCTGACCACCAACTCGCCGCTGCCATCGCCGAGCATGCGCCAGGAAACGTCGATGTCTCCACCCTCGGGCGTGTAGCGAACGGCATTGCTGACCAGATTGGCAACACCGCTGAGCAGTTCGGATTCGATGCCGGCGAGTTCGGCATGGGTATCGGTCTGCACGTGGATATGATGCCGCCCGTTGGACAAGGCCTGCGCGTCGTTCTCGACTCGCAACAGCAAATCATCCAATACCACCCAGCGGTCTGCAGTTGGCCGGGGGCGACCTTCCAACTGCGCCAGGGTCAGCAGGTCTCCGACCAGGACTTCCATGCGCTGCGACTGCTGCCCCATCAAGGTCAATACACGGCGGCGCTCGGCTTCACTCAAGGGCAAGGCCGCCATCGTCTCGATGAAGCCGGCCAGGACGGTCAGTGGCGTGCGGATTTCATGCGAAACATTGGCCACGAAGTCGCGCCGCATCGCTTCAGCGCGTTCGACCGCGGTGATGTCCTGCGTCAGCACCAAGCGCATGCCTTCACCGTAATTCCGAACGATCACCGACAAGGTGCCGATACCGCGCACATTGGGCAGCACCAGGGCCTCGTCGAATTTACCAGTCTGCAAAAAAGCGACAAAGGCCGGTGAGCGAACCAGGTTGGTGATCGGTTGAAGCAAGTCGCGCTGCGGGTCGAGCGAAAAATGATCGGCCGCGATGCGATTGCACCACTTGATCTGGTCCATCCCGTCGAGCATCAAAACGCCATTGGGCGATGCTTCGATGGCGGAGAGAAACTGGGCATGCTGCAGACGATCGCTACTGATGGTTTTGTCGCGTTCGCGCACTGCCCGCTCAATGCGGTAGGCCAGTTCGCCCCATAAACCGACATCACGCGGCGCCGGGTCTTGCATGGCGGTTCTCAGCCATTGCAGCAGCCTCTGGCAGCGCACAACGTCGACGAACACCAGGATGCCGACAGCCACTCCTGAAGCGATGAATTCAGCCAGCAGCGGCAGTTGCAGCATCGCACGTGCCAGCGCACCGGCCAGAACCCCTATGCCGATCGCCAGCCCCGCCAGGAAGATGCGTGGCAATAGCCAGCTGAAAAGGTACCCCAGCGTCGGGCGCATGTCAGGCCGTTGCGTTGGCTTGCTGCGTCAAACGGTAACCGGCGCCACGGACCGTTTCAATCATGCGTGCGCATTGAACTTTTTCCAGCGCTTCGCGCAGCCTTTTGACATGAACATCGACTGTGCGTTCTTCGATGAATACATGGTCGCCCCAGACGCGGTCGAGCAGTTGTGAACGGCTGTGCACGCGCTCGGCATGGGTCATGAGGAAATGCAGCAAACGGAATTCGGTCGGGCCCAGCTTGACATCGATGCCGGCGCTGCTGACACGCCGGGTGCCGGGATCCATGCTCAATGCGCCGACAGCCACCACCGAGTCGAGCGCTTCAGGCGCCTTGCGCCGCAGCACGGCACGGATGCGGGCGAGCAATTCATTGGTAGAGAACGGCTTGGTCAGGTAATCGTCAGCGCCGGCGTCGAGGCCCGAGATCTTGTCGGTTTCCTCGGCACGCGCCGTCAGCATGATGATGGGCAATTCCTTGGTGCGTGCGGCAGAGCGCCATTGACGTGCCAGCGCCAAGCCCGACTGTCCTGGAAGCATCCAGTCGAGGATCACCAGATCAGGCAGAACGCTGTCCACCTCTGTCTGCGCCTGGCTGGCAGTTGCCGCGATCACGACATCAAAGCCGGCATGTCGCAGGTTGATGGCGATCAACTCGGCAATGGCCGATTCGTCTTCGACGACGAGGATGAGGCTCATAGGCTTTGGCTCGCGATCATCTCAGCGCACCATGGTCTCGATGACATCGGGCGAATAATGGCGCACGTCCATACCTTTGACCACGTAGATGATCGCTTCGGCCAGATTCTTGGCATGGTCGCCAACGCGTTCGATCGCCTTGGCGACGAAAACCAGATCGATACTCGAAGAAATCGTGCGCGGATCTTCCATCATGTAGGTGATCAGCTTGCGCAGAAGGCCGTCGAACTCCTTGTCGATCTGGTCATCCTGTCTCAGCACCTCAAGCGCCTGTTGGACATCAAGTCTTGCAAATGCATCGAGCGCTTTGCGCAGCAGCGCGATCGCCAGTTCAGCCTCGAAGGCCACACCAGACATCGGCTGACGCATACGACTTGATACGCCGGAGTCGATCAAGCGCTGCACCGTGCGGGCGATTCGCGCCGCCTCGTCGCCGACGCGTTCGAGGTTGGCAATCGTCTTCGAGATCGCAATCAGCAGGCGCAAATCGCGTGCAGTGGGTTGGCGCCGAGCAATGATGCTGGAAAGATCCCGATCAATCTCGACTTCCATGGTGTTGACACGCTCTTCGTGCACCAACACTTCAGCGGCGATCTCACCATTGAAGGTGGTCAGGGCCAACACGGCCTGTGTCACCTGTGACTCGACCAAGCCGCCCATTTCGAGCACACGGGTCGAAATGCCGCTGAGTTCGGTGTCGAATTGTGTCGATAGATGTTTGTCGCTCATCTCATGCTCCTGATTCCTGAAATCCTAGTTCCGGGTTCTCTGATCCAGAACGCCCGCTCATGCCTTGGCTGCGAAATCTTTATCCAAAACGCCCGGTGATGTAGTCCTCAGTGTCCTTGTGTTTGGGCTTCATGAACAAATCGCCGGTCGGCCCGAACTCAATCAGATCACCCAGATACATATAGGCGGTGTAATCCGAACAGCGCGCTGCCTGCTGCATATTGTGGGTGACGATGACGACGGTGTAATCGCTTTTCAGTTCATGGATCAACTCTTCGATCTTGCCGGTCGAGATCGGATCGAGCGCCGAGCAGGGCTCGTCGAGCAACAGGACTTCCGGCTTGATGGCGATGCCGCGGGCGATGCACAAGCGCTGTTGTTGACCGCCTGAGAGGCCCGAACCGCTCTGATTCAATTTATCCTTGACCTCGTTCCAGAGCGCCGCCTTGCGCAAGGCCCATTCGACCCGCTCATCCATTTCGATCCGTGGCAGGGTTTCGAACAAGCGCACGCCGAAGGCGATATTGTCATAGATCGACATCGGGAACGGCGTCGGCTTCTGGAACACCATGCCGATTTTGGCCCGGATCAGGGAGATGTCTTCGCGGCTGGTGAGGATGTCTTCGCCGTCGAGCAGAATCTGTCCCTCGGCGCGCTGTTCCGGGTAAAGCTCGAACATGCGGTTGATCGTGCGCAGCAAGGTCGACTTGCCGCAACCCGATGGGCCGATGAAGGCAGTGACTTTTTTGGCCGGAATGTCGAGATTGATATTCTTCAAGGCCTTGAAATTACCGTAGAAGAAATTCAGATCCCGCAGCGACAGCTTGGCTTGCTGGGTAATTGGCGACTCAACTTTGGCGTCCATGATCGGTCTTTCTCAATGTTTGTTCTTGAAGAGCAGGCGTGCCAGGATATTCAGCAGCAACACGCCCATCGTGATCAGGAAAACGCCCGCCCAGGCCAGCTTCTGCCAGTTTTCATAAGGGCTCATGGCGAACTTGAAAATCGTCACTGGCAGACTGGCCATCGGCGCAAGCAGATCCGAAGTCCAGAACTGGTTGGACAGCGCGGTGAACAACAGCGGCGCGGTTTCGCCGGAAATGCGCGCCAGAGCCAGCAATATGCCGGTCAGCACGCCCGCACGCGCCGAGGTCAAGGTCACCGACAGCACGACTTTCCACTTCGGCGTACCGAGCGCATAGGCGGCTTCACGCAAGGCATTCGGAATCAGGCTGAGCATATTTTCAGTCGTACGGATGACCACCGGGATGACGATCAGCGTGAGGGCCAGCACACCAGCGAAGCCAGAAAAACTCTTCAGTTGGGCCACTACCATCGAATAGATGAACAGCCCGATGACGATTGATGGCGCGGACAGCAGAATGTCGTTGATGAAGCGCACGACCTCGGCGAGCCATTTCTTCTGGCCATATTCAGCCAGATAGATGCCGGCCAGAATTCCGACCGGCGTACCCAGCAAGGTCGCTAGCCCGACCATAGCTGCCGAGCCGAAAATCGCATTGGCAAGCCCGCCCGTATCAGCCAATGGCGGAGGCGTCATCTCGGTGAACAGCGACAGGTTCAGCCCACCCAGGCCGCGATAGATGGTCTCTAACAAGATCCAGATCAGCCAGAACAAACCGAAAGCCATCGCTGACATCGACAGGGTCAGCGCGATCGCGTTGACGCGCTTGCGCTTGGCGTGAATCTTCAGACGACCGGAATCGATGCTCTTGATCATGACCTTGTGCCCTCATTCTTTTTCAACTGCATCAGCAGGATCTTCGAGGCAGCCAGCACGACAAAGGTAATGAAGAACAGCACCAGGCCAAGGTACATCAAGGAAGCCTGATGCAGGCCTTCGCCGGCTTCGGCAAACTCGTTGGCCAAGGTCGAAGTGATGCTGTTGGCGGCCTCGAAGACCGATGGCGAATTGAGTTGGTTCATATTGCCGATCACGAAGGTCACTGCCATCGTTTCGCCCAAAGCTCGACCCAGACCCAACATGATGCCGCCAATTACGCCGGTCTTGGTATAGGGCAGGACGATGTTGCGCACTACTTCCCAGGTGGTCGAACCCAGTGCGTAGGCTGATTCCTTCAACATCGGCGGCGTGACTTCAAACACATCGCGCATCACCGAAGCGATGAATGGAATGATCATGATGGCCAGGATGATGCCAGCCGAAAGGATGCCGATGCCAACGGGAGGACCCGACACCAGGCTGCCCAGAATCGGGACACCTGTCAGCAAGGCCTGCAAGGGCTGCTGGACGTAAGTCGCCAGGATCGGGCCAAAAACAAGCAGGCCCCACATGCCGTAAACGATCGATGGCACAGCAGCGAGCAATTCGATCGCGATGCCCAAGGGGCGCCGCAGCCATCCGGGCGATAACTCGGTCAGGAAGATCGCGATTCCGAAACTGACCGGCACTGCGATCAACAGCGCGATGAATGAACTCATCAAGGTGCCGTAGATCATCACCAGGCCACCGAATTTTTCCTGCACCGGATCCCATTCGCTGGACCAGAGAAAGCCCAGTCCGAACTCCTTGATCGCAGGCGCAGCGCCCAGCAGCAGCGAACCGATGATGCCGGCCATCAAGGCAAGAGTCAGCCAGGCCGCCCCTTGGGTCACGGCGGCAAACAAGGAGTCTGCCCAAGGGGCGACGCGGCGCCTTGCTGGCGGCGGGATTTGAGCCTGGACAGCGCCGATTTTTTCAACGCCTTGGGTGGAATTGACAGGAAATATGGCCGCCACATGACCTCCGCTGAAATTTCACTGACTGGAAATGCAGCAGACCCTCGTCAAAGGGTCTGTCCGCTTGCGCATTGGAGCTTACTTGTAAGAGATGGCCTTGCCGCTGGCATCCTTCAACTGATCGGCCCATTGCTTGCGGACCAGATTCTTGACCTGGTCGGGCAAGGCCACATAGTCGAGATCGCCGGCCATCTTGTCACCATTGACGAAGGCCCATTCGAAGAACTTCAAGCTGTTGGCTGCATTGACCGGTTTGTCCTGGGTCTTGTACATCAGGATGTAGGTCGGGTTCGTCAGCGGCCAGCTGTCTTTGCCGGGCTGCTCGGTGGTGATCTGGTAGAAGCTCTTGACCCAATCAGCACCAGCTGCAGCGGCCTTGAAAGCAGCTTCGCTCGGTGGCACGAAGTTGCCGTCCTTGTTGCGCATCAAGGTGTAAGTCATCTTGTTCTGCAGAACATACGAATATTCGACATAACCGATCGAATTTGGCAGCCGGTTGACAAATGCCGCAACGCCTTCGTTGCCCTTGCCGCCAGCACCGACCGGCCAATTCACCGCCGCGCCTTCGCCAACCTTGGCCTTCCACTCGGCGTTGACCTTGGACAGATAGTTGGTAAAGATGAAGGTCGTGCCTGAACCATCGGCGCGACGCACTGGCGCAATGACTGCATCCGGCAAAGCGACGCCGGGATTCAATGAGGTCAGGGCCACATCATTCCATTTGGTGATCTTGCCCAGATAGATGTCGCCGAGCACCTGCCCATTCAGACGAATCTCCCCCGGCTTGATACCCTTGATATTGACCACGGGAACAACACCACCGATCACGGTGGGAAACTGGATCAAGCCGTCCTTGGCCAGTTCTTCGTCCTTCAAGGGCATGTCGGAAGCGCCGAAGTCGACGGTCTTGGCCTTGATCTGCTTGATGCCCGCGCCCGACCCGACTGACTGGTAGTTGATACGCGCACTGGTCGCCTTGTTGTACGCATCGGCCCATTTGGCATAGATCGGCGCCGGGAACGATGCGCCGGCACCTGTCACGTCCTGGGCATGGAGCATTGGCACCAAGGCCAGACCTGCGGAAAACACGAGACTCTTGCGAAGCTGGATGAAGTTCATGGTCGACCTGTCATTGAAGTGGGTTGCGATGCCATGGATGCTAGGGTTCAAATATGACATGACTGTGACAGCGTCACAAGACGCCTTGCCAGGTGGATCGGCTGGCGGCGATTGTCACAAAAATTTCACTTTACTGTCATATCTGCTGCGTAAGCTACGGCCTATCAAACCATTCCTGAGGAGCAAC
Organism: Roseateles toxinivorans; assembly: GCA_945898095.1. Taxonomy (GTDB): domain Bacteria; phylum Pseudomonadota; class Gammaproteobacteria; order Burkholderiales; family Burkholderiaceae_C; genus Paucibacter_A; species Paucibacter_A toxinivorans_A. The sequence continues at coordinate 17,525 of CAMDHE010000068.1, read as the reverse complement.
TGATGAACAGAAAATTCCAAACCCTGGCAAGCAGCTGCCTTGCGGCCCTGACCCTTGGCCTTGCCGCCTGCGCCACGCCGCCGGCACCCGTGCCTTTGGCCGATACCCTGAGCCGCGAGTCGAGCTTGAGCATATTCAACAAGCTTGTGCAGCAAGCCGGCATGAGCGATAGCCTGCGCGCCGCCGGACCCCTGACCGTTTTTGCGCCCAGCGATGAAGCATTCAAGGCCGTTCCTGCGAAGACCATGGATGCGTTGGCCAAAGACAATGCCCAGCTGAAAGCTGTACTCAGCTATCACATCATCAGCGGCCGGGTCAGCGCCGCCGATGTCAAGAATGGCAATGTCCAAACTCTGCAGGGCGCAAAGGTTGCCTTGTCACGCGCCGGCACCTTCGTGACGGTCGAAGATGCCATGGTGCAGCAGGCCGACATCTCGGCCAGCAACGGCATGGCCCATGTCATCGACCGCGTGCTGACGCCGCCGAAGAAATAAGCTTCAAAACCAAGCAAGACCAGCGGCTGCTGGTCTTGCGCTTCAGCTCTGTACCGCGTCGACCATCCGCTGCGCACAATGCCGGGCCAGGTTCGCGTCGCTGGCCTCCACCATCACGCGCAGCAGCGGTTCGGTGCCTGAGGCTCGGATCAAGACCCGGCCGCGCTGGCCGAGTTCTGCGGTCACTTCAGCATGCTCCTGCGCAAGCCGCGAATTGCTCTTCCAGTCCTGCCCCGCTTTCAAACGAACATTGATCAGCGTCTGCGGAAACAGCGTCACCTTGGACAACTGCTGTGCCAGGCTCAACCCAGTCCGGCTGACCGCTTGCAGCACCAGCAAGGCGCTGACGATGCCGTCGCCGGTGGTGTGCTTGTCGAGTGCCAGCAGATGGCCGGAGCCTTCGCCACCGAGTTGCCAACCGCGCGCGCTGAGTTCTTCGAGCACATAGCGGTCACCCACCTTGGCACGGACAAAGTCCACATCGAGTGCACGTAAAGCCAGCTCGACCGCCATATTTGTCATCAAGGTGCCCACTGCGCCGGGTACATTCTGCCCCTGCCCCAGACGGTCGGCCACCAGCACATAGAGCAGTTCGTCCCCATTGAAGAGGCGCCCCTGGGCATCGGCCAGTTGCAAGCGATCGGCATCGCCGTCAAGCGCCACGCCATAGTCTGCGCCATGGTCGCGCACTGCCTTGACCAAGGCCGCCGGCGAGGTGGCGCCAAAGCCGTCATTGATATTGAAACCGTTCGGACTGCAACCGATCGGGATGACTTCAGCACCAAGCTCATGGAACACATCGGGCGCCACGTTATAAGCCGCGCCATTGGCCGCATCGACGACGATCTTCAGGCCCTTCAAAGTCAGGTCCGGGCCGAAACTGTTCTTGCAGAATTCGATGTAGCGCCCGCGCGCATCTTCAATCCGACGTGCCCGGCCCAGGTTTGCAGAGTCAATCCATGTGGGTGGATTTTCCATTGCCAGTTCGACGGCGTGCTCCCATTCATCGGTGAGTTTTTCGCCCTTGGCCGAAAAGAACTTGATGCCGTTGTCGGCAAAAGGGTTGTGCGAGGCGCTGATGACAACGCCCAGATCCTGGCGCAGGGCGCGCGTGAGGTAGGCAACGCCGGGTGTCGGCAAAGGACCGGTCAACAGCACATCGACACCGGCCGAGGCGAAACCAGCCTCCAGAGCCGATTCGATCATATAGCCCGAGATTCTTGTGTCCTTGCCGATCAGGACGCTGGGCTTGCCGCCTTGCTTGCGCAAAACCTGGCCCACCGCATGGCCCAGGCGCAGCATGAAGTCAGGTGTGATCGGTGCTTGACCGACCGTGCCGCGTATGCCGTCAGTTCCAAAATACTTGCGCGTCATTCAAAGAACTCCTGAATTATTTCAAATTTGATTATCTTGCATCGGCAAGGTGGCAGCGAGCCAGACCTTCAGCGCATCTACCGTTGCTGCGACATCGTGCACACGCAGGATGCTCGCACCTTGGGCATATGCGGCCAGCGCAGCCGCCAAACTGCCAGCCAAGCGCAATTCCACCGGGCGCCCGGTCACATCACCGATGGCGCGTTTGCGCGACCAACCCGCCAGCAGCGGATAACCCAGTTGCAACAACATGGCCTGACCTGCAAGCAGCGAAAAATTCTGCTCAGTCGTCTTGGCAAAGCCATAACCCGGATCGATCACGATGCGTTCGGCCGCTACCCCGTACTTGCGCAGCTCGGCCGTCCTTGCGGCCAGAAATCCGCTGACTTCACCGAGGAGATCGGCATAGTCGGTCAAGCCCTGCATCGTCTGCGAATCTCCCCGCATATGCATGACGCAAAGGCCGGCTGAGCGGTGCGTTTGCAGGGCTTCCAAGGCCCCAGAGGCTTGAAAGGCATGGATGTCGTTGATGATGTCGACACCCGCATCGAGCGCGCGCTGCATCAGCAGGGGTTTGCAGGTATCGACCGAGATCGGTACACCCAAGCCAACGGCTTCAACCAGCACCGGGGCGATGCGCTGCCACTCCTCTTCAGGGCTGAGAACTACGGCGCCAGGGCGACTCGATTCGCCGCCAATGTCGAGGATGTCAGCGCCCTCCTCGACCAGCCGGAAGCAATGGGCAATCGCCTCGGAGGATCGGGAATGCCGACCGCCGTCAGAAAATGAGTCAGGCGTGACATTGACAATGCCCATCACTCGCGGCCGGCTCAAATCGATCTGAAAACGGCTGGTCTGCCAGAACTTGGACAAATTCATTCGATAAAAAAAGGGTCCGTCCTCACAGACGAACCCCGCTCCCTGAGGACAATCAGAAGCTCAGGCTGCAGCCGGCGCACTGTCGGCAACAACCGGTGGCACACCGCCGTCGCTCTTGCCGCCACCGGCAGGTGGGTTCCAGTCCTTGGGCAATCTTGCTGGCTTGCCTGACATGATGTCGTCGATCTGGTCGGCGTCGATTGTCTCGAATTCAAGCAAGGCCTTGGCCATTGCATGCATCTTGTCCTGATTCGCCTCGATCAACTCGCGCGCAATGCTGTACTGCTTGTCGATGATGACGCGAATCGCTGCATCGACCTTGCGCATCGTCTCTTCCGACATATTGGTCGTCTTGGTCACCGAACGGCCGAGGAAAACCTCGCCCTCGTTGTCGGCGTAGACCATCGGACCAAGCTCGTCGGTCATGCCGTAGCGCGTCACCATGTCCCTGGCAATTGCCGTCGCTCGCTCAAAGTCATTCGACGCACCAGTGGTCATCTGGTTCATGAACACTTCTTCGGCAATCCGCCCACCGAACAGCACCGAAATCGTCGAAAGCATCCGTTCCTTGTCGAGGCTGTAGCGATCGCCTTCTGGCAACTGCATCGTCACGCCCAAAGCACGACCACGAGGAATCACCGTCACTTTGTGTACCGGGTCGGTCTTTGGCATCAACCTGGCAACCAGCGCATGACCCGACTCGTGATACGCCGTGTTCCTGCGCTCCTCCTCGGGCATGATCATCGACTTGCGCTCGGGGCCCATCATGATCTTGTCCTTGGCCTTCTCGAAGTCGACCATCTCGACCACACGGCCACTGCGCCGGGCGGCGAAGAGCGCGGCTTCGTTCACCAGATTGGCCAGATCAGCGCCCGAAAAACCGGGTGTACCGCGTGCCAGAATATCGGCACGGATGTCCTGTCCGACCGGCACTTTGCGCATATGCACGTTGAGAATCTGCTCACGGCCACGCACATCGGGCAGCGTGACATAGACCTGGCGGTCAAAGCGCCCGGGTCGCAACAAAGCGGGGTCAAGAATGTCCGGCCGATTGGTCGCGGCCATGACGATCACGCCGACATTGGTTTCGAACCCGTCCATTTCGACCAGCATCTGGTTCAGCGTCTGTTCGCGCTCATCGTTGCCACCACCCAGTCCGGCGCCGCGATGGCGACCGACGGCGTCGATTTCATCGATGAAGATGATGCAGGGCGAGCTTTTCTTGGCCTGCTCGAACATATCGCGCACCCGGGCTGCGCCGACACCGACGAACATTTCAACGAAGTCAGACCCCGAGATCGCGAAGAATGGCACCTTGGCTTCACCCGCAATCGCCTTGGCCAGCAGCGTCTTGCCGGTTCCGGGCGGGCCGACCAACAGCACACCGCGCGGAATACGACCGCCAAGTTTCTGGAATTTCGCCGGGTCCTTGAGGAAGTCAACCAACTCCTTCACTTCCTCTTTGGCTTCATCGCAACCCGCCACGTCAGCGAAAGTCGTGGTGTTGTTGGCCTCGTCGAGCATGCGTGCCTTGGACTTGCCGAAGCTGAACGCACCGCCCTTGCCGCCGCCTTGCATCTGGCGCATGAAATAGACCCATACGCCGATCAAGAGCAGCATCGGACCCCAACTGACCAGCATATTGACCAGGAACGAAGGCTCTTCGCGCGGCTTGACGTCGAACTTGACGCCTGCATTGCGCAGATCACCAACCAAGCCGCGATCCAGATAAGTCGCGGTCACGCGAAGCTTTTTGCCGTCATTCGTCTCCGCCAGAATGTCGGTGCCCGACCCACCTTCCTGCAAGGTAACCTGCTTGATACGGCGCGACTGAACCTCGTCAAGAAATTCCGAATAACCGATCTGACTGCCCTGAACGGCGCCGCGATCAAACTGTTTGAAGACAGTGAACAGCACCAAGGCGATCACCACCCAAACAGCCACTTTCGAGAACCACTGATTGTTCACCGAGACTCCTTAATTCATTTCAAACTAGCTGCGCTGATTGCAGCCACAGCATTCTGTATCTGGGGACGATTCTATTGCAGTCAAGTGCCGAAACAGGCTTTCCATGCCGGACCGCCCAGATTCACTGGTTAGCAGCAACAATTGCCTGTGCTTTCAGCCCGATGCCGATCAAGAAGGTCTCCGAAGAGCGGTCCCTGGAGGCCTTGGGTTTGATCGTCTTGACCTTCTTGAAGGTAGATTTGAATAGATCGACCAGTTCGTTGTAGCCACTGCCATGAAAGACCTTGCTCACCAGCACCCCATCTTGCTTCAGGTGGCGTTGTGAAAAGTCGACCGCCAGTTCGATCAAACCCGAAATGCGTGCGGCATCACAACCCTCGATGCCCGACAGATTGGGCGCCATGTCCGAGACCACCACATCGACCGGCCGTCCAGCCAAAGTTGATTCGAGCAATTGCAGCACCGATTCGTCCTGGAAGTCTCCCTGGATGAACTGCACACCCTCGATCGGTTCACATTCGAGCAGGTCGAGTGAAATGATCGTGCCGTTGAGCTTGCCCACCGCCGCGCCCCCGATGCCGGCCTCCTTGGGCGCAAAGCGCCGCCGCAAATATTGGCTCCAAGCGCCGGGAGCTGCGCCCAGATCGATGACGACCTGACCCGGTTTGAAGAGTTTGTGCTCCTCGTCGATTTCCTTCAATTTGTAAGCAGCGCGGGCACGGTAACCGTCCCTTTTTGCCATCTTCACATAGGGATCATTGATGTGGCCGTGCAACCAGGCTTTGTTTACTTTTTTGCTTTTTGTCTGAAACTTCATGATGGCCCGATAATAGATGTATGCCTGCGATTCAATTGACTCCTGCCCAGCGCAAGGAAAAACGTTCCGATGCCCATCATCTTGACCCCGTGGTCATGATCGGCTCGGATGGACTCACCCCAGCCGTTCTCAAGGAAGTCGATGCTGCACTGAAGGCCCATGGCCTGATCAAGGTGCGCATCTTCTCCGACGACCGAGCCAACCGAGAGGCTGTTTTTGCCTCGCTCAGCGACGATCTCAGTGCCGCGCCGATCCAGCATATCGGCAAGCTGCTGGTGCTGTGGCGGCCGATACCTGACAAGGAAGACGCCGAACGCAAGGACAACAAACTCAGTCCGCGCGTTGTCAAGATCGTCAAATTTTCCAAAAGCGGCAACCACAGACCCCAGGTCAACAAGCTGCGTATCCTCGGCAATGAGCGAGTTGCCCAAGGTGGCGAGATCAAGCGCGCCCGACGCCGCCTGACCAGCGTCAAGAAGTCTGCACAAGACTGATTGATCAAGGCTTCAGTTCTTGCTGCAACGCCACGCAAGCGCCAGCACGAACAATGTCTTCAGGATAAAAAACACCATGCTCAGCAGGTGCAGGGTCATGAATGACAATGCACCTTGCCCGGCCCTTGCTGCGTCGAGCATTGGCTGCAAGGCAAAATATCCGGCCAAAGTGCAGAACAAGGCGGCTGCGGGCAGCAGCATCGCCGCAGAGAAGATCTGACCCTGCTCTTCTCGGGCGATTCGCCGCTCGACCAACATCAGCAACAAGGCCAGTACCAGGCTGGCGTAGGCATCTTGCGCAAAGACCCGACCGACCAGCAAACCCGCCTGGCTGCGCTCGAGTACCGCAAACGCACTTGGCGCTGCCAGCAATGCCAGACAAAGCAACTGGCCACCCCAGAGGGCCGCCAGCAAGCCGCGCAGGCGCTCAAGCATGGCGCTCTTAAACGTAGCGGACCTCGACGATCTCGTAGCGCTTGATGCCGCCAGGAGCGCGCACTTCAGCAATATCGCCAGCTTCCTTGCCGATCAGGGCGCGCGCAATCGGCGAGCTGATCGAGATCAGGCCGAGTTTCAGATCAGCCTCGTCGTCACCGACGATCTGGTAAGTCACTTCGGCACCGCTGGCCTCTTCCTCCAACCCGACCGTGGTGCCGAAGACGATGCGCCCGCCGGCATCGACGCTGGCCGGCTCAATGATCTGGGCCGCAGCAAGTTTGCTTTCGATCTCGAGGATGCGGCCTTCGATGAAGCCCTGCTTGTCCTTGGCAGCTTCGTATTCAGCATTCTCGGACAGGTCGCCTTGGGCGCGGGCCTCTGAAATAGCCTTGATCACGGCATGCCGCTCGACCGTCTTCAGCCGATGCAATTCAGATTTGAGCTTTTCAGCGCCGCGCGTGGTCAGTGGAATCGTGGTCATGATCGAACCTTGGAAGACAAAATGAATCCGCCGCGACCGCTCAGGAATACCCGAGCCGCTGCGGCGGAATCTGATGGGAAGAGATTTTAATTCAGTTCGGCGTGCAATTCTTGCAGGGATTGCACCAGCAACCCGTCCTGATGCTTCATGCCTTCGACTGCTGCCTCACAGCCTGCCATGGTCGTGTAATAAGTCACCCGGGCAGCCAAAGCGGCTTGGCGGATGTAGCGGCTGTCTGCAATCGCCAGCCGGGTCTCATCGACGGTCGTGAAAACCAGTTGGATTTCTCCACCCTTGACCATGTCGACGATATGCGGGCGACCATCCTTGATCTTGTTGACCACCCTTACCGGCACGCCGACCGCGGAAATTGCCGCAGCCGTGCCCTTGGTCGCGACGACGCCAAAACCGAGCGCATGCAGATCACGCGCCACGGCCACGGCACGCAGCTTGTCGCCGTTCTTCACCGTGATCAGGACATTGCCCTGGCGCGGCAGGCGTGAACCGGCACCGAGCTGGCTTTTCAACATTGCTTCACCAAACGTACGCGCAGCGCCCATCACTTCGCCGGTCGATCGCATCTCCGGGCTCAGGATAGGGTCGACGCCAGGGAACTTGTTGAACGGGAAAACCGCTTCCTTGACGCTGAAATAGGGTGGGATGACCTCGGCAGGTACACGTCCCTTGGCATCCCGCTGATCTTTCAGCTTCTGGCCTGCCATACAGCGCGCGGCGATCTTGGCCAACTGTTGTCCGGTGGCTTTCGACACAAAGGGCACCGTGCGCGAAGCCCGGGGATTGACTTCCAGCACATAGACCGTGGCGCCTGCCAATGGACCGGTCACATCGCCCTGAATGGCGAACTGCACGTTCATCAGCCCGACAACCTTCAGGGCACGCGCCATCTCGGCAGTCTGCCGCCGCAATTCATCCTGCAAGGCCACGGACAAGGTGTAAGGCGGCAATGAACAGGCTGAATCTCCGGAGTGGATACCAGCGGCTTCGATATGTTCCATGATCGCGCCGATCATCACCTCTTCGCCGTCGCAGATGCAATCCGCGTCGACTTCAACCGCGTCTTCGAGAAAACGGTCAAGCAGCACAGGCGATTTCTCGGAGACCCGCATCGCCTCGCGCATATAGCGCTCGAGGTCCTTGTCGCCATGGACGATTTCCATCGCCCGGCCACCCAGCACATAGCTCGGGCGAACAACCAAGGGGTAACCGATCTCATGGGCAGCTTGCAGCGCGGCCTCTTCAGTTCGGGCGGTGCGGTTCGGCGGTTGTTTCAGCCCCAGGCTGTGCAAAAGCTTCTGGAAGCGCTCGCGGTCCTCGGCCATGTCGATGCTGTCGGGCGAAGTGCCGATGATCGGCACGCCATTGGCCTCCAGATCGAGCGCCAGCTTCAAAGGCGTCTGCCCGCCGTACTGAACGATCACGCCGACCGGACGCTCTTTTTCGTAGATTTCCAATACGTCTTCGAGCGTCACCGGCTCGAAATAGAGCCGATCCGAGGTGTCGTAATCAGTCGACACGGTCTCGGGATTGCAGTTGACCATGATGGTTTCATAGCCGTCTTCGCGCAGCGCCAGCGAAGCGTGAACGCAGCAATAGTCGAACTCGATGCCCTGACCAATCCGGTTCGGACCACCGCCAAGCACCATGATCTTCTTCCGATTCGTCGGCTCGGCTTCGCATTCCTCTTCATAAGTCGAGTACAAGTAAGCCGTTTCGGTCGCGAATTCGGCAGCGCAGGTATCAACCCGTTTGTAGACCGGTCGCACACCCGCGGCCCAACGCGTTTGGCGCACCACCTGCTGGGTCGTCTGCAGCAATTTGGCCAGGCGCAGGTCGGAAAAGCCTTTTTTCTTCAGCAAGCGCAATTCGTCACTGCTCAATTCGTCGAGTTTGCGTCCGGCCAATGACTGCTCGATCTTGATCAGCTGTTCAATCTGAGCCAGGAACCAGGGATCGATCGCGGTTTCCTCGAAGACTTCAGCCAGGCTCAAGCCAATGCGGAAAGCATCTGCGACGAACAGGATCCGCTCCGGGCCGGGTTCGCCGATTTCCTGGATGATTTCTTCCCGATCGGAAGGCAGGCAGGAGGTCCTCTCGGTCAAGCCATCGATGCCGGTCTCGAGGCCGCGCAAGGCTTTCTGGAAGCTTTCCTGGAAGGTGCGACCAATCGCCATCACCTCGCCGACCGATTTCATCTGCGTGGTCAAGCGTGAATCGGCCATCGGGAATTTTTCGAAGGCAAAGCGCGGAATCTTGGTGACCACATAGTCGATCGAGGGTTCGAACGAGGCCGGTGTCGTGCCGCCTGTGATGTCGTTGCGCAACTCGTCGAGCGTGTAGCCGACGGCCAGTTTGGCAGCGATCTTGGCGATCGGAAAACCGGTGGCCTTTGAAGCCAGCGCGCTGGAGCGCGAAACGCGCGGATTCATCTCGATCACCGTCATCCGGCCGTTGACCGGGTTGATCGAAAACTGCACGTTGGAGCCGCCGGTGTCGACACCGATCTCGCGCAGGATCGCGATCGAAGCGTTGCGCAATAACTGGTATTCCTTGTCGGTCAGCGTCTGCGCCGGCGCGACCGTGATCGAATCTCCGGTATGCACGCCCATCGGGTCGAGGTTCTCGATCGAGCAGACGATGATGCAGTTGTCGGCGCTGTCGCGGACGACTTCCATCTCGTATTCTTTCCAGCCGATCAGGGATTCCTCGATCAGCAACTCGCTGGTCGGCGACAGGTCGATGCCGCGCTTGCAGATCTCTTCGAACTCTTCCGGGTTGTAGGCAATGCCGCCGCCGCTGCCACCGAGCGTGAAGCTTGGCCGGATGACCATCGGAAAACCGGTGCCGCCGATCTGGGCACGGATGCTTTTTTGCACCGCAAGCGCCTCTTCCATGTTGTGCGCTATGCCCGACCTGGCCGAATCGAGGCCAATTTTGGTCATTGCGTCCTTGAACTTCAGGCGGTCTTCGGCCTTCTCGATCGCCTGCTCGTTGGCACCGATCATCTCGACGTCGTACTTGGCCAGCACGCCGAACTTGTGCAACTCGAGCGCGCAGTTCAAGGCCGTTTGTCCGCCCATGGTCGGCAGCAGCGCCATTTTGTCGTCCGGAAAGGCCAGTCGCTCCTTGGCGATGATTTTTTCGACCACCTGCCAGGTGATCGGCTCGATATAGGTGACGTCCGCCGTGTCCGGATCGGTCATGATCGTGGCCGGGTTGCTATTGACCAGGATGACCTTGTAGCCCTCCTCGCGCAAAGCCTTGCAGGCCTGGGCGCCGGAATAGTCGAACTCGCAGGCCTGGCCGATGATGATGGGGCCGGCCCCGATGATCAATACACTTTTGATGTCAGTACGTTTTGGCATGTCTTGTCTCAGTCAGATCCGGGCTCAGGCCTTGGCCATCAAACCGATGAAGCGGTCAAACAAATAAGCGATGTCATGCGGACCCGGGCTCGCCTCAGGATGGCCCTGGAAGCAAAAGGCCGGCTTGTCAATGCGCTCCAGCCCTTGCACGGTGCCATCGAACAGGCTGACATGGGTTGGACGCAGATTGACTGGCAAACTGGCTGCATCGACGGCAAATCCATGGTTCTGGCTGGTGATGCTGACACGCCCGCTGTCGAGATCCTTGACCGGGTGGTTGGCGCCATGGTGACCGAACTTCATCTTGAAGGTCTTGGCCCCAGAAGCCAACGCCATGATCTGATGCCCCAGGCAGATGCCGAAAGTCGGGATGCCGGAGTCCATCAATTCGGCGGCAGCCTTGATCGCGTAATCGCAGGGCTGAGGGTCTCCGGGTCCATTCGAGAGGAACACGCCATCGGGCTGCAGTGCCAGCACTTCAGCCGCGCTGGTCTGCGCCGGTACCACGGTGATCCTGCAGCCGCGCGATGCCAGCATGCGCAGGATGTTGCTCTTAACCCCGAAGTCATAGGCCACGACATGAAAGAGCGGTTTGACCTGCTGTCCATAACCGCTGCCGAGTGTCCATTCGGTTTCAGTCCATTCGCAGCGTTCGGTCCGGCTGACCACCTTGGCCAGGTCGAGACCAGCCATGCTTGGCGCAGCTCGGGCTGCGGCAATGGCGCTTGCAATCAGCGCCGCGGTGATCGGCTCGCCAACGGCCAAGGCCATGATGCAGCCATTCTGCGCGCCGCTGGTGCGCAAGACTCTTGTCAAGCGCCTTGTGTCGATGTCGGCAATCGCCACCTTGCCTTCGTCGACCAGGTATTGCACCAGGCTTCGGGTCTTGCGAAAATTGGAGTCGAGGATCGGCGGCTCCTTGATGATCAGGCCCGCGACATGGATCTTTTCAGCCTCGACATCCTCGTCATTGATGCCGTAGTTGCCGATATGCGGGTAAGTCAAGGTCACGATCTGGCGGCAATAGCTCGGATCCGTGAGGATTTCCTGATAGCCGGTCATGGCGGTATTGAACACCAACTCGCCGACAGTCAGACCGACCGCACCGATCGAACTGCCTTTGAAGACCGTGCCGTCTGCCAGGGCAAGTATCGCTTTGGGGGATTTGAGCAGGTCGGGCAGCACGGGAACTCCGGTATTGAGCAAACCCAGCGATGCCGGACATCAAGTCAAACAGTTGACGAGACGCCTCGATCAGGTGTGAAACTTGGATCAGCTTCGCTGGACGCTTTGGGTTGCGGGTAAACCTGTCGAGTATAACCGACGAGGGTGATTTTGCAGCCTGGGCAGACTCCGTGCTGCTGCTGGCGGACGCAAAAAAACCCGGATCCGGCTTGCCGGACCCGGGCCATCGAATCAAGCCGGGTTCAGACCAGCGCAGCGATGCCAGCCCTTGCGATCTGGGCATCCTCACTGGATTTGACACCGCTGACGCCTACACCCCCGACACAGACACCATCAACCATGATCGGCAAACCGCCTTCAAGCAACCCGTTCAAGCCAGGCGCGCTCAGGAATGACATGCGACCCTGGTTGATCATGTCCTCGTAGACCTTCGATTCACGCCGTCCCAGCGCTGCGGTATGCGCTTTGGCCGGCGCGATATGCGCCGCGACTGGCGCTGTGCCGTCGAGCCGCTGCAACCAGAGCAAATGCCCACCATCGTCGACGATGGCAATGCAGACCGCCCAATGATTCGCCAGCGCTTCAGCTTCTGCTGCTGCAGCGATGCGCTTGCTGTCATCAAGGGTCAGATATGGTTTTTGCTTCATGTGCTTGAAATTCCCGCTCAAAGCCGCACTTTAGCTTGGCGGATGATGGGGATTGCGGCGCCATAAAGCAAAACTGTCAGCCGGTGCCTTGATTGAATGGTGGAAGCTTGCTGTAAATAGCGTTACAGTTCTCACCGCGTCCTTGATCACAGTTTGACTTCGATTTCTTTGGAGCATTTATGAACGATAGCCTGAACACACAATATGACAGCGCGATCAGCAATGGGCTGAGCTCAAATAGCCAGCGCGTGCTGCGCAATACCTACTGGCTGCTGGCTGTGTCGATGCTGCCTACCGTGCTGGGCGCCTGGGTCGGCGTCTCGACCGGCATCATGGCGACGATGGGCGCAGGCATGAGCTTGCTGGTGTTCCTGGGTGGCGCCTTCGGTCTGATGTATCTGGTCGAAAAGAACAAGGACAACAGCACTGGCGTCTACGCCCTGCTCGCCTTCACCTTTTTCATGGGCTTGATGCTGTCGCGCATGCTGACGCATATCCTGATGTTCCGCAACGGCGGCAGCCTGATCATGACGGCCTTCGGCGGCACCGGAGCGATTTTCTTTGCCATGGCCAGCATGGCAACCGTGATCAAACGCGATCTCTCCGGCATGGGCAAGTTCCTGTTCGTCGGCGCGGTCATCCTGATGGTGGTCGGCATTGCCAACATCTTCCTGCAGTCATCAGCGCTGATGCTGACGATGCTGGCCCTGTCGATGGCGGTGTTCTCGGCCTTCATGCTGTACGACATCAAGCGCGTTATTGACGGCGGCGAGACCAACTACATCTCGGCCACCTTGGCGATCTATCTTGACATCTACAACGTGTTCCAGTCGCTGCTGGCTCTGCTGGGCATCTTTGGAGGCGACCGCGACTGAGCGATCCGTCCGCTTCAACACCAAGGGCCCTGCGGGGCCCTTTTTTATGTGCGCCCAGCATGGGCGCACATCTGCGGGTGCAAGTCCCGCCGTGAGTTGATCACAACGAACGAAGCAGATGCCGGGGGAACCCGGGCGGGCAAGATGCGTTCTTGCAGAGTTGCCTGCACTTGGGCCGCGGCGGTCTCGTCGATAGCACTGACCGGGTGGAAGACGATGCCCGTTGGTGCGGATTGGATCGGTGTCGTCCACGCCTGGCATTTCCTCAAACACCCCGTCGAGCGCGCAGACGTGGAAGTGCACATGCCCGTCCAGCACGAAGTGCACTTGCAGCGGGCGGTCGCCGGTGCCGACGCTGCCGGTGGCGTGCGCGCTTTGGGTACGGCCACCGATGCAAGGATGACTGAGCTGGTGTAGTGGCTTCGGAAACAATGATGAGCGTGCATATTATTGAGGGTTTGCCCCAAGATGGTGCAAACCCCAGTAGCTTCAGTGCCCTGATTCAGGCACGCTACTTGCTTTCAGGATGCTAACCATTCACAAACTAGGAGCTTTCTCATGAAACTTGAACGCCGTTCGTTTGTTTCCAAGACCGTCACCGCTGGCGCGGGCGCCGCCGCCCTTGCCTTCCCCATGGTCGCCAATGCGCAACAGACTTTCAACTGGAAAATGACCAGCGCCTACGGCAAGGGCTCGCCGTTCTACATGGACGGCCCGGGCAGCGCCACGGACCTGGCCAAGCGCATCAACGATATGTCGGGCGGCCGCCTGAAGATCCAGGTCTTCGGCGCCGGTGAACTGATCCCGGCTTTCGAGGGCTTCGACGCCGTACGCGCCGGCACCGTGGAGATGAATCACGCGAACAGCTATTTTTGGACCGGCAAGACCTTTGCCGCCCAGTACTTCACCGCCGTGCCCTTTGGCCTGAACTTCCAGGGCATGAACGGTTGGCTCTACGACGGCGGTGGCATCGATCTGTGGAATGAGGTCTACGCCCCCTTCGGCATGGTGGCCATGCCCTGCGGCAACACCGGCGTGCAGATGACCGGTTGGTTCAAGAAGGAAATCACCACCGTTGCCGACCTCAAGGGCCTGAAGATGCGCATTCCAGGCCTGGCGGGCAAGGTCTACGCCAATCTGGGGGTGGACGTGAAGGTGCTGCCGGGCGGCGAGATTTTCCCTGCGCTGGAGCGCGGCGTGATCGACGCGGCCGAGTTCGTGGGGCCCTTCCAGGATCGCCGCCTGGGTCTGCAGAAGGCCGCCAAGTACTACTACACCACCGGCTGGCACGAGGCCGCCACGGTGTCCGAACTGCTGATCAACAAGGCCGCCTGGGACAAACTGCCCAAGGACCTGCAGGCCATCGTGCAGAACGCCGCGGCTGCCTGCAACGTGATCAGCGAAGCCTGGTGCCAGAAGGCCAACTCCGAGGCCATGGAAGACCTGATCAAGAACCAGAAGGTCATCGCCAAGCCCCTGCCGGACTCGGTGATCAAGGCCCTGCGCGTCGAGACCGCCAAGGTGCTGGCCGAGGCCGTCGCCAAGGACCCGCTGGTCAAGAAAGTGCACGACTCCTACTTCGCATTCAAGGCCAAGTACGACCGCTGGGTCGAGGTTAGCGAAGAGCAATACCACACCAAGGTGCGTGGTTAAGCAATTGGCTGTGTCGGCCCCTTGGCGCTCAGCCTGCTGAAGCGCCAAGCGGAAAAAATCAAGAACATCGGCCAGCGCCGGGCCCCAAAGGCCTGGCGCTGATCGAGGTTTGGGTGAAAGGTAAGTCATGAATAACAAAGCAATCACCTCCGTGATGGAGAAGATTGAATCGCTGATCGATGTCGTCGGACGGGCCACCCTCTGGGTGGCTCTTGTCATGATCGGGCTGGTTGCGGTCAATGTGTTGCTGCGCTACTCCTTCAGCTTCGGCTCGGTCTGGGCCCAGGAGTTGGAGTGGCATCTGCTGGCGGCACTCATCCTGCTGGGCATGTGCTACGCCCTGCAGCGGGGTGACAACGTACGCGTGGACCTGTTTTACGCGAACTACTCGGCGCGCAAGAAATTCGTCGTCGACGTGATCTCTCTGCTGCTGCTGCTGGCCGTGGCGCTGATCTTCGTCAAGGTGTCGATCAGCTACGTGCTGCAAGCCTATTCCATCCAGGAAAGCTCGCCCGATCCGGGCGGCATCCCGCTGCGCTGGATCGTCAAGTCGCTGATCCCGATCGGCTACGGCCTGGTCGCCCTGCAGACGGTGGCGGTTTTGCTGCGCCTGTTCCACACGCGCGCTCAGGGGCAGGAGGGCAGCCATGTTTGAGCCGCAGACCTATGCCATCCTCATGCTGGTGGCCTTCTTCGCCCTGCTGATGATCGGCGTGCCTGTGGCCACCACGCTGGCCACCGTAGGCTTCGTTTTTGGTTACCTGGGCTTTGGCGACAGCCTATTCAGCCTGCTGCCGGCGCGTTTCTACGGCATCGTGGCCGGTTACCAGTGGATGGCGATTCCGCTCTTCGTCTTCATGGGCGTGATGCTGGAGAAATCCCGCCTGGCCGACGACCTGCTGGACGTCATGGGCCACATCGCCGGCGGAGTGCGCGGCGGCATGGGCGTGGGCATCATCCTGTTCGGCGTGCTCATGGGGGCGACCACCGGCATCGTGGGCGCTACCGTCATCACGCTGGGCCTGCTGACCCTGCCCACACTGATCAAACGTGGCTACAACAAGAGCATTGCCTGTGGCGCGATCTGCGCTTCTGGCACTCTGGGGCAGATCATCCCGCCCAGCCTGATCCTGATCCTGCTGTCGGACATCATGCAGCTCTCGGTGGGTACGCTATTTGCTGCCGCGGTGGGCCCGGGCCTGCTGCTGTCGGCGGTCTACATCATCTTCCTGCTGGTGCTGGGCTGGCTCAAACCCGACCTGATGCCGCCGATTCCGCAGGACGAGCGCGATGGCGTCTCGCGCCGGCAGCTCTGGATCCGCTTCTGGAAAGTCGTGGTGCCGCCCATCATGCTGGTGGTGGCGGTGCTGGGCTCCATTGTCGGCGGTATCGCCGCGCCGACCGAGGCCGCCTCCATGGGCGCGGTGGGCGCCGTGCTGATCACCGCCCTCTCAGGACGCTTCAACATAAAGGTCCTGAAGGATGCGGCGCTGGGGACCAGCAAGATCACCGCCATCATGATGCTCATCCTCATGACGGCCCAGGTCTTCGCGCTGGCCTTCCGCGGCCTGCATGGCGAGGACCTGATCACCAAGATGTTCGACCTGCTGCCTGGCGGCGTGAACAGCGACATCTGGTTCATGATGGTGCTGATCTTCATTCTTGGCTTCTTCATTGAGTGGATCGAGATCAGCTACATCGCCGTGCCCCTGTTCCTGCCGGTGCTGCTGGCCCAGGGCGTGGACCCGGTGTGGCTGGCCATGCTGATCACGGTGAACCTGCAGTCCTCCTTTTTGACGCCGCCTTTCGGCTGGGCCCTGTTCTACCTCAAGGGAGTGGCACCGCCCGAGGTGACGATCAAGGACATCTACAAGGGTGTGGTGCCGTTCATCGCCATGCAGTTCGTGGCGCTGCTGTTGCTGTTCTTCTACCCGCAGATCGCACTGTGGTTGCCCAAGGTCATCGGCTGGTAGCATGACATGACCGTTTGGAAAGGCGCCGGTCGGCGCCTTTCCTTTTCCTGTGGACTTTCGGATGGCCCAATCTGTTTATGGTCGCCGCGTCATCGCGGTGGCGCCCCATTCCCTGGCCGCCGAGACGGCAGTTGCCGTGCTGCGCGAAGGCGGCAATGCCCTGGAGTCGATGATTGCCGCTGCGGCCACCATCGCCGTGGTCTACCCGCACATGAACTCCATCGGCGGCGACAGCTTCTGGGTCATCAACGGCCCGGGCAATCGCCCTGGCGGCATCGACGCCAGTGGCCGCAGCGCGCTGGCGGCCAGCCGCGACTGGTACGCCCAGCGCGGCATCAGCAGCAGCATTCCGTTTCGCGGCGGCACCGCTGCGCTCACCGTGGCCGGCACCATTTCGGGTTGGGGCGCCGCGCACAAGCTGTCAGCGCAGTCACTCGGTGGCCGTCTGCCGCTGGGCCGCCTGCTCGACGACGCGATCTTCCTGGCACGCCAGGGAATCCCGGTCACGCGCAGCCAGGCCAGCACCACGCAGTCCAAGCTGGCCGAGCTGAAAGGCCGACCGGGTTTTGCCGAGACCTTCCTGACCCAGGGCCAGGTGCCGCAGGAGGGCGCGCTGTTCAAGCAGACGCGGCTGGCCGACACGCTGGCGCTGATCGCACGCAAGGGCACGGACGAGTACTACCGCGGCGCCCTGGCCAGGCAAATGGCGGCCGAACTCGCCGCTGTGGGCAGCCCGCTAACGCTGGCTGACCTGCAGGCGCACCAGGCCAAATTGATCGACCCGCTCACCGTGCCCGTCGGTGGCGCCCAACTGCACAACATGGTGCCGCCATCACAAGGCCTGGTCTCGCTGCTGATCCTGGC
>CAMDHE010000067.1 GCA_945898095.1 Roseateles toxinivorans | reverse complement strand
AGAATCCGCGACATCCAAGCCAGTCTGCCCAAAGTCGCCGGCCTCTATGCCCGTGCCGACAAGCCTGCGCAGCGCTTCGACATCGCGCCAGCCTTGCAAAAGCGCTAATCCCTACAGCTTCAGCGTCGCGCTTTCAACTGCTCGGCCGCCTTCAACATTGTTTCGACATGACCGTCGGCGCTCAGGCTGGCATGGACCGCAGCGATCTTGCCGTCTGGCGAAATCAGGTATGAAATCCGATCCGCCATGCCCGGCAGCAGGCGCAGCGCAGCGTCATAGCGCTGCATCACCTTGGCGCCTGCGTCAGCCGCCACAGCGAACTTGTTGCGGCAGGCCTCGACCGAAAACTTCTTCAGCGTTTCGATGTCATCATTGGAAATGCCGATCACGGTGGCGCCAAGCGCCTTGAACTGGTCGGTCGCTTCGGCGAACTGATGGGCTTCAATCGTGCAGCCCTTGGTGAAAGCTTTTGGATAGAAGTACAGCACCACCGGACCCTTTTTGAGGGTATCCGCCAGGCTGAACTTGAAGGGCTGACCACCGACCGCTGCTTCAGCGCTGAAATCGGGCGCTGCGGCTCCAACGCTCAAGGCCGCCAAAGCCGACTGGGCGGCCAAGACCAGTGCACAAAAAACCATCGAGATCTTCAGCTTCATAGGGGCTTCATCAAGTTGTTCGAGGCTCATCATGGCAGAAAACCGCCCTGTTCGTGCAAGCCCGTCTTTCAAGACCAGTCGAATACCACTATAGTCAGCGCCACACTCCGCAACCTTCCAATGCTCAAGACCGAGACGCCCAGCCAGTCGCACCAGGACCTGGATCTCTACCCGCTCGATCAGTTGCTGGCCGCCTTCATCGACGACCAGACCGTAGCGGTCGATGCCTTGCGTGCCGCGGCCCCGCAGTTGGCGCGGGCGGTCGGCGCCGCGCTGCCACGGATGCTGGCCGGCGGCCGCCTGATCTACGCCGGCGCCGGCACCTCCGGCCGCCTCGGTGTGCTTGACAGCGTCGAGCTTTACCCCACCTTTTCCTGGCCGCGCGAACGCGCTGTGGCGATCCTGGCGGGCGGGCCGTCAGCGATGTTCGTCGCCGTCGAAGGCGCTGAAGACGATGCGGTTCAAGGCGCGGCCGACCTGCTGGCGTTGCAACCCGGCGTCAACGATGTCGTGCTGCTGCTGGCAGCTTCGGGTGCAACGCCTTATGTTTTGGGCGCGCTGCAGGAAGCACGCAAGGCCGGTGCGCTGACGATCGGCTTTGCCAATAACCCGGATGCCCCGCTGACCGAACAGGCCGAGATCGGCATCCTGCTCGACACCGGCGCCGAAGTGATCTCGGGCAGCACCCGCTTGAAAGCCGGCAGCGCACAGAAGATGGCGCTGAACAGCTTTTCCAGCGCCTTGATGGTCAGGCTGAACAAGGTCTACGGCAATTTGATGGTCGACCTGAAACCAACCAATGCCAAGCTGGTACGACGCGCGCTGGCGCTGACACTGGCTGCCACCGGAGCCGACCCGGACAAGGCGGCGGCCGTTCTGCAAGACTGCGGCTTCCATGTCAAGGTCGCGATCGTGGCTTTGCGCAAGCACATCAACGTCGCACAGGCGCGCAGCGCGCTCGACGCTGCCGGCGGCAGCGTGCGCCAGGCGCTGAACGGAAGCTGAAAATGGAGCGCACGCCGACCAATGCCAGCCTCTGGAGCTGGATTCCGACGCTTTACTTCAGCCAGGGCATCCCCTATGTGGTGGTGATGACGCTGTCGGTGATCATGTACAAGAACCTCGGCATCTCCAACACCGAGATCGCGCTCTACACCAGTTGGCTCTATTTGCCCTGGGTGATCAAGCCACTCTGGTCGCCGCTGATCGAGCTGTTCAGCCGCAAGCGGGTCTGGATCTTCGCGCTGCAATTCTTCGTTGGCGCCGCGCTGGCCCTGGTCGCCTTGACGATTCCGGGACCTAAAGTATTCCAGATGAGCTTGGCGATGTTCTGGCTGATGGCTTTCGCCTCGGCCTCGCATGACATCGCCGCCGACGGCTTCTATATGCTGGCCTTGCCCCAGCATAGCCAGGCGGCCTTTGTCGGCGTGCGCTCGACTTTCTACCGGCTCGCCAATATCGGCGGCCAGGGCGGTCTGGTCTATCTGGCGGGCGAGTTGCAGGAGCGCACAGGCAGCATGCAGACCGCTTGGTCGTTGGTGTTCTTCCTGATGGCCGCCTTGTTCTCGCTGCTGGCGATCTATCACCTGTTCATGCTACCCAAGCCGGCCAGCGACATCACCGGCCAGGGCCGCAAGGCCGCCAGCCTGGGGCGTGAATTCATCGCCGTGTTTGCCGAGTTTTTCCGCAAGCCTGGCATCCTCGTCATCGTCGGCTTTTTGCTGCTTTACCGCTTCCCTGAAGCACAGTTGCTCAAGCTCGCTACGCCGTTCTTGCTCGACCCGCTTTCGGCCGGTGGCCTCGGACTGTCGACCAAACAGGTCGGCATCGCTTACGGCACCGTCGGCCTGACCGCCTTGACGATCGGCGGGCTGATCGGCGGCTGGCTGATCTCGCGCTTCGGGCTCAAGCGCATGCTCTGGCCGCTGCTGCTGATGATGCATCTGCCGAATGCTGCCTTCCTGCTGCTTGCCTGGGCTTTGCCGGGCAATCTGGTCATCATCAGCAGCGCGCTGGCGGTCGAGCAGTTCGGCTACGGCATGGGATTCAGCGTCTACCTGATGTACATGATCCTGGTCGCTGATGGCAAGCACAAGACCGCCCATTACGCGATCTGCACCGGCTTCATGGCGCTAGGCATGATGTTGCCGGGCATGTGGAGCGGCTGGTTGCAGGCCCAGCTCGGCTATCTGTGGTTCTTCATCTGGGTCATGATCGCGACCCTGCCTTCGTTTGCTATGGCCGCCTTGGTCCGCATCCCCGAGGAGTTCGGCAAGAAGGCCAAGGCATGACCCAGCGCCTGCTTTCCCTCGACGCCTTCCGTGGCTTCACCATCGCGGCCATGCTGCTGGTCAACAACCCCGGCAACTGGTCAGCGATATACGGTCCGCTGGGTCATGCCACATGGCATGGCTGGACCTTTACCGACTGGATCTTTCCATTTTTCATCTTCATCAGCGGCATCTCGATGACGCTGAGCCTGGGGGCACGTGCTGCGGCCGGCAGCAGCCGGACGAAATTGCTGGCACAGACGGCCAGACGCGCCGCCATCATCTTTGCGATCGGTCTGGCGCTGAACCTGATTCCTGCTTTCAACCTGAGCGAGCTGCGCATCCCCGGCGTGCTGCAACGACTGGCGCTTTGCACGCTGTTCGCGGCGCCGATCATGCTGTGGTGGCATTGGCGCGGCCAGCTGGTCTGGGCGCTTGGTTTGCTGGCCCTTTACAGCCTGATTCAGCTCGGCCTGCCGGTACCCGATGCTGCTGGCGTCTGGCACCAGGGCACGCTGCAGCCGGGCGAAGATGCCGGCGCCTGGCTGGACCGCTGGCTGCTCGACGGCCATCTCTGGCACAGCAGCCGGACCTGGGACCCCGAAGGCCTGCTTTCGACCTTGCCCGCGGTGGCCAGCCAATTGGCCGGCGTGCTGGCCGGGCATTGGCTGAAAACCAGCCGCGACGCCGGCGAAAAGACGATCTGGCTGATGCTCTGCGGGCTGGCCTGCCTCTGGCTCGGCGAGTTGCTTGATGCCTGGCTGATGCCGATCAACAAGAATTTGTGGACCCCGTCCTATGCCGTCGCGATGACTGGCTGGGCCTGTGTTGTTTTCAGCGTTTTCTACTGGCTGCTCGACGCCATGCCGCTGCCCTTGCTGCGCGCCCGCATGGCGCGCTGGGCTTTGCCGCTGCAGGTCTTCGGTGTGAATGCCTTGTTTCTCTTTGCCTTCTCCGGCTTGCTGGCCAGAATGCTTGGCTTCATCAAGGTCGGTCCGGCGAGCCTGAAAGCCTGGCTCTATGCGCCGATCGAAGCGCTGCCGATCGCGCCGGTCAACGCATCTCTGCTCTACGCAATCGGGTTCGTCGCTGCGATGAGCCTCCTGGCCTGGGCCCTGTGGCACAAGCGCTGGTTGATAAAGGTATGACCGAATGCTGACCCGTCGCAAGGCTTTGACCGCAGTCGCCGCGATTCCCTTCGCTGCCAACGCCAACTCGCCGCCGCGCAGCCGTTCTGCCCCGGAGTTGACCGAGGCAGCGCCGGCAGCACCGCGCGAATTCCGCGCCGCCTGGATCGCAACGGTGGCCAATATCGACTGGCCCAGCAAGCCCGGCTTGAGCGCTGACCAGCAGCAAGCCGAATGCTGTGCCCTGCTCGATCTGGCTGTGAGGCTGAAGCTGAATGCCGTGATCCTGCAGGTGCGCACCAGCGCCGATGCGCTCTACGAGTCGGCGCTCGAGCCCTGGAGCGAATTCCTCAGCGGCAAACAAGGCATCTCGCCCGGTTACGACCCGCTGGCCTTCTGGATCATCGAAGCACATCGGCGCGGACTCGAGCTGCATGCCTGGTTCAATCCGTTCAGGGCCAGGCAGAGCAGCGCCAAATCGGTGCTGTCGGCCAGCCATCTGAGCCGAAGCCAGCCGCAATGGGTCAAGAGCTATGGCGATCAGCTGTGGATCGACCCCGGCGAGCCGGCAGCCGCGGAACATACGCTGGCGGTGTTCCATGACGTGCTGCAGCGCTACGACATCGACGCCATCCATATCGATGATTACTTTTATCCTTATCCGGTGAAGCAGTTGGACAGCCCGGTGGATTTTCCGGACGAGCCCTCCTGGCAGCGCTATCTGCAAGGCGGCGGCCAGCTGGCCAGAGCCGATTGGCGACGCCGCAATGTCGACGACCTGGTCGCCCGACTGCACCGGTTGATCCAGGCCACCAAACCCTGGGTGCGTTTCGGCATCAGCCCTTTCGGCTTGCCCAAACCGGCGCTGCGTCCGGTCGGCATCGCCGGCTTCAGCCAATATGACCAGCTGTTTGCCGATGTCGAACGCTGGCTGCATGAGGGCTGGCTCGACTATCTGGCGCCGCAGTTGTACTGGCCGATGGCGCAGCAACCCCAAGCGTTCAGCGTACTGCTCGATTACTGGAACGCCCAGAACCGATCCGGCCGCCATGTCTGGCCGGGCCTGTTCACCAGCAAGGTGCTGGCCCAAAGCCAGGCCATCAGCTGGCCGGTGGCCGAAATCGAGGCTCAGATCGCCATGGTGCGCGAGCGTTTTCCGGGCTCGGGTCATATCCACTTCAGCATTGCGGCGCTGGCACAGAACCGCCGCGGCCTGAGCCATGCATTGCAAGCGGGCAGCTATGGCGGCAGTGCCCTGGTGCCAGCCACGCCCTGGCTGGAGGCCGGCAGCCCCGCAGCTCCTCAGCTTGAATTGAAATCCGAAGGCGAATTGCTGCGCCTGAGCTTGCAGCCAGGTCCAGGCAAGCCAGTGGCACGTTATGCGCTGTGGCTGCGCGAGGGTCAGGCCTGGCGCTTTATCGTGCACGATGCCGGCGAGTTGCTGCTGCCACGGGCCGGGCTGAGCGGCTTGGTCGCCTCAGCCATCGACCGCGTCGGCAACGAAGGCCCGCGTGTCGGTCTTGCCATCGACTGAGCAGCCATGCGGAAAAGTTATGCGCTGCGCCCGCATTGACAATTGCCTGTTGCGCTCCGGCCCCTTATGCTCGCCCACCATGAACATTCTTCCCCCATGAAAAAATTCCTCCTCGGCATCGCCAGTTTGCTGCTGCTGAGCGCTTGCGGCACCGTCCCCAAGCCCCCCGGCCCGACGATAGACCGCAGCTTTACTTCGCAGAATCAGGACAGCCGTTCGCTCTTTCTGATCCTGCATTACACCGTGATCGATTGGCCCAAGTCGCTGCGCGTCCTCACCACCGGCGGCCTGGTCAGCAGCCATTACCTGGTGCGCGATGACCCGGTCATCAGCTATCAACTGGTCGATGAGAACCGCCGCGCCTGGCATGCCGGCCCGAGTTTCTGGGGTGGGCATCAAAACCTCAATTCATCCTCGATCGGCATCGAAATCGTCAATCCCGGCTATACCGACGGGCCGCAGGGGCGCACCTATGCACCGTTTTCGCAAGCGCAGATCAACGAAGTGATCCTGCTGGTCAAGGACATCGTTCAGCGCCATGGCATCCGGCCCGAACGGATCATCGGCCATGCCGACATTGCTCCGGGCCGCAAGCAGGATCCCGGCCCGGCATTCCCCTGGAAGCAACTGGCCGATGCCGGCCTGATCCCCTGGCCCGACGCAGCCCAGGTCACGGCAAAGCTGCCCTTGTATGAAAGCCTGCCGCCCGACGCCGCATGGTTCCAGGACAAGCTGGCGCGGGTCGGCTACAACGTGCCGCGGCATGGTCAGCTTGACCCGATGACCCGCGACGTAATCGCCACCTTCCAGATGAAATATCGCCCGGCCGACTACAGCGGTGTGATGGATGCCGAGACCGCTGCCCTGCTCGATGTGGCCACCAGCACCGGCGGCATGTTGCTGATCGGGCCCGGGCCGAAGGCCATACCCTATACCTCGCGCTGGTAAGCCTTGTTCTCCTTCATTCTCAAACGGCTGGCGACGCTGATCCCAACGCTGATCGGCATCACGCTGGTCGCTTTCGGGCTGATCCGGCTGATTCCGGGCGACCCGATCGAAGTCATGATGGGAGAGCGCCGCCTCGACCCTGAAGTGCATGCAGCAATGGTCAAGTCGATGGGTCTAGACCAGCCGCTGGCGACGCAATACTTCCAGTACCTCGGCAACTTGCTGCAAGGCGATCTCGGCCAGTCTCTGGTCAGCCGCGAGCCGGTGGCAAAGGAATTCGCCGCCTTGTTCCCTGCGACGGTCGAGTTGGCGCTGACCGCCCTGCTGCTGGCGGTCACGCTGGGTCTGCTGCTGGGCATGCTGGCCGGACTCAAGCGCGGCTCGCTGTTCGACCAGGGCGTGATGGGCATGGCGACGGTCGGCTACTCGATGCCGGTATTCTGGTGGGGCCTGATCCTGATCATGTTCTTCTCGGTCAACCTCGGCTGGACGCCGGTGTCGGGTCGCATCAGCATCGAATACGACGTCGCGCGGGTCAGCGGTTTCCTGCTCGTCGACAGCTGGCTGTCGGGCGAGGAAGGGGCGTTCAGCTCGGCCTTGGCCCATCTGCTGCTGCCAGCGGTGGTGCTCGGCACCAGCAGCCTGGCGGTGGTGGCGCGGATGACGCGTTCGAGCATGCTTGAAGTGCTGCGCGAAGACTATGTCCGCACAGCCCGCGCCAAGGGCTTGAGCCCGGCGCGCGTCGTCGTCGTCCATGCCTTGCGCAATGCCTTGATCCCGGTGCTGACCGTTGTCGGCATGCAGACCGGCAGCCTGCTCGCCGGTGCGGTCTTGACTGAAACGATTTTCTCCTGGCCGGGCATCGGCAAATGGCTGATCGACTCGATCGCCAGGCGTGACTATCCGGTGGTGCAGGCCGGCATCCTGATTTCGGCGCTGACCTTCATCGCCGTCAACCTGTTCGTCGACATCCTCTACGGCGTGGTCAATCCGCGCATCCGCGCCCAATGAGCACCGCGACCGAAGTGATGCCCGACTACCCCAGGCCGTTCAAGGCCTTCTGGCAAGGCTTTGCCGCCAACCGGGGCGCGTTGGCGGCCCTGCTGCTGTTTGCGCTGATCGCTGTGGCAGCGTTGCTGGCGCCTTGGCTTTCACCTTATGACCCGATCGAACAGTTCCGCGACCATATGCTGACCGCCCCGGCCTGGGCGGCTGGCGGCAGCCGCCAATTCCTGCTCGGCACCGATGAGCTCGGCCGCGACATGTTGTCGCGCCTGTTGCATGGCGGCCGCGTCTCGCTCGGCATCGGCCTGGCCTCGGTGCTGCTGTCGATGCTACCTGGCGTGATGCTGGGTCTGCTGGCCGCTTTTCATCAGCAATGGCTGTCGCCGGCCATCATGCGCGTGATGGACATCCTGCTGGCGCTGCCCGGGCTGCTGCTGGCGATCTGCGTGATCACGATACTGGGGCCCGGCCTGGTCAACACGGTGATCGCGATCGCGATCGGCGCGCTGCCCGGTTACACCCGACTGACCCGCGCTGCGGCCTTGGCTGAAATAAGCAAGGACTATGTAACCGCCAGCCGCGTCGCCGGCGCCGGCAGCCTGCGCCTGATGTTCATCACCGTGCTGCCGAATTGCATGGCGCCGCTGATCGTCAACGCCTCGCTGAGCTTTTCCACGGCGATCCTGGAAACCGCCGGTCTTGGCTTTCTTGGTCTGGGCGTGCAGGCGCCGTTACCCGAATGGGGCACGATGCTGTCGGCCGCACGCGACTACATCGAGCGTGCACCCTGGGTCATCACGATGCCGGGCCTGACAATTCTGGCCTCGGTGCTGGCGATCAATCTGATGGGCGACGGCTTGCGCGATGCGCTCGATCCGAAACTGAAGAAGATCAGCTGATGGCGCTGCTGAAGATCAGAAATCTGCGGGTCGAGTTCGGCAGTTTCCCGGCCGTCGATGGCATCGACCTGACGCTCGAAGCCGGCGAACTGCTTGGCATCGTCGGCGAATCGGGTTCGGGCAAATCGGTCGCGATGCTGGCAGTGATGGGCTTGATCGAAGCGCCCGGCAAGGTCAGCGCCGACCTGCTGGAATTCCAGGGCATGGACTTGCTGCGGCTGACGCCCAAGCAGCGCCGGCAACTGGTCGGCCGCGACATCGCGATGGTGTTCCAGGATGCCCAGACCAGCCTGAACCCGAGCTATACCGTGGGCTACCAGATCGAAGAGTCACTGCGCGCCCATCTGGGCCTGCGCGGGGCTGCGGCAAGGCAGCGCATGCTCGAGCTGCTCGACCTGGTCGAGATCCCCGATGCCGCCAGCCGCGCCAGCGCCTACCCGCACCAGCTGTCGGGCGGCATGAACCAGCGCGTGATGATCGCGATGGCCATCGCCTGCAGCCCGAAGCTGCTGATCGCCGATGAACCGACCACCGCGCTCGACGTGACGATCCAGGCCCAGATCATGGACCTGCTGTTGCGTCTGCAGCGTGAACAAGGCATGGGTCTGGTGATGATCACCCATGACCTGGCGGTCGTAGCCGAAATGGCACAACGCGTGGCGGTGATGTATGCCGGCCAGGTGGTTGAAACCGGTGCGGTGCCGGGACTGTTCGATGCGCCTCGCCATCCCTACACCTTGGCCTTGCTGGCAGCGATTCCTGAACATAGCCGCGGCGCCCGGCGGCTCAGCGCCTTGCCCGGCATCGTGCCCGGCGCGCAAGACCGGCCCTCGGGCTGCCTGCTGGCACCGCGCTGCGCCTACGCCCAAGCGCAATGCCTGAGCTCTCGGCCAGCGGTCAGCGATGGCGTGCGCTGTTTCTTCCCGCTCGCTCCAGGGTCTGCCCATGACTGACAAACCCTTGCTCGAAGCCCGCGATCTGGCCCGCCATTACCGCGTCAGCCAGGGCTGGTTCAAACCCAAAGCCAGACTCAAGGCGCTGAACGGCGTGTCATTCACCTTGCAGCGGCGCCAGACGCTGGCGGTGGTCGGCGAGTCGGGCTGCGGCAAATCGACCTTGGCGCGCCAGCTGACCTTGATCGAACCGCCCAGCTCAGGCGCGCTGCTGCTGCAAGGCGTTGATGCCGCCGTTGCCGACCCGGCACAGCTGAAGGCCCTGCGCCAGCAGGTGCAGATGGTGTTCCAGAACCCCTATGCCTCGCTCAACCCACGCGCCAGCATCGAGACGACCTTGGGTGAGCCGCTGCTGATCAACACCCGCTTGACCAAGGCCGAACGGCGGGAACGCATCGAAGCGTTGCTGGCCCTGGTCGGCCTGCGCACCGAGCATCTGCGCCGCTACCCGCATATGTTCTCGGGCGGCCAGCGCCAGCGCATTGCGATCGCCCGCGCCATGATCATGAACCCGGCGATCGTCGTCGCTGACGAGCCGGTATCGGCGCTCGATGTCTCGATCCAGGCGCAGATCCTCAATCTCTTCATGGACCTGCAGGACGAGTTCGGCTGCAGCTATGTCTTCATCTCGCACAACCTCAGCGTGGTCGAGCATATGGCCGACGACCTGATGGTGATGTACCTCGGCGCGGCGGTCGAATATGGCTCAAAAAAGCAGATCTTCGCGCGGCCGCTGCACCCCTATACCCGCGCCTTGATCAGCGCCACGCCGGCGCTGCGGCCGGCCGACCGGCGCGAGCGCATCCGCATCATCGGTGAGCTGCCCAGCCCCTTGAATCCGCCCAGCGGCTGCGCCTTCCACAAGCGCTGCCCGCTGGCCGTACCGCGCTGCGCGATAGAAACGCCAATGCTGCGGATGATCGACCAGCGCCAAGTGGCCTGCCATCAGGTCGATGGCTAAGGCAAGGCCGCTGGCGCCACCGCAACACCGCCAACGCCGCTGCGCTTGATCGCCTCGGCGACGAAGCCCGAAGCCTTCATCTGTTCAACGAATTCGCGCAGATAGGCAACGCCGGCATCCCGCCCGCGCGGTGTGCCGATGGCCTGATTGATCACCATGAAGCGGCCGTCGAGCAGCTTCATGCCGGGAAGCCGTTTGGCATCAGCCTCGAGTTGCTGGCGCACGCCTGCTGCGACCTCGAGTTTTTGCGTCAGAAAGAAGTCGACGACTGCGGGCGAGGTCGGGGCACGGACGATGCTCGCCTGCTTCAGCTCGCGCGTCAGGTACAGATCGTAAGCACTGCCCAAGCCAACCGCCACGCGCACACCCGGACGGTCAACTTCTTCGTTGCGGCGGATCGGCGAGCCTTGTTGCACCAGGTAAGCGCCCTCGATGACGATATAGGCTGCCGAATAGGCAATGTCGCGCGCCCGCGTCGGGTCGATCGCGACAAAACCGATGTCGACCGCCTGCTTGCCCAAGGCCTCGACCACCTTGCCCGCCGCGTTGAAAGGCACTAGTTCGACCGGCACGCCAAGGCGCCGCCCGAGTTCGCGCGCCAGATCCACCGAGACACCGCTCGGCTGGCCGCTGACAGCATCCTTCACCGCCAGCGTCGGATTGCCAAAATTGATCGCGGCGCGCAACTGGCCCGATGGCGCCAGATCGGCCAGCACTGCAGCCGATGGCTTCGGCGCGCTGGCGCAGGAAACGAGCATTGCCAGGCTGGCCATGGCGGACAAAATTTTCAACATGGGAAGCCCTTCAGCTTTGTTTGTCGGTCGAACGCTGCAGCAAGCGGTCACGCAGCGCGATCGCCTCGCCGACGACGCCGCGGCGGAAAGCCAATACGCAGACGATGAAGATCAAGCCGGTCACCAGACTGACCGATTCACCCAGGCCGTTGAACCAGGCGACACCGGTCATGTCCGCCAGCGCCTTGCCGAGGTCACCGATCTTGTTCTCGAGCGAAATGATGATCAGCGCGCCGACCATCGGCCCGAGCAAGGTGCCCATGCCCCCAACCAGGGTCATCAGAATCACCAACCCGGATGTGGTCCAGACCGCATCGGTCAACGTGGCAAACCCGAGCACCAGCGTCTTGGTGGCGCCGGCCAGCCCTGCCAAGGCGGCTGACAGCACAAAGGCCAGCAGCTTGAAGCGGTCAACGTCGTAGCCGAGCGAGGTGGCGCGGGCCTCGTTTTCGCGGATCGAGGTCAGGACCTGGCCGAACGGAGAATTCACCGTGCGGTAGATCATCCAGAAGCCGCCGATGAAGATCGCCAGCACCAGGTAGTAGAGCGTCAGATCCCGGCCCAGGTCGAAGCCGAAAAAGCTGCCTCGCGGCACCGATTGCAGGCCGTCCTCGCCGCCGGTGAACGGCGCTTGCAGGAAGAAGAAAAACAGCATCTGGCTCAAGGCCAGCGTGATCATCGAAAAGTAGATGCCGGTGCGACGAATCGCCAGCAGGCCGATCAACAAACCCATCACCGCAGCAGCACCGGTGCCGAACAGGATGCCCAGAGGTGCCGGCAGGCCCCAGATTTTCAGCGCATAGCCTGCGCCATAAGCGGCAGTGCCGAGAAATGCCGCATGACCGAAACTGAGCAGCCCGGTAAACCCGACCAGCAGATTGAAAGCGCAGGCGAACAAGGCGTAGCAGAGGACCTTCATGATGAAGATCGGATAAAACCCGAGCAAGGGCAGCATGGCAATCGCCAGGAACAGTGCGCCATAGCCGAGCAGGGGATTTCTGGAGGAGGCTGCGCTGGACATCAATGTTCCTTGCCAAACAAACCGGCCGGGCGCACGAGCAGCACGATGGCCATGACGACGAACACGACCGTGCTCGACGCCTCGGGGTAGAACACCTTGGTCAGGCCCTCGATGATGCCCAGGCTCAGGCCGGTGAGGATGGAGCCAAGAATCGAGCCCATGCCGCCGATCACCACGACGGCGAAAACGACGATGATCAGATTGGTTCCCATCAGGGCCGAAACCTGCAGGATCGGCGCGGCCAGCACACCGGCAAAAGCCGCCAGTGCCACACCGCCGGCATAGGTCAGCGTAATCATTCGCGGCACATTGATGCCGAATGCCTGCACCAGCTTCGGGTTCTCGGTGCCGGCTCGCAGGGTTGCGCCGAGCGAGGTTTTCTCGATCAAGGCCCAGACCGCCAGGCAGACGGTGACTGAAGCCACCACCACCCAGGCGCGGTAATTGGGCAGGATCATGAAGCCCAGATTGGTGGCCCCGGCGAGTTGATCGGGCACTTGGTATTGCTGACCCGAAACGCCATAGAAACTGCGGAAGATCCCTTCGGTCACCAGCGTGATGCCGAAGGTCAGCAACAAGCCATAGATATGGTCGAGCTTGTACAACCATTGCAACAACAACCGCTCGATCAGGACCCCCAGCAAGCCGACGGTCAACGGTGCCAGCAGCAGCATCAGCCAGTAGTTCAGGCCCAGATATTCCAGCCCCATCCAGGCCAGAAAAGCACCCATCATGTACAGCGCCCCATGGGCGAAATTGATGATGTTGAGCATGCCGAAAATCACCGCCAGCCCCAGCGACAGCATCGCGTAGAACGAGCCGTTCACCAGACCCAGCAGCAGCTGCCCGAGCAGGGCCGGCAGGGGAATGCCGAAAAAGTCAGTCATCTGTTTTCAGTTGGATCGATTCAATTGACCGTAACCCGCAATGAGGGCCGGAGATCGGAATTCGGGCTTGGTGATGCCCCGCATTCCGCTTCGCGCCATGACGGGCTACTTGTAAACGGTTGAGGACAGAGCTACTCACGACTGCGTTCGGGCGGTCTGTCCCCAAAGTCATTACTTCTTCACCATCGGGCATTTGCTGTCGGCCAGCTTGGTGAAGGCTTCTTCTGCCGGGATGCGGGCGGCGACCTTGAAGTAATCCCAGGGCTCGTTCGACTCCTTGGCCGACTTCACCTGCAGCAAGAACATGTCATGCATGCCGCGGCCGTCTTCCTTGCGGATGGTGCCCTTGGTATAGAAGTCGTTGATCGGCGTGGCCTTCATCTGCGCCATCACCTTGTCGGCGTCATCGCTCTTGGTGGCTTCGACGGCCTTCAGAAAATGCATCGTGGCCGAATAATCAGCGGCCTGGATCGACGAAGGCATGCGCTTCATCTTCTCGAAGAAACGGCGGCTCCAGGCGCGCGCCTCGGGGCTCTGGTTCCAATACCAGCTGTCGGTCAGGTACATGCCTTCAGTCGTCTTCAGCCCGAGCGAATGGATGTCGTTGATGAACATCAGCAGCCCGGCCAGCTTCATCGTCTTGGTCACGCCGAACTCGTTCGCGGCCTTGATCGAATTGATGGTGTCGCCACCGGCATTGGCCAAGCCGAGGATCTGCGCCTTGCTGCCCTGCGCCTGCAGCAGGAAGGACGAGAAATCATTGGCATTGAGCGGGTGCTTGACGCTGCCCAGCACCTGCCCGCCGGTCTTGGCGACAACCGCTGCAGTGTCGTTCTGCAGCGAGGCGCCGAAGGCATAGTCAGCGGTCAGGAAGTACCAGGTCTTGCCGCCGCCCTTGGTCACCGCAGCGCCGGTGCCGTTGGCCAGGGCCACGGTGTCGTAGGCGTAATGGATTGTGTAAGGCGTGCAGTCCTCATTCGTCATGCGGGCCGAACCGGCGCCGATCGAGATGAACGGCTTTTTCTTCTCGGCAGCGATCTTGGCCATCGCGATGCTGGTGCCTGAATTGGTACCGCCAATCAGCATGTCCAGCCCCTGGGTGTCGATCCATTCGCGTGCCTTGCTGGCAGCGACATCGGCCTTGTTCTGGTGGTCAGCGTAGATCAACTCGATCTTCTTGCCGGCGACCATGCCCTTCATGTCGGCTATCGCCATCTTGATCGCTTCGACGCCGCCCTGGCCGTCGATGTCGGCGTAGACACTCGACATGTCGGTGATGATGCCGATCTTGACGACGTCACCTGAAATTTGCGCCTGCGCGCTGATGGCAGCGCAGGCAGTGAGTCCGGCGAGAGCGATAAGTTTCATGGCATGGTTCATGGATTTCTCCTGGTGATGGTTGAAAGACGGATTAAACACTCAGCAACTCGTCGAGCAAGGCCTGTTTTTCGGCCAGCTCGACAGCAGCAAATGACGCCACCACTTCGCCATGCTCGACCACGATGAAGTGATCGGCCAGGGGCGCAGCAAAACGGAAATTCTGTTCGACCATGACGATGGTGAAGCCCTGCGCCTTCAGCGTCCTGATCATCCGGCCGAGCGCCTGCACGATCACTGGTGCCAGGCCTTCGGAAATCTCGTCGAGCAGCAGGATGTCGGCACCGGTACGCAGGATGCGCGCCACTGCGAGCATTTGCTGCTCGCCGCCCGACAAGCGCGTGCCGGGGCTGTGGCGGCGTTCGGCCAGATTCGGAAACATCTCGTAAATCTGCGCTTCGCTCATCGGCTGACTACCCCCGCCCGACAGCAGCGGCGGCAGGCGCAGGTTCTCCTCGGCCGTCAAGGAGGCGAAGATGCCGCGCTCTTCCGGGCAATAACCGAGGCCGAGGTGAGCGATGCGATGCGTCGGCATGGCGATGGTCTCCACGCCGTGGATCTTGATCGAGCCGCGCCGCGAACCGGTCAAGCCCATGATGGCGCGCAAGGTGGTCGTGCGACCGGCGCCGTTGCGACCCAGCACCGTCAGGACCTGGCCCTTGGCCAGACTCAGATTAACGCCATGCAGGATATGGCTTTCGCCGTACCAGGCGTGCAGATCGACAATCTCGATGGCGGCTGGTGCTGCTTGCATCAATGAGCCCCCACCAATTCGGTCGCTTCGCTGCCCATATAGGCTTCAAGCACCGCCGGATGCTTGGAGACTTCGGCGTAATCGCCTTCAGCCAGCACCGCGCCGCGCGCCAGCACGGTGATGCGGTCGGCGATCTTGGCCACCACGTTCATATTGTGCTCAACCATCAAGACGGTGCGCCCTTCGGCGACCCGCTTGATCAGGTCGGTGACGCGTGACACGTCTTCATGCCCCATGCCCTGGGTCGGCTCGTCGAGCAGCATCAAGGTCGGTTCCATCGCCATCGTCGTCGCGATCTCGAGCGCCCGCTTGCGCCCGTAAGGCAGATCGCCCGCTCTGAGCGCGGCCATGTCGCGCAGGTCGACCAGTTCCAGCAGCGCCAGCACCCTGGCGTCGAGTTGCTTCAGGCCGGTCAGCCCCTTCCAGAAGTGAAAACTGGTGCCGGTGAAGCGCTGCAGCCCGATACGGACGTTCTCGAGCACCGTCAGATGCGGGAAAACCGCTGAAATCTGGAACGATCTGATGACGCCGCGGCGGGCGATTTCGGCTGGCTTCTCGGCCGTGATGTCGACGCCGTTGAAGACAATATTGCCTCGAGTCGGCACCAGAAACTTGGTCAGCAGGTTGAAGCAAGTGGTCTTGCCGGCGCCGTTCGGACCGATCAGCGCATGGATATGCCCGCGCTGGACCCGTAGATCCACATTGTCAACAGCGGTGAAGCCTTTGAAATCCTTGCTGAGTCCACGGGTCTCGAGGATGAGTTCGCTCATCGTTGCCTGGTCCACGCCGTCTCTGGCGTGAAGTTGAAGTTGAGCCTTGCAATGTATTGCTTATTGGTCCTGCTTTGGAGTCGCAACTGCCCTCAAGTCGCATCCATCAGGGTTTGTACCAATAATGGTGATCAATTCTGTGATCGAAATGCATCATTCCACCCCGCAGACCAGGGTGATTTGACAAGTCAGCCAATCGCGCCTACCCAGTTCCAGGCGAGCGCCGCAACGCAGGCCAGAATCAGCGCGATGCTGACCCAACCGGCCACCAGCCCGGCCCTGCCGCTTCGCGCCTGGCCCATCAGGCCCGCGTCGCGGGTCAGCAGATGCAGCGCGATCACATGCAACGGCAGCAGCACCGCGTTGACAACCTGGCTCGCGTAAATGAAAGGGATCAGCGGCAGGCCGGGCAGCGAAACAACGCTGACCGCAGCCACTGTCAGGCCGACGAAGGCAGCGTAGAACAGCTGGAACCGACCCGAGTCAAGGTCCAGCGATGCGGCAGCGCCAACGCCTTCGGCGATCGAATAGGCCGTGGCCAGCGGCACCACCGCAGCGGCCAGCAAAGCCGCGCCGAGCAGGCCGGCACCGAACAGCAGCGTCGCAAACCTGCCCGCCAAGGGCCGCAAGGCGCTCGCAGCATCGCCCGCATCGTTGATCTGGATGCCGGCTTGATGCAGGGTGGCAGCACAGGCGACGGCAATCGCCAGCCCGATGATGCCGGTCAGCAACGAGCCGATGATGACGTCGACGCGCTCCCAGCGCAGCTTGGCAAGCGTGATCTTCTTGTCCACCGCATAAGACTGGATAAAGGCCAGACCCCAGGGCGCCAGCGTCGTGCCCAGCGTGGCGGCAATCGCGATCCAGCCGGCGTGGTCAACCGGCAGATGCGGGACCACCGAGTTGTGCCAGACCAAGGCCCAATCCGGCCCGGCCAGAATGCCGTCGACGATGTACAGAGCCAGCGTGGCCGAGATCACCAGCAGCACGCGTTCGACGCGGTGAAACGAACCAAGCACGACGAGCATCGAGATCAGCAAGCCGGCCAGCGGTGCGCTGACCCAGGACGGGATATTGATCAGCGAGCCGGCCGCCGATATGCCCGCATATTCGGCGCAGATCGTGCCGAAATTCGCGAACAGCAGGCCGGTCACGGCGAAATAGCCCCAGCCATGCCCCCAGCGCTCGCGAATCACGCCGACAAAGCCCTTGCCGGTGGCCGCACCCAGCCGCACCGCCATCAAGTGAAACTGGACCAGCAACAAGGTCGAAGCCGGAATGATCCACAGCAGTCGGTAGCCATGTTCGGCACCCAGCAAGGAATAAGTGGTGATGCCAGCCGGGTCATCGTCCGACAGACCGGCCAGCAGCCCCGGGCCAAGCACAGCCAGAAAGGCGCTGAAGGCACCAATACCGGCAGCGCGAAAGCGCGCGAACTGCTGCGCAATGCCGCGGCGATGGTGGGCCAGCGGCGGGGCACGTTTTCGCCGTGAATGCGGGTGCTTGACGCTCATGGCGCCTAGATTAACCCCCTGTCGACCGACCTCGTCCCCTTCAGGTCAAGGCCAGGCCTTGCAGGTCTGCGCGATCAAGGGCAAGTCTTTCAGCTGCACCAATTGGACATCGGTGACCCAGGTCGACATCAGCGGACTCAGCCATCTGCTGGCCTACCGGGCCCGCGCTCGCTGCTCGTCCCGCAGTCATCGCGGCGATGCAGGCAGAAGGTTTAACCTGACCCGAAGGCCGTTCAAACCGGCTGCCTGATTTTGATCAAATTGTCACAAGTGGCACGTTGTTTGTCGGCAGCATCGATCTTGCCGCAGATGCCGTCGAGTTGCAGGCGCAAGCGCGCCATCACCGCAGTTTGGCGGCCGTCGGCGCTCCATTTGCTCAACAGGGTGCCGACTTTTTGCAGCGAGCGGGCGCTACGCTCATAGAAAGCGCTCTGGTCCTGCCCTGCCTCCTTGAAAAGCTGCGAGACAAGCCGTTCGATCCGGCCGACATCCTGCGGGTCCAGCTCGACCAGGGCAGTAAAGTAGGTGGCGCCCCATTGCAGTCGGGTCGCCGGGCCTTCGCTCTTCCTGAAAGCTGATTCATACCATTGCAAGGCCTCGCTGTCGTTGCCTTGCTTGCGGGCATTACCACCGAGCTGGCTCATCAAGTAATAGGGTGAAGGGCTGCGGCTCAAATTCGCCTTCAGCAACCCATCGCTGTCCTCCCAGGCGCCCGCCTGCCCGAGCAGATAGGCGGCTGAACTGATCACCGCCTGACGCTCGTAGCCATCACCGATGTCGCGGTCAGCGCGCCATGCATATTGCCTGGCCTCCGCCACCAGGGCCGGCGAAATAATCGGCTCGACGATGTTCTTGGCCTGATCGATCCGCGCCAGGTCAACACGCGCCTGCAAGGCGCTGATCCGGTCGGCGCGCGACAAGGTGTTGTCGTTCTGCAAGCGCTTCAGGGCCAGCTCGAATTCAGCCAGCAAGCTCGATCGCGCTTGACCTCGCTGCGGCGCCATGGCCCTGACGATGTCGACCGCACCGTTGATCAGCACATCCATATGCGCACGCGCTTGGCTGGGCTGCTTGAGCACGCTGTGGACGCGTTTTTGCAGCGCGGCATCAGGCTTGATGCGCTGACCACTGGCGGCCAAGGCCTTGAGCCAGAGCCGGGTCGTCGTTTCGATCTCGACGCCAGTACTCGCCACAGCCAGTTGCTGCAACAAGCCAGGCAGCTGACTCTGCGCCACCAGTTGCTGCTCGTCGGTTTCCCAGGAGTAATAGGCGAGCAGCCGCCATTCGTTGGCGCTCAAGGTCTGGCCCGAGCGCGCTTCAGTCAGCACCTGCTTGATCGGTCGACCACCCGCCAGTCCGAGTTGCAGCAGGTTCAAGATCTGCGGCGCGTCGGCTTCACCCGGAAGTCGTGTGATCTCGAAACCCTCCGGGCTGAACAAGATCAGGGTTGGATAGCCGCGCACATTGAAGCGCTTGCCAAGCCTTTGCGCACCGGCGATGTCGCCATCGAGGTGAACAGCGACAAAGTTGCGAGACTGGGCGATGAAGTCCTGACGGTTGAACAGCGTAGCCTTCAATTGATTGCAGGGCGGGCACCAGCTAGCGCCCCAGTACAGCAGCAAAGGCTTGTTTTCGCTACGAGCGCGGGCAAAGGCGCTCTCGATGTGCGCATCGCCGTGAGCTTCGAGCCAGGCAACCCTGGCCACCGCGCTTGGCGGTTCGATAGCGGCGGCCGCCTTGGCAATCAACAAGAAGGCCAAGCAGCAGACAAGAGCAATATGACGCAAATTCATGCGGAGCCACTTCATTGGATTCCCGGAATTTCAATGCGCGTGCAGGCCGGGGTTCTGAGCGCGAGGATTATGACTGCCAAATGTCAAGAATTAGTGGGCGCTGCTTGATCGGTAACAGTCCACACAGCCCTGTTTGTTGCATTCTCAATACATAGGACGCCAAATTCTCATCACCATGCATGCTCCCCAGATCGATCAACTCAATGGGCTTTCAGCCCAGGATGCAGCCCGGCGCTTGGCAGCAGATGGCCCGAATGAGCTGAGTCCGCCGCAACGGCGGGGCTTCTGGAAAATCCTGCGCGAAGTAGCGAGCGAGCCGATGCTGCAACTGCTGGTCGCTGCCGGGATGATCTATCTGCTGCTCGGCGACCGCGGCGAGGCCCTGATGCTGCTGGCCTTTGTCGCTGTGACCTTGATCATCAGCATCAGCCAGGAGCACCGCACCGAGCGCGTGCTGCAGGCCTTGCGCGACCTGACCAGTCCGCGCGCTCTGGTCTTGCGCGATGGCCGGGCTCAGCGGATCGCCGGCCTTGAAGTGGTCTGCGGCGACTTGCTGCTGCTGACCGAGGGCGACCGCGTCGCCGCTGATGCCAGGCTGATCGAAGCCAACGACCTGGAAACCGACGAATCACTGCTCAGTGGCGAATCGCTGCCGATTCCCAAGCATGTCAGCGCCACCACGGAGATCGGCTGCGTTTTTGCCGGCTCGATGGTGGTCGCTGGCCAAGGCCTGGCAGAAGTCATTGCCACCGGTGCGTCCAGCGAAATCGGTCGCATCGGCAAGTCACTTGGCGAGATCAGCAATCCGGTCACACCGCTGCACCAGCAAACGCGCCGCATGGTGCGGCTGTTCTCGATCATCGGCCTGGTCCTCAGCGTGATCGTCGTCCTGCTCTACGGCCTGCAGCGCGGCAACTGGCTGGCCGGCCTGCTGGCCGGCATCACGCTGGCGATGTCATTGCTGCCGCAGGAATTCTTCCTGATCCTGACGGTCTTCATGGCCATGGGCGCTTGGCGCTTGTCACGCCAGCAGGTTTTGGCGCGCCGGGCTGCAACGATCGAAGCGCTCGGCTCGGCCACCGTGCTGTGCACCGACAAGACCGGCACCCTGACGCTGAACCGGATGGCAGTCGCCGAATTGCTGCTGCTGCCGGCAAACGCTGCCGAGCCACAGCGCTGGGTCGCAGCCACGCAGCCCTGGCCGGCGGCCTTCGATGAGCTGCTTGAATTCGCGTTGCTGGCCAGCGAGCGACAGCCCTTCGACGCGATGGAGCAGGCCTTGCTCGACCTCGGCCGCGCGAAGCTGAAGGAACCGGCGCTGCACCTGTCATGGCGTCTGGTGCATGAATATGGGCTGACGCCGGCGTTGCCTGCGATGACCCATGTCTGGCGCGATGGCGAGGATGGCGTGGCCGTGGTCGCCGTCAAGGGTGCGCCCGAGGCGGTGGCTAGGCTGTGCCGCTTGCCCGGGCCGGCCGCGCAGGCCATGGCGCAGCAGGCGCAGCAGATGGCAGGGCGCGGCCTGCGCGTGCTGGCCGTCGCGCGCGCCAGCTGGGCCCACAATGCCTGGCCGATTGACGTGGCAGGCTTTGACTTCAGCCTTCTGGGTCTGGTGGCCTTTGCCGATCCGCTGCGCCCCGAAGTACCTGCCGCTATCAATGAATGCCATGGCGCAGGCATCCGGGTGCTGATGATCACCGGCGACCACCCGAGCACCGCAGCCGCGATCGCGACCCAGGCCGGTCTGCTGGTCGGCCAGCGAGGCGTGGTCACTGGTGATTTGCTGGCCGCGATGACGGCGGCCGAACTGCAGCAATGCGTGCAGACTTGCCAGGTATTCGCACGCATCAAGCCGCAGCAAAAACTGCTGATCGTCGAAGCCTTGAAAGCGCAAGGCGAAGTCGTCGCAATGACCGGCGATGGGGTCAATGACGCACCCTCGCTGAAGGCCGCACATATCGGCATCGCGATGGGCGGGCGCGGCACCGATGTGGCGCGCGAAGCCTCGGCGCTGGTGTTGCTCGACGACAATTTCGGCGCCATCGTCAAAGCGGTGCGCATGGGCAGGCGGATTTTCGACAATCTGCACAAGGCGCTGGCCTTCGTGCTGGCCGTGCATGTGCCGATTGCCGGGCTCTCGCTGCTGCCCCTGCTGCTGGGCTGGCCGCTGGTGCTGTCGCCAGTGCATATCGCTTTTCTGGAGCTGTTGATTGACCCGGTTTGTTCGATCGTCTTTGAAGCCGAGGGGGAGGAAAACGACGTGATGCAAAGGCCGCCGCGCGATGCCGCCGCGCCGCTGCTCTCGAAGGCCATGATGGCCTGGAGTTTTCTGCAGGGCTTGCTGGTGCTGTTGGCGGTCAGCGGCCTGTTCGCCGCGCTGCTGAACCATGAGGTTCCTGCTGATGAGGCGCGCGCCTTGACCTTCGCCGCGTTAGTCAGCTGCAATGTCGCGCTGATCCTGGCCAACCGCTCGATCAGCGGCAGCCTGCTGCGCGCCTTGCGTCAGCCGAACCCTCTGCTCTGGTTCATGCTTGCCGCCACCGCCAGCCTGCTGGCCGCAGCGCTGTGGCTGCCGCCCTTGCGGAGCGTGTTCCGCTTCGGCCTGGCGCCCTGGCCCTTGCTGGCCGGCGCGCTGGGCCTGGGCCTGGCGATGCTGCTGGTGCTGGAGGCATTGAAGCGGCTGCGGCCGCGTCAACTCAGTTGACGAAAAAGGTTTGCTCTCGCCAACAAGTCGCCATGCGCCGAGCCCCCTTGGCTCAACCCTGGTTCAGCAACACCAAGGCGTCGACCGCCAGCACGCCCTCAGCCATCACCAGCATGGGGTTGATCTCGGCCTCGACCACCCGATGCTGCGGCTGGACTGCCAGTTGCGACAGGTCGCTGATCGCCTGCGCCAAGGCTTGCAGATCGCCCCGCGGTTTGCCGCGCAGGCCCGCGACGGTCTGCAGCATGCGGACTTCGCTGATCATCTGCTGCGCTGTCGCGACTGACACCGGTGCCAGCCTGATGCTGCGGTCGCTGGCCAATTCGGCCCAGATGCCGCCGGCTGCCAGCATCACGATCGGCCCGGCATCCGGGTCGACCTTGTAGCCGATCAGCACCTCGGCCAGGCCCTTGCGCATCGGCTGAATCAGCGCCTGTTCGGCCAAGATACCGGGCGCATGCTGAAGCAGGTTGGCGCGCAGGCAGATCAGCGCTTGCTGCAGCGCTGCCTGGTCGCACAAGTTGAGCAGCACGCCGCCGACTTCGGTCTTGTGCGGAATCTCGACCGAGCAGACTTTCAGCACCACCGGATAGTCGAATGGCAGTTGCTGCGGCGCCTGGCTGTTCATGGCAATGCTCAGGCAAGGCGCATGCGGCAGACCCAGTTGGTCGAGCAACTGATAAGCCTGCATTTCGTTCAAGTTGCGCGTTGCGGTACCGCTGCTGACGGCGGGTATTGTTGCCAATGCGACGGGTGAGCGGCGATCGAAAACCGCGGCAATCACATCGGCGCAGGATTCGGGGTTGCGGAAACAGGGCACCTTGGCCGCCGTCAACTGGGCAATCGCCTGCGGCGCGTCCGGCACCATCATCGCCGCCAGCGGCTTGGCGCCACCGGCGCTGTCGATGATCGGTTTGACCGCCAGTTCGGGCTGCGATCGCGCCGATGATCCGACCACCGCCAGCACCAGATCGAACTCGGGCGCGGCCAGCATGATGTCGAGCGCGCCTTTCATCACGTCATAGCGGGCACCGGCCAGCGTCAGGTCGACAACCCGGCCCGGGCTGACCAGGATGCCGACTGCAGCCAGCTTGGCCAGCGTCTCGGCCGAGGCCGGCTCGGCATTGATGCCGCGAATGCCGAGCTGATCAACAACCATCGCTGCGCCGCCGCCGGTCGTGGCAACGATGCCGACCCGACGCGACGCGCCGACCGGCATGAAGGGCATCCGCGCCGCCAGCGGCTCACATTCCAGCAGCGACTCGAAGATACCGACCCGGGCGATGCCGCAGTCCTTCAAGAAGGCGTCGGCAATATCGTCCTCTCCGGCGATCGCCCCGGTATGGGTAACAGCCATCTCGGCCGCCGCCGCCGAGCGGCCCAGCTTGTAAGCGATCACCGGCTTGTTGCGCCGCGCTGCTTCGATCGCGAAGGCGCGCAGCGCAGCGCCATGGTGCAGGCTCTCGAGAAACAGCAGGTAGGCATCGATGCCCGGATCGTCGAGGGTGGCTGCGCAGACCTCGCCGATGCTCAGGTCGACCTCGCTGCCGACCGAGACCAGTCCGGCAAAACCAACGCCACGGGCACGGCCACGCGAGACCAGCGCGCCGATCATGCTGCCGCTGTGCGAGGCGACGAAGAGCCGACCGACGGGGGTCTGCGGTTCGGCAAAAGCGGCGTTCGCGGTCAATGACATCTGCTGGCGCGGATTGATCACGCCGAGGCTGCTGGGGCCGAGCAGACGGATGCCGGACTGCTTGACGATCTCGCGCAACTGCTGCTCGCGTGCCATCCCTTCAGCGCCCGCTTCAGAGAAACCACTGGCCAGCAAGGTGACCAGTTTCACGCCCAGTCGCGCGCATTCGGCCACCGTCTCAATGACGGTCTCGGTCGGCGTCAGCACAAACACATGATCGGGAATTTCGGGCAGCGCCGACAGCGAGGGCCAGGCCTGCTCACCCTGGACTTGGGAACGGCGCGGATTGACCAGGTAGACCTTGCCGGCAAAGCCCTGCTCGCGCAGAAAGCGCTGCGGCCGCCCGGCTGTCTTGTTGGCGTCATCGGAGGCTCCGACGATGGCGACGATGCCTGGCTCGAGCAGCAGCCTGGCGAGTTCGGGGCCTTCTGCAGAAATTATCTTCATGGTTTGACGCGCGAGAATTTGATCCGCCATTCTCTATGACCGCCCGCGCCTCGAGTGATTCCGATTTGTTGCAGGACTACACTGAAAAGTATTCTCTGACTCATTGTCTTGAACTTCTGTCTCGCCCAATCGCATGACCCAACGCATCCCGCCGCTGAACCCGCTCAAGGTTTTTGAAACCGTGGCGCGCACCGAAAACCTGACCGGGGCGGCGCATGAGTTGCATGTCACCCAATCGGCGGTGAGCCGGCAGATCTCGGTGCTCGAAGCCTATCTGGGGGTCGAACTGCTGCGCCGCCAGCGCCATGGCGTCAGTCTGACCAAAGTCGGGCGGGCCTATGCCGAGCAGATCGTGCCGGCCTTCGCCATGATTGCCAACGCGACCGGCGAGTTGCTGAAGGACAGCAGCCAGGATGCGCTGCGCTTGCTGACCTATACGACTTTTGCCGCCAAATGGCTGATCCCGCGCCTGCCTGATTTCCATGCCAAACATCCCGGCATCGAGGTCCGGCTCAGCACCGCCGTACCCGACGTCGATTTCGACCGCGACGAGGTCGACATGGCGATCCAGTTCGGCGATGGCCAATGGCCGAATACCCAAAGCGACCGGCTCTTCACCGATCAGACCGAGCCGGTCTGCTCACCCGCTTTCCTGGCAATGTACGCACCCGAAAGTCAGCATCCCGAGTCGCTGCTGCGCCAGCGCCTGCTGCTGTCGCGTTATCGGCGCAATGACTGGAGCGATTGGCTCGAGATCAATCAACTGACCTCGATGAGTGTCGACAGCAAACGCATGAGTTTCGGCAGCTCGATCCTGGCCTTGCAGGCTGCCGTTGATGGTCTGGGCATCGTCATCGGTCAGACCCGATTGCTGGCATCCGACTTCGAAACCGGCCGGCTGCTGCGCCCCTTTGCCGGGACCCGCTGGAAGCCCTTGCGCAGCGATCGCGCCTATTACCTGTTGCGCCCACTGCACCAGCGCGAAAGCAACAAGACCTGGACGTTCAGGGAATGGCTGCTGCAGACCGTCAAGGAATTGCCACCGTTGCAGGATTGATGGCTACTAGGCGCCATGCGCCGCGAATTTCAGTAAGAGGTCTACGCAGAAAGTTGGGAGCAACGGTCTGCTGGATGGGCCATGCCAGTGGCCGAGCGACTTCGCTCACTTTGGAAAAAATGTCAATCTCAAGTACAGGACGGCTGGGCGCAATGCGCAGCGAAGTAAAGGGGGAGGTTCCGGCAGTAAGCCGGAACCGGAGGACTGAGCCCGGACATAGGGAGTCCCGGGGACTGCCTATGTCTGGCGAAGGATCAAGCCTCTGGCGCGAGCATGAGCGAAGTATTGCGCCCAGTCGGCCGGGCCACTATTTGGATCTGCTCGAGCTAAAGGCGCCGTCGCGTTTCGAGGAATAGTTGAAGTCAGT
The DNA here is from genome assembly GCA_945898095.1 of Roseateles toxinivorans. GTDB lineage: Bacteria > Pseudomonadota > Gammaproteobacteria > Burkholderiales > Burkholderiaceae_C > Paucibacter_A > Paucibacter_A toxinivorans_A. The sequence goes on along the minus strand of CAMDHE010000067.1, from coordinate 571 downwards.
CGGATGGGTCATGCCAGTGGCCGAGCGACTTCGCTCATGTCCCCCGGACCGGGCCATACCCGGTCCTCCTCCTTTACTTCGCTGCGCCGCTCAGCCACTGCCCTGACCAACGAGACCCGCTCATTTTGGAAAAAATACCAACCTCAAGTGAATGAAGGCCGGCTGGGCGTAATGCGCAGCGAAGTAAAGGGGGAGGTTCCAGCAGTAAGCCAGAACCGGAGGACTGAGCCCGGACATAGGCAGTCCCGGGGACTGCCTATGCCTGGCGAAGGATCAAACCTCTGGCGCGAGCATGAGCGAAGTATTGCGCCCAGTCGGCCTGTTCATTATCTGGATGTGCGCGAGGTTAAGGCACCGTCGCGTTTAAAGGAAAATTTAAGTCAGTCGGATGGGCCATGCCAGTGGCCGAGCGACTTCGCTCATGCCCCCCGGACCGTGACATACCCGGTCCTCCTCCTTTACTCCGCTGCGCCGCTCAGCCACTGCCCTGCTTAGCGCTCGCCTTGGGGCCAAGCAAACTCCATGAACAGGACGGCTGGGCGCAATGCGTAGCGAAGTAAAGGGGGAGGTT
>CAMDHE010000066.1 GCA_945898095.1 Roseateles toxinivorans | reverse complement strand
GGACCAGCGCTCGACGACGGCCTCATCGCTCTCGTTGAATGCATGCTTGAGATAAAGCAGCGAAATCATCAAGCGCAAAGGCAGACGCGGGCGGCCGGCCTTGGCGACACCGGCGCCGACCACGGCGGCGGTACTGCCGAAAAGATCGATGTCCTCGACCTGGCGGCCAGCGCGCACCTTCTTGGCAAACAAATGGGCGACGGACGCCTCAACTTCCTGCCACGGCATGCGGCAAGCCAGCACGGACAACGGATGGCGCAGATCAATCATCTGATCCAAACGGCTGCGGAAGAAATCGGCGGTATCGGTCATCACTTGGCTCCCCAAAAACTCCCAGAAAACTACTGCCTTCCGGATAGAAACTGAGGTTTATTTTATCTAAAAAATGCTAAAAAGTCCAATTAAATCAATGGGTTAACTATTTTTAAGGGACGACTAATCAATATTTTCAATTAGCGGCCGTACAGGTCACTGCAATATTGCTGAAAATCGTAGCAAGATCGATGGTACCCATTGCGTTTGCCACCGTGCAAATCTGGCCCGTAGGCTGCGTACCCACCGTCACAGCATATGTCGCGAACATTCGGGCGGTCACCGCTGCGCTGTTGTCGATACGGGCGGTTTCGCCCAAGTCCCACAGGTTGAGCCAAACGCTGACGGAATTGCCAGAAGTTGCCCACGGGTGAGCAACAATCACTGGCGCAGCAAAAGTCAATGTTGTCGTCGTGTCGGTAGCAGTTGTAACGTCGATCTCATAAGCGCATTCTGTTGCGCTCATCCGCTTGACGTAAGCAGTCAAGGCACCAGCACCGCCGCCAACAGGCAAGGTGGCAGCACAGTAGGCTGCCGTGAATGTTGCCCCAGCCGACGGCGTCATGATGATCGTGAAGTCTTGAGCGGCCGTGCGGGTTACACCCATCTTATAAACGACGCTAGTTGCCGCCAATGGCGTGGCAAAATAGAATTTGCCATTGGCCGATACAGTCAGTGCATCGCCGCCGTTGTTCTTTAAGGTTACTTGGCTGCCAATGCCCAAGCCAGTGACGGTGCCACCCACAATTCCAGCAGCGGCTGAACAGGTCACTGCAATATTGCTGACATCCGCAGTCAAATCAGTACCTATTGCGTTTGCCACCGTGCAAATCTGGGCCATAGGCTGCGTGCCCACCGTCACCGCATATGCAGAGACCATGCGGGGGGTCACCGCTTGGCTATTGTCGACGCGAGCTGTTTCGCTGACGTCCCACAGGTTCAATGCGATTGACGAGGCAAGACCGGATGTAGCCATGTAGCCGACAGGCGGCGTCCAGTTAATCGTATCGCCAAAAACCAATGCTGTTGTCACGTCCACTTGATACGCGCATTCAGTAGTGCTCGCGCGCTTGACCGACACCGTTGCAGCGCCGGTGCCGGCAATTACTGGGACTACCATGCAGCCGGTTGCCGAGAACGTACCGCCGACAGGCGTGTAGATTACCGTTAAGTCTTGAGCGGCCGTGCGGGGTACACCCATCTTATAAACGAAGCTATTTGCCGCAAATAGCGTGGCAAAAGTGAATTTGCCATTGGCCGATACAGTCAGTGCATCGCCGCCGTTGTTCTTTAAGATTACCTGGCCGCCAGTGCCCAACCCAGAAACCGTGCCACCCAAAGTAATCGGGAACTGCGCTGTGTACTTGGCAACCCGGGTCAAACCCGTTTTCGGAACTGTAGTTGGGCACAAGCCAGTCGACAGTGGCGCCGAGCGCTGGATGAATCCCGAAAGCGGCCCTCCGACACTGCCTGTGAGCCCGATCTTGAAGATGTTAGTCGCAACGGCTTTTGCCGATCCGACCACGGCAACGCCATTGCGGTACAAGGTTCCCGTGGATACCCAAAAGCATTGCCCCAGGTCGTCGGCACCTGCCGCATAGGCCGCGGACAAGGTCTTCTTGCCCAGCACCCCCGTGCCGCTGTTTTTGTATTTGTCGATCACCTGGTCCGCGCCGCCAGAACTGTCCACCCAGGGCGTCAACTGTGCCGCGGTGATGGTGTTGGCCCCATAAAAGGTATTCAGGTTGGTGGCCACCGTGGTCATCATGCCGGCCGTTGCGGATGCGGTATCGATTTGACCGCGCACCGAGCTCGCGCCGCCTGTGCCGTTGATCAGGCCATCGTCAGTCAAGTCGAGTTGGAAGTTGGCGATGAACTGGCTGATGCCCACGCCATTGCCACCGGTCTTGACGGCCAGGGCTGAAATTGCCGCCAGAATCTGGTTGGCGCTTTGGGTGCCGGACAAGTCCAACTCGCTGAAGTTGGCCGGCACCAGTTTGAGCGTGGCGTCCACGCCACCGGGCATCAGGTCGGTGCTGTTGTAGATCCTGAATGCGGCCAGCACTTCCTTTTGCGCCTGGGTGCGGGCGGCGGCGAACTTGCCGTAGGTGGCGGGCTTGGTCTTGTCGGTGACCAGGGCCACCAGCCGCGGGCCCGCCAAGGTGGTCAGCAAGTTCACATTGACCAAGCGGTCAATCACCAGGTCCCCTTGTGCCTGCAGCAACACGCTGTCATTGGCCATGTAACCGGAGATCTCGTTGAAGTAATAGCCTTCAGCAAAGGTCTGGATATGCTGTGTCGTGAATTTGATGGCCGAGGCGTCAAAGCGGCCTTGGTTGTCCTTGGTCAGCAGGTCGTAGCTAAAGCCCGCCGGGGCGTAGGTCAGTGGGTTGAGCTCGTCAATCCAGACATGCGAGCCCTTGAGCAAAGGACCTTTTTGCGCGACGCCCCCGTCGACCAAGAAACCCGTGCTGGTTTGGCTGACTACGCCGCCGTCACCGCCGCCGCAAGCAGTTAGCAATGCCACGGCCAACGCAGCAACGAGAAGTTTCGGTTCAATCAATGTCGACATAGTGAATTTCACGCACAATAGATATTTTTCTATAATACATGTTTTTAAAAAATTAAAAACCTTAATTATTATTGTAATTACACCAAGTCTCAACAAGGTCAAGAGCTGAGCTGAGCTTTGCGCTCAAGCCAATCCTTGTTGCGTCGGGCGCTCGTAAGCAATGTCGCCTGCGTTGCCCCATACCTTTGCCCCTGCTGGCTTGCCGCATGTCGCGGTCGACGCGGGTTCGCCAAGGCAGGTCGTCCTCGTCTGACTTGGTTGGGGCTTGATGATTTCGCTGCTTTATCTCAAGCATGCAGTCGCCGAGAGCGCTGAGGTCATGTCGTGCGCTGGCTGGGCTCCAAGGCGGAATTCCTCAAGGCCTGAGCGGGGGCAGGGCTGAAAAGCCATTCGGCCGCTCGATCACGCCGCAGAACCTGCATCGTTCAGCGTCAACTCCGGCAATCACCGGGTCTGACTACCACTGATTGACAAGCAATATGTGCGCACATATTATGTGCGAACTACAAGTAACTGAGGCGGGCATGAACATCACCCTATCCATTGACGAGCAAGTTGCCCAGCGCGCCCGTGGGGCCGCAAAAAAGATGGGCAAAAGCCTCAATCAGGCCGTTCGCGACTACCTTGAGCAACTGGCTGGAAGCGAACATCGTGACACGCAATGGCTGCAATTCGAGTCGCGTTGCCTGCAATCAGCTGCCACCCTGGACGGCTGGCGATTCAATCGCGAGGAAGCCAATGAGCGCTGAACAAGTCACGATGCGCAGCTTCATCGACACCAATGTGCTGGTCTACGCTGAGGCCAGCGATGCCCCGGAAAGACAGCGGGTGGCGCTGGATCTTCTCAAACGATTATTTCAAACTGCAAACGGTGTGCTGTCGACGCAGGTCCTGCAGGAATATTGCAATGTCGCAGTCAAGAAACTGAAACTGCCAACGCAATATATCCGGGCGCAGTTGGCGATGTACGAGCAGTTTGAGATTGTCCAGGTCACACCGTCGATCATCCACGATGGACTGGACTTGCATCAAACGCGCAGCCTGTCCTTTTACGATGCCGTCGTGGTGGCCAGTGCACAGGCAGCGGGTTGCAGCGTCTTGTTCAGCGAGGACATGAATGCCGGCGAGACGATCGGCGGCGTCCGCATCGTCAATCCATTTTCCTGAAGCTGCGCCGTCCCCTGCGACCCAACCCTTGCCTCAGCCGTCTGATCTGGGGCGAATGGCTGGAGTGGAGTTGATCAAGGCTCAGCGGCCGGTTTACTTGAGCTTCTTGGCCCAGTACAGCAGCACTTCGGTGGCTGGCGATTCAACGTTGCTGACCCAGCGGGCCTCGGCATTGATCTTGTCGATCGTGTCGAGCCCCGAGATCACCTTGCCGAACACCGCGTAGCCGAGGTTGCTGGCGGTGTAGTCGAGCCCGGTGTTGTTGACCGTATTGAAGTAGAACTCGCTGGTGGCTGAATCGGCCGCGCTCGAACGTGCCATCGCGAGCGTGCCGCGCAAGTTGCTCAGGCCGTTGTTGCTTTCCAGCTTGATCGCTGCATAGGTGGGCACCTTGCTGACGCCGCCGGTTGTCTGGCCACCGCCTTGGACGACGAAGTCCTTGGGTACGCGGTGGAACAAGGTGTTGCTGTAATAACCGTCGCCGACATATTTCAGGAAGTTGGCGACCGAGAGCGGCGCCTTGTCGGCATAGAGCTCGACGACGATTTCGCCGTCGCTGGTCAACATACAGACGGTGTTCGACGCAATGCTGGCAGTCGAGGCGGTGGTGCCGGCGGCGCTGCAACTGGTGGTCGGGGCAACGGTCACAGCATTGGCCTTGATCGCCGTCGAGACCGGCGTCGTGGTCGATCCACCACCGCCACCGCCGCAGGCGGCCAACAGGGTCAGCAGGGCAAAGCCGTACAGGCGTTTGAAGTTTGATGTCATCGAAAAATCTCTTGTCTTGGCTATGAAGTCGATCAACCGACTTCGAAATTGTCGATCAGGCGCGTGCTGCCCAGGCGGGCTGCGGCCAAGGCCACCAGGGCCTGCCCTGGCTCGGGTGCACCGAGGTCATGCTGGCGCCGCAAGGCAATATAGTCGGGCTCCCAGCCATGCTCGCGCAGCTGCGCCATGGCCGATGCTTCCAGCGCTGCAATATCGCGTCCACCGGCCTGCCAGCCGGCGATCAGGGATTTCAGCGTCTGGCTCAGGCGCAGCGCCTCGACCCTTTGTTCATCGCTGAGGTAGGCATTGCGCGAAGACAGCGCCAGGCCTTCACCGCTGCGCACGGTCTCGCCGCCGAGGATCTTGATCGGCAAAGCCAGTTGGCTGACCATCTGGCGCACCACCATCAGTTGCTGGTAATCCTTCTTGCCGAACACAGCGATGCTGGGCTGGACGATATTGAACAGCTTGAGTACAACGGTGCAGACGCCGACGAAAAAGCCCGGCCTGAAATGCCCTTCCAGGATCTGGTCGAGGTCAGCCGGCGGATGCACCTTGTAGGTCTGCGGCTCCGGGTAGATTTCCCGTTCATCGGGCGCGAAGACGATGTCGCAACCGGCTCCGGCCAGCAACTCGCAGTCATGCTTGAGCGTGCGCGGGTAGCGGTCGAAATCCTCATGCGGCGCGAACTGCAGGCGGTTGACGAAGATGCTGGCGACCACCTGACCTTGCGGGGCAGCCAAGCGCGCCTGCCGCACCAGGGCCAGATGACCTTCGTGCAGATTGCCCATCGTCGGGACAAAGGCAATCTCTGCTTGACCGGCCAGCGTCTGGCGCAGGCCGGGTATCTCGTGAATCAGCTGCATTTCAGTAGGAATGCAGGTCGTCTTGCGGGAAAGTCTGTGCCTTCACTTCGGCCACATAGTGCCGCACCGCTTCCTGCACCGAAGCCGCGCCCAGCATGAAATTCTTCACGAAACGTGGCAGGCGGCCCGGCGTCACATTGAGCATGTCGTGCAACACCAGCACCTGCCCAGAGCAACCGACGCCAGCACCAATGCCGATGACCGGGATCGGCAGCATGCGGGTCACTTCGGCAGCCAGCGCGGCCGGCACCATTTCCAGCACCAGCATCTGCGCCCCGGCTTCGACCAGTTCCTGCGCATGCTGCTTGAGCAGATTGGCCGCCGCTTCATTGCGGCCCTGCACCTTGTAGCCGCCCAGCATCGTCACCGTCTGCGGCGTCAACCCCAGATGCGCGCAGACAGGGATGCCGCGCTCGACCAGGAAGCGCACGGTAGCTGCAGTCCAGCCGCCACCTTCAAGCTTGACCATATGCGCGCCCGCCTGCACCAGACGCAAGGCGCTCGCCCAGGCTTGCTGCGGGCTCTGGTGGTAGCTGCCAAAGGGCAGATCGGCGATCAGCCAGGCGCTCTTGCGACCGCGGGCGACACAAGCGGTGTGATAAACCATCTCGTCGAGCAGCACCGGCACGGTACTGGCCTGGCCCTGCAGCACCATGCCGAGCGAGTCGCCGACCAGCAGCGTCTCGACGCCGGCCTCTTCCAGCACCGAGGCGAAAGCCGCGTCATAGCAGGTCAGCATGGTGATTTTGTCGCCGCTGGCATGCATGTCCAGCAGGCGTTGCAAGCTCATTGGTTTGCGTTCAGTCATCGGAAAACCTCATCTGCGGCAGCGCAGCAAAAATGGAGATGTATCGGCCGCAGTGTAGCGGTCTGCTGCATCCCAAGCACAATGTACGCTTTCGCGCCGACTGGAGTTGCTCCGATGACCTTGACTGAATTGCGCTATATCGTTGCCGTGGCACGTGAACGCCATTTCGGCCGTGCTGCCGAGGCCTGCTTCGTCTCGCAGCCAACGCTCAGCGTGGCGATCAAGAAGCTCGAGGAAGAGCTCGACATGAAGATCTTCGAGCGCGGCGCTGCCGAGGTGTCGATCACGCCGCTGGGCGCCGAGATCGTTCGCCAGGCCCAGTCGGTGATCGAGCAGGCCAGTGCGATCAAGGAAATCGCCAAGCGCGGCAAGGATCCGCTGGCTGGCGCGCTGCGCTTGGGCATCATCTACACCATCGGCCCCTATCTGCTGCCCGAACTGGTCAAGGGCGTGATCGACCAATATCCGCAGATGCCGCTGATGCTGCATGAGAACTTCACCGTCCGGCTGCTGGAAATGCTGCGCACCGGCGAGCTCGACTGCGCGATCCTGGCCGAACCTTTCCCCGACACCGGCCTGGCGATCGCGCCGCTGTATGACGAAGAATTCGTCATCGCCGTACCGGCCAACCATGCTTTTGCCGTTCGCACTGAAATCGGTGCGGCCGAACTCAAGCGCGAGAAGATGCTGCTGCTTGGCGCCGGGCATTGCTTTCGCGACCAGGTGCTCGAGGTCTGCCCCGAATTCGCGCGCTTTTCCAGCGAGGTTGACGGCATCAGCAAGAGCTTTGAAGGCAGCTCGCTCGAGACCATCAAGCATATGGTGGCCGCAGGTATGGGCGTGACCGTGGTGCCGGCGCTCAGCGTGCCCAAGGAGCCCCAAGCCCATCTACGCTTCGTCCCCTTCGCCGCACCCGTCCCCACCCGCCGCGTGGTGCTGGCCTGGCGGCGCACCTTCACCCGCTACGAGGCGATCGCGGCGCTGCGCAATGCTGTCTACGCCTGCGAGTTGCAGGGCGTGACGAGGTTGAGCTGAAGGGGTCGCGGCTGAGCGGGTTTGATCCATATCCACCCAGGAACTGGTCGCCTGGATCACCGATGGCTCTGAGGTCCGCAAGATACTGACCCTATCGGCGCCACTTCATTGAACACCAGCGGCATCTGCCCCCGGTCTTTGAGGATCTGGGCATCGTCAGGCGACCATGGCAGGTTGTCGTAGAAGTCCGCACGCACCTTGGGGTCAGGTCTTGCAATCAATCAAATTCCCACTAAGGTTCGGCAATGGCAAAACCCTTGCGTGAAAGCAAGACCTGACCCTCGATCCCCTGCGGCGGCCATAGCCGACCAGCGCGTCATCGCATACAACTGATAACCGTCTGGCTCAGTTACAGTCAGCACCGTAGCTTTTCGGACAGGAGGTGTCCACGATGAAATGCCATCTGATGACCGTCGGGATTCTGGTCCTCGCGCTTGCTCTATACGCGGCGGGGCTGTCTGCGCCTTCTCTGGTGCTTGTGGCTATCGGCGGCGCGGCCGAGCTCTGGTTTTGGGTGCGTGCAATGCGTGGCGGTCGAACTGCGAGAACATAGCTTGGCAAGGTCCAGCCGTGCGAACTGAGGCCTCTCGTTCGAGGCGAGGACCAACGGCAAAACACCTCCGCACCGGACCAGCAGCTTGCATCGAATACGTCTTTGACGTATGCTTCGTCCGTGCTCTCAATCTACGAAACTCCGATCTTTGTCGAAGATTCCGCCAAGATTTGGTCCACTGAAGAACGGCTGGAGTTCTTCTCATGGATAGCAGGCGAGCCTGAGGCCGGTGCAGTGATCAAAGGAAGTGGTGGCTGCCGAAAGGTACGGTGGTCACGCCCAGGAATGGGTAAGCAAGGCGGCGTTCGCATCGTGTACTTCTGCAGGCTTGAAGCAGGTGAGTTGTGCATGCTGTTGGTCTACCCGAAGGCCGAGAGAGACACGATTCCGGGCCACATACTGAAGACAATCCGTAAGGAGATCGAAGATGACCTCGCGTAAGTCCACCAAGACCTCAGGCGAAGAACTGGGTCAAAGGCTTCTGGAGTCCGTACGCCAGATGAAGGCACGGAACTTTGCTCGCGTGACCACCGTTGAGATCAATGAAGTCGTTGAAGCACGTCAAGGCACCGGAATGTCGCAATCCGAGTTCGCTTCCGCGCTCAGCATCTCAAAGCGCACCCTGCAGGAGTGGGAGCAAGGCCGTAGGTCACCGTCTGGCGCGGCTCAAGCTCTCATTCGCATAGCCCGCAAGCATCCCGAGGTGGTACGCGAAGCGCTGGCGTGAGCGCAGCGGAGCCAACCCGGCGCTCAACTCAGACGCCTATCGGCGCCGGTTAGCTCCATTTGTTAGGCATCCGAAACACCAGCGTTGGTGACCCCCCCTCTTCCGTCGATGTAACATATTTGTTATCCTTCGGGCGTGGACTATCGCATCGAGTACTACAGCGAAGGCGTCGAAGAAGAGATCCTCGGGCTTCCAGACACGCTTGCCGCTCGGTAAATCGTTCTGACGCGTCGAATGACCGCGGTAGGCGCGAATCTGGGTCCACCACACACCGAGTCCTTCGGGGATGGACTCTTTGAACTACGTCTCAAAGGAACTGACGGAATCGCACGGGTCTTCTTCTGCACTCTGATCGGCCGCCGAATCATGATGCTGCACTCGTTTGTCAAGAAGTCTCAGAAGACACCCCTACGTGAGCTGGACGTTGCGCGAAGGCGCATGAAGGAAGTCAAAGATGCGAACGCATGATCAAGTTGTCTCGAAGTTGCTGCGCCGGCCAGGCGTGCGCAAGGAAGTCGAGCGCATCGAGCGCGAGGAAGGTGAGCTGCTCGACCAACTTCTGAAAGCAAGGCACGACGCAGGGCTTACCCAGGCGCAGGTCGCGGAACGTATGGGAACTCAGCCACCTTCCGTTGCACGTTTGGAGCGCTCTCTTGCCACCGGAAAGCACTCACCCTCCTTAGCTACACTCAGGAAGTACGTCCAAGCTTGTGGCCGCGAGTTGGTACTACAAATCGCGTAGCCACCGCGCACGGATGCCTCGCTAATCCCTCGCTCAAGCTGAGCACCAACGGCAGGCCACCAGGCCCGCGAAGCAGGTACGGTGTACATTTTCGCCCGCCCGGGCCTGGCGCCCTGCCGCTGTCGCCCGATCGAACGTCAGCCCGCAGAAAGAGCAATGGCGCGCTTCGGAAACGCTCGTAGAAGCTTCTTGTCCATGGTGACCAGTTTCGTGTCGAGCTTCATCGCAAGGGCAATGAACTCGCAGTCGTAGGCGGAGCAGTCACTGTCGCGCACCAGTTCAAGCACAGCAAGAGATTCAACCTCGAACTCAGCACCCCCAAGCAAGCTTTCCGCTTCTCGTTGGAGGCTGTTAGCCTGTTCAAACGTGATGGCTTTGCGCCGCATGTATCCCGCCAGAATGTTGCGGAACTCGCTGCGCCAGAGAATCGGCGCGGCCCAGTCCGAATCCTGCTCAAGTAGCGCTTCGGCGGCGGCTGTGTACTCACCAGGCAAATACAAATACGCCACCACGTTGGAATCGACCACGATCATGGGCGGTCCTCGCGCTTCGCGGCATCAATGTCACGCGCGCGGAATTTGCCGGTGGATAAGGTTGCACGTAATTCCCGGGCACGGGCAATCCGTTCGCTGGGCATCATCTTTGTCGGCAGTAATACTGACTCAAGGCACACGATGGCCTCGCTGTTCAGGCTCCGGCGGTGCATTTCTGCAGCAAGCTTCAGGCGGTCATACAAGGCATCAGGAATATTCTTCAGTGTCAAAGTTGTGGGCACGGCATTCTCCATCCATAATGAAACCATTATGGTTCCATTTGGCTGCGTCGATCAAGGTACTGCAGGCTAAATCAACGGTCACAACAGCCCCTCCTGCACGCATTCGCGCGGCGGTCGACAGTCCTCCACACCGCTGCAAGCCGCTCTTCAAACCGCCGACGATCTTTCCACAGAGGTGGCCATCCACCTCCATCAAGCGAAGCCAAGAAGCAAGCATCAGCACGCCATCGGCGACCCGCGCCGCCTGCACACAATCCCCCGTCCCGCTTGATGCCATGTCCTGGCCGCATCGCATCCTCGGCAACGATCGCCAGCAGCCCGACCGCCTCAGAGTAGTGATGTCCTCACGCCGGTCGTCCGATGAACTGCGCGCCCCACAGGGCAAAAGGGTCGGCATTGGCGCCGGTGCCGCCGATGTCGGCGAACAGTTGTCGCCGGTGACACGCCGGACGCCTTAGCTAAGAAATGCTGTCCTTGCCGAGAGAAAGTCTGGGTGAGTCAACCGTTCCATGGACGTGATACTTGCGGTGGAGCGGTTGAATTTCCTATCCGTGACTTTTCACTGCGACGGCATATCCGAAAGTGCTACTGAATTGTCGTACAGCGTCTCTGAGGCAATGTCGATCTCGCCGGGCCACACAACGGTTCCATAGTCGACGCTCGCACGGGCAAATAGTGCCGGGGCAGCGATGCGGCTCCAAGGTTGCATTTTGAGCAATGGCCGCATATCAAACCGGCGGACTTCCCCGCTTGCATACTCAATGTCGATATGAAAATCTGGTGTGGGGCTTACCTTGATAACGTCACACAACATGGCTTTTCTTATTGAAGTGGGGCGATTCGGAATGGTTCATCACCATTGACCGCCAGTTCCCAGTCCACAAACAGGTCTTCCTTATGTATCAACTCTTGCGCTGCTTTGGGTGTGGAAGCTGCGGCATCAGCAAGAGGTGGGAAGGCGGCTCGCTCGAGACCATCAAGCATATCGTGGCCGCAGTCATGGGCGTGACGAGGTTGAGCTGGCGAGCCTGCGGCCAGGCGCCCTGCAGAAGCTTTTGCCTATCGCCGCCGTTGAATGATTCAAATTGCCATGGCGCTCGGGCGGGCATAAAGTTGCTTCAACGGATTTGATCCGCGTCCACCAAGGAGCCCCGCATGGCCAAGAAGAAGACAAGCAGCAAGCCCATCAATATCGGCATCAGCGAGAAGGATCGCGCGGCTATTGCCGAGGGCTTGTCCAAGCTGCTGGCCGATACCTACACGCTCTACCTGACCACGCACAATTTTCACTGGAACGTGACCGGGCCGATGTTCAATACGCTGCACCAGATGTTCATGGTCCAGTACACCGAGCTCTGGACCGCCGTCGACCCGATCGCCGAAAGGATCCGCTCGCTCGGCCATGTCGCACCCGGTTCCTATGCTCAGTTCGCCGCCCTGAGCTCCTTGAAAGACGCCCCGGCGAAGCCGCCCAAAGCGCTGGAGATGGTACGCATCCTGGTCGAAGGGCATGAAGCCGTTGCGCGCACCGCACGCAGCCTGTTCGCCCTCGTCGACCAAGCATCCGACGAGCCGAGCGCCGACCTCCTCACCCAAAGACTCACCGTGCATGAACAGACCGCCTGGATGCTCAGGAGTCTTCTGGAAGACGAGTGAGCAGACTGCAGGATGAAATCCTGCGCACGCACAGCGAGCAGTGGTCTGTCGGCGCAGCCAAGAGACACCTGGATGCTCAGGAGTCTTCTGGAAGACGAGTGAGCAGACTGCAGGATTAAATCCTGCGCACGCACAGCGAGTAGCGGTCGGTCGGCGTTCGCTGTGCTCTCGCACCAGGAACTCGGCCATGGCAGCGGCGACCCGGGTGCCGCCCCCGTGCGGCGGGTCGATACACTGCACCAAAATTCCCGTTTTGATGATTGGAGTGCCCGTGCGCCTTGTCCCTTTGCTGTTAGTGACGGCCTTCGCCGCCCTGAGCCTGCTCGTGAACGGGCCCATCCTTGCGGCCACGCCTGCGGGCACGACCGTGATGGACAACTTCATGCAAGACGTCAGGAAGACGGTCTTGCCCAATGGCCTGACCGTCATTACCAAGCCGCAAAAAGGCACTGGGGTGGTTGCCATCAACACCTGGGTCAAGGCCGGCTACTTCAATGAAGCGGACGAGATCGCCGGCATGGCGCATTTGTTTGAACATATGTTCTTCAAAGGCTCGAAAGCCTTCCCTGGCGCAGAGCAGATCTCGCAAGAGCTGTCGTCCATTGGCGGCCAGACCAATGCCGGCACGATCTATGACAGCACCAATTACTACTTCGTCGTGCCCAAAGAGGGTTTTCGCAAAGCGGTAGAAATCCAGGCCGACGCGATTGCGCATCCTCTGTTTGACCCGGTAGAGTTGCGCAAGGAGGCCGAGGTGGTGATCGAAGAGTCCAACCGCAAGCTGGACAATGCGGCACCCGTCTCCATGGAGCGCATGTACGCGACGGCCTTCACGCAGCACCGGATGAAGCGCTGGCGCATTGGCTCCAACGAGGTACTGCGCAATATCCAGCGCGACAACCTGCTGGCGTTTTTTGAGACGGTGTACCGCCCCGCCAACATGATTCTTTCGATCGCGGGGGACATCACCCATGAAGAAGCGCTCGCTGTTGTGCGCGAGACCTTTGGCGCGCTGCCACGGGGCAAGCTGGACAAGAAGTACGGCCCACCCGAGCCTGAGCAAAAGGCGTTCCGCTTTGGCCAGTCATCGGCTGAAATCAAGCAGGGCTATTCGGTGTTTGGCTGGCATACACCGGGCGTGGGCCATGCGGATGAGTTGGCGCTGGATGTGCTGGCAGCGGTGGTGGGCGATGGCCGTTCATCGCGTCTGTTCACCCAGGTCGTCAGCCCGACCGCAGCCAGCACGGCCCGTGCATCGCATTACACCTTTGACGATGTCGGCATCTTTTCCATTCAGGCGGCCTTCGACGAAAAGAACCGCGCAGAAGTGGACCGCCGCACGGTGCAGGAAGTCGAACGCATAAAGGCCTGGGGCCCGACCGCGTTTGAGTTGCAGGTGGCCAAGAACCGGCTGGAGAGCGCCTTGGTATTCGGCATGCAAAACGCCTTGGGTCAAGCCACGACGATGTCGTATTACGAAGCGCGTTATGGCGTGGAGAAAATACGTGCGCGGCTGCTGGCCCTGCAGGCGCTGACTCCAAAGCAACTGCAAGATGTGGCCCAGCGTTACTTGCGCATCGACAACCTCACGCTCTACCACTACCGTCCCAAGGGCACGCCCGAGTTGACCACGGAAGCAGCCATGGCCAGCGTGCGCGACGCTGCCAAGACAACTCCACCCGCGATTGCTGCTGTGCAAACACCGGCCGCCGTTGCACCTGTCGCCGCGGCAACGGGGGATCGTGCGGTGCAGGACATCCGCCTTTCCAACGGCGCACGCCTGCTGGTGCGCGAGCGTAACGGCTCGCCGGTGATCTCCACCAACGTCTATTTCAAGGGCGGGCGCAGTGAAGAGAGCAGCCGCAACGCCGGCATCACCCAATTGATGACACGCGCAATGCGCAAAGGCACGGCACAACGCAGCGGCGAAGAGCTCGACCGCCAGATCGAGTTTTTGGGAACTGAATTCAATATCGCGCTGGAGCCCGATTTCTTCGGCATGGGCCTGGACGTGCAGCGCGGCAACTATGCTGCTGGCCTGGCTTTGCTGGCGGAGGTTTTGCGCGCGCCGGCATTTGACGACAAGGGTGTGCAGCAGGAGCGCTTCCAACAACTGAGTGCGATCAAACGCAACTACGACTCCGCCACAGCGCGGCCGCTACAGATGGCTTTTGAAGCCATGTACCCGGGCCATCCCTATGGCTTGCCTTCCACCGGCTACCCGTCTTCACTGGCTGATTTGGGCTCACGTGAATTGCGCGACTGGCATAAGGAGCGTGTCAATGCGCAGGACGCCGTGTTTGTCGTGGTGGGCGATATTTCCGCGCAGGCGGCACGGCAAATGATTGAAGCGCAGTTTGCCTGGTTGCCCAAGCGCAGCACAGAACGTGCGGCGCTGAAACCAGCCACGCCGCCCACCTCCCGGCTGGAGATTGCCGAGTACCGTGACCGCAAGCAGTCCGCCATCGTCTATCTGTTTCCCACCGTGGCACGCACCGACAAAGACTGGCCCGCCCTGCGCCTGCTGGGCAATGTGACCTCCGGGCTGGCCGGCACCTTTTTCGCCGAGTTGCGCAGCAAGCGGTCCTTGGCCTATACCGTGTTTGCGCAAGACAACTCGCGCGCGACCGATGGCCAGTTCCTGGCCTATATCGCCACCGATGCCAAGAAGGAGGACACCGCCAAAACCGCCTTGCTGGACGAAATACGGCGCCTTTCCAAAGACGAATTCACCGCGGACGATGTGCGACGCGCCAAGTCGTACTACGCTGGCTCGACCCGTATCAACCGCGAGACCAACGCTGCACTGAGCAGGGAGTTGGCAACCAATGCCATGTTTGGCCTGGAGCTTGATTTTGTGGATCGGCTATTGGAGACCACCACCCAGTTGGGTGTGGATGATTTGCGTGCAGTCGCGGCGAAGTATTTGATGAGCGACGGCTTTGTCGGCGCAGTGCAAAAGGGCAAGCCTTGAAGAACGGGTGGGTGTGAATAGTGAGCGGCCCATGCCGCCTATTCCACCCACAATTCCGCCGTGGTTAGAACGCGTGCTGGCACGCCCTGCGGTGCAACGCGTCTTTGCCCGCGAAAAGCTTCAGCAGCCCTGGCTCTGACCAGAGCCAGGGCTGCATTGCCAATTTACTTGGCCGTGGCCTTCGCAGCACCGGCGAAGTCACCGGCGGCAATCACCGACAGGCTTTCGATCTTGAAGACCTGTTTGACCGCCTGATTGACCTGCTCCAGTGTCAGTGCGTCGACCTTGGCTTCGATATCCTTGTCAAACGCCATCGTCCGCTCATAGCTCAGGTATTCCGCCAGGCGGCGCGACAGCATCGAGTCTTCGGTGCGGTTGACTTCTTCACCCTGGCGCCAGGCCTTCTTGGCCTCGGCCAGTTCGGTCGCGGTAAAGCCTTCAACCACAACCTTCTGCATTTCTTCCTTCAGAGCAACTGCCACTTTGGCGGTGTTTTGCGGTGCGCTGATTGTGAACGCCAGCCACAAGCCTGCAGGGTCCAAGGCGGGTGCGCTGAACTGCGAACCTACGCCGTATGAGAGACCTTCTTTCTGACGGATGCGGTCAGCCAGACGGCTCTTCAAGGCGCCGCCACCAATCATGTGATTGGCCAACACGAGCGCCGGGTAGTTGGGCGCGCTGTCCTTGATGGGCACGGGCAGGATGGTCAACATCACGCTATTGGCCTTGTCAGGCGTCTCCAATGTCAACTTTTGGCCGTCCACAGGCTTGATGCTGCGAACCACGCGCGCATACGGCTGTGTCGCTTTCCAGGAGCCAAACAAGCTGATCAACTCGGTCTTCAGCGTTGCCACGTCGAAGTCACCGACGGCGGAGAAAGTCGCGTTGCCCGCGCCGTAATAGGCCCGTTGGAACGCTCGCACATCTTCCACCTTGACGGCCTTGACAGCGGCCAATTGCTCTTCAAAGCTCAGCACATGCCGCACATGGCCTGCGGGTGTGTCGTCGGTCATGCGGCGCGCTGCCAGCAAAGCCTGCGGTTGCGGCTCGGGAATGGCCTGCTCGATCCGGCCAATCGTTGCGAGCTGCGCTTCGGTGAATTCCTTGGCCGGGTAAGCGGGCTTGGACATAAGCTGGGCCAGCAGTTCCAGTGCAGCGGGGAGGTTGCTGCGAACGGTGGTGATGGTGGCCGTTACGCCTTCGGCACCGCCTGCAACAGAAACCTGTGCCTTCAGCTTGTCAAAACTGTCCTTGATTTCCTGGCGGCTCAATTTCTCGGTACCCATCAGCAACTGCTGAGCAGCCATCTCACCGACTTGCGCCTTGCCGCGCAGGGATTCTTCAGCACCCAACCGCAATTGCAGGGCCACACTGACGGTCTCGCCCTTGGTCTTCTTGGGCAACAACGCGACTTTCATGCCATTGGCCAGCGTGGAGCGTTGTGTACGCTTCTCGACGTTGTCAGGGCTGGGGTCAAAAACTTCACCTTGTGCAACCACAGCGCGACCCTTGTAGTCCGTGACCAGCGCCGCGATGTTGGGAGTCGCGGGGATATTGGCACGATCAGCCACATCTGTCGGGACAAACCTGCCCAAGGTGCGGTTGGTCGTCTTGAAGTAGGTGCTGGCTGCGGCCTGCACGCTGGCCAGATCGAGTTTTTCAATCCGGTCGCGGTTGATGAAGAACAAACGCCAGTCACCCGCGGCCAGCGCCTCGGTCAGGCCAATGGTCAGGTTGGCCGTGTTGTTCATCGTCAGTTCAATGGTCTTCAGCAATTGCTGCTTGGCGCGGTCCAGCTCGGCCTGGGTAATGGGCTGAGCAGCGAAACCTTCCATGACCTTCAGCAGCGCTTCCTGCGCCGCGTCGAGGTTGCCGTCTTTGGCCACGGCGGCGCCGTAGATGCGGTAGCTGGGCTCCAGATTGCTGACCGAATCGACCTGCAACTTGTTGGCCAGCTTGGTCTCGATCAGGGCCTTGTGCAGGCGCCCGGCCGGTGCGTCGACCAGAATGCGGTCCAGCGCAGTCACTGCGACGGCATCAGCATGCGCGCCGGGTGCCACGTGGTAGCCAGCACCCACGAACTGAGTGCCGCCGGAGCGGCGCACCACCACTGAGCGCTCACCGTCCTGCACCGGCTCGGCGGTATAGGTGGGCTGGAGCACGCGACTCGGTTTGGGTATCTTGCCGAAATATTCCTGCACCTGCTTCAGCAACTTGGCCTCATCGAAGCGGCCGGCGACCATCAGGATCGCGTTGTCGGGTTGGTAGTAGTTTTTGTAAAAAGCACGCAGGCGCGGGATGTTGACCTGTTCAATATCGGAGCGCGCACCGATGGTGGACTTGCCATAGTTGTGCCAGTCAAAAGCAATCGCCTGCATGCGTTCGGTCGTCACGCCGATGGGGTCGCTCTCGCCCATCTCGAACTCGTTGCGCACCACGGACATTTCGCCCTTGTTGGTCTTGGGATTCCACAGGTCGTTCTGGTCGATGGCGGCGTTGACCATGCGGTCGGCCTCCATGGCCAGCATCAGGCGCAGGTTTTCGTCATTGGCAGGGAACACCGAGTAATAGTTGGTGCGGTCGTACCAGGTCGTACCGTTGAATTCTCCGCCCACGGCATTGAGCACTTCAACCGGGGTCTTGGTGCCCTTCTTCACACCAAAGTTGGCGCTGGGCTTGAACAGCAAATGCTCCAGCAAGTGCGCCATACCGGTCTCGCCGTAGTTCTCATGGCGCGAGCCGACCATGTAGACAATGTTGGTCGTCAGCGTCGGCTTGCTGGCGTCAGGGAACAGCAGCACACGCAAGCCATTGGCCAGGCGGTATTCGGTCAGACCTTCGACCGAAGTTACCTTGATAACCGAGGCGGTAGCTGAGGCTTTGGATACGGCGGGCGCTGCAGACTGCGCCGCAGATACCAATGCAATGGACATCAACCCTGCAGACAGCAGGGCCCGCGAAATATTCTTCATTTTCAAAAGAGTAGCTCCAAAGTGAAAGGCCAAAGCACTATGCCATAGCCTGTCCCCCCTAAAAATGCAGGGCCCCTCACCGGGGCTGATTGCGCGGATCTACGAGGTTTTTCCGCTGCTGTGTCCTCAGTGCGGAGGCTAAATGAATCTGATCGCATTTATTACCGATGGCCCTGAGGTCCGCAAAATACTGACGCACATCGGCGCCGAGCCTGAGGCCCCGCGCTTCTTCAAAACATATTGCGCCGGCGCGCGGCCCGCCGCTGTGGAAGGACTGTGATGCGCCGCAATCAGAGGCTGCTGGCGGGCGAGAACCAGATTGGGACTTTGCGCCGCAGGTCGCTCCTGACGACCAGTTCGATCAGCGCATTTCTTGGTAACTGTCGGCCGGTCGGTGGGTCGGCCAAAGTGATCGCTATGGGTGACACAGGAAATGGGTGCGCTGTTACTGGCCACTCACATCAAGAGTCGGCCCAAAAGAGAGTCGTTCGTCAAGAGTTGATGCTGGCAGCGCGCCAGGCGCCTCAGCCATGCGAAGCTGGCCTTACCAAGGGGAAATCCGGATAGCCCAACCGTTCCAGGGGTGCCACCCTCGCAATATTGCGGTTGAATTTCCTATCCGTTCCATGCAGTATATTCAGGATCTTTAAAGTTTCTAAACATAAGATTATGCAGATAATAAGATTTAATGTAATGTTAAGTCAAATTACCGCAATTTGAGCTTGGGGCCTATAATAGCTATATAAATTAGAACCATTCCAGATATAGAAATATTTTAATAATAATTTTATGGTCAATTACTTTCTATCGTTTGACTATCCGTCGGAGGAGAACAAGATGAATCGTTTCCAGCGCATCCTGGGCGTCGCCGCATCGTCGCTCGTCGCGCTCGTCGCGCTCGGTGCCGCCGCGCCGGCCTGTGCCCAGACCCGCGTCTCCGTGGGTCTCAACACGCCACCGGGCCTCATTTTCGCGGTCGAGTACCTG
Organism: Roseateles toxinivorans; assembly: GCA_945898095.1. Lineage (GTDB taxonomy): Bacteria > Pseudomonadota > Gammaproteobacteria > Burkholderiales > Burkholderiaceae_C > Paucibacter_A > Paucibacter_A toxinivorans_A. Next base: position 7,281 of record CAMDHE010000066.1, on the reverse strand, counting down.
GCCGTCGGCCAGGGCTTCTTCAAGCAGGAAGGGCTCGACGTCGAGCTGGTGGCGTTCGACGGATCGGGCGTCGTCATCCCGCAGATCGCCCAGCAGCGCGTGCTCATCGGCCGCGGCAACGCCGACGTGGTCATCCTCTCGCGCCAGGCGGGCCGCTCGCCCCTGCCGCTCAGGTGCTTCTACAACGTCGTGCGGCGCAGCGCCTTCGAGTTCATCGTGCCGGAGGCGAGCCCGATCAGGGCGATCGGCGACATCAAGGGCGGCAAGAAGGTGGGCGTGATCTCGCTCGCGGCCGGCAACCTGCCGGCCACGCGCGCGCTGCTCGCCGAGGCAGGCCTCAAGCAGGGCACCGACTTCGAGTTCGTCGCCGTGGGCACCGGGGCCATCGCCGTGCGCACCTTTGCCACCGGCCAGATCGACGTGCTCAACCTGTGGGACGCCGAGCACGTCGGTGTCGAGCTCGCCGGCAACCGCATCCGCCAGATCCCGCAGCCCGCGAAGTTCTCGGACCAGGTCTCGAGCTGCTGGATGGCCCACGAGGACGTGATTCGCGACAAGACGGACGTGCTGGCCCGCTTCGGGCGCGCCTTCGCGAAGGCCTCCTACGCCTGCCAGGCCAACTGGCCTTTCTGCGTGAAGAACTTCTACGCGATGAACCTGGGGGCGCGGCCGACAGCCGGCACGGAGGCCGAGCAGATCGAGAAAGGCGTGAAGATCATGCGCTCGCGCGTGGACAAGTTCTTCCACACCCCGCCCGGCGTCCCGCTGCGCATGGGCGAGTTCCAGGAAAGCTCCATCAGGGATTCGCTCGACATCCTGGCCGCCGGCGGACAGATCGCCTCGAAGGACATTCCGATGGGCGTGATCTTCACCAACGAGCTCGTCGGGGAGATCAACAAGTTCGACATCAAGTCTGTCACCGACACCGCGAAGGCCTGGAAGTAGCGTGACCGAGAACCCCGGCGGCGCCGTGCTCTCGGCGCAGGGCCTCTCGCTCGTCTACCAGACGAGCCGGGGGCCCGTGACCGCGCTTCAGGATCTCGACATGGCGCTCGCCCCGGGAGAGTTCCTGTCGGTCCTAGGGCCTTCAGGCTGCGGCAAGTCCACGCTGCTCAAGCTAGCGGCCGGCCTCATCGCGCCGACCCGCGGCCGCATCCTGCTGGAGGGACAGGCCGTCGAAGGCCCGACGGGGCGGGTCGGCATCGTCTTCCAGCAGCCTTCGCTGCTGCCCTGGTCCACGGTGATCGAGAACGTCCTTATCCCCATCCGGGCCCTGGGTCGCGACCTGGCGGCCGGCCGCAAGCGGGCGCTGGAACTGCTCAAGCTCGTCGGGCTCGCCGAATTCGCCTCGCACTATCCGGGCGAGCTCTCCGGCGGCATGCAGCAGCGCGTGGCCATTGCGCGGGGGCTGGTGCACGAGCCGCGCATCCTCTTCCTAGACGAGCCCTTCGCGGCCCTCGACGCGATGACGCGCGAGCACATGACGGGCGAGCTGCAGCGCATCTGGCTCGCGACGGGCTGCTCGGTGGCGTTCATAACCCATTCCATCCCCGAAGCGGTTTTCCTGTCCGACCGCATCATCGTCATGTCGTCGAGGCCGGGCCGCGTCGTGCGTGAGGTGACCGTGGACCTGCCGCGCCCCCGCAACATCGCCACGATGGCCGAGGCCCGGTTCAACCGGCATTGCGCCGAGCTGCGCGAGCTCTTCAAGGATCTGGTGACATTCGAATGAACGCGACCCCCATCCCCCTTTCCAAGCGGATCGCCTATCCGCTCGTCACGCTGGTGGTGCTGCTCGCGGCCTGGAGCGCGGCGATCGCGTTCTTCAAGGTGCCCGACTACCTGCTGCCCTCGCCGATGCAGGTGCTGAGCGCGATGAACGTCGGCTACGTGCAGGGCGCGTACTGGCCGCACTTCCTCTTCACGATGAAATCCGTGCTCGCCGGCTACGTGGCCGGATGCTCGTTGGCGATCGCCTGCGGGATCCTCCTGGCCGAGTCCCCCACCTTCGAGCTCTTCGTTTATCCGTACATCGTCGCGCTGCAGTCGATGCCCAAGATCGCCATCGCCCCGCTCATCATCGTCTGGCTCGGGTTCGGCATCGAGTCGAAGATCGTCATGGTCGCGCTCGTGTGCTTCTTCCCGCTGTTCATCAACACCTCGATCGGGATCAAGCAGGCCAACCCCCAGCTCATCGACGTGATGCGCGCCTTTGGCGCCTCGAAATCGATGATCTTCCTGCGGGTGAAGCTGCCGAGCGCGGCCGGCCACATCTTCGCCGGGCTCCAGATCGGCGTCGTGCTCGCGCTCATCGGCGCCGTGGTCGCCGAGTTCGTCGCCTCCACGCACGGGCTGGGGCACATCATCAAGGCGGCGGCAGTGGACATGCAGACCAACGTTATGTTCGCGGCGCTCCTGTCGCTGGCGGCGCTCGGGGTGGCCGGGAGCCAGCTCCTGCGTTGGTTGCACGCGAAGGTGGTCTTCTGGGACCGCGCCGCCGCCACGAGCGCCACCACTCCCCAGGCGGAATGAGGAAAGGCTTTCGATGAAGATCACCGGCATCAGCGCGACCTGGCTGCACGTCCCCATCCCGCCCGAGCGCCAGCACGCGAGCGACTACGGCCTGAGCAGCAGCTTCGACACGGCGCTGGTACGCGTGGACACCGACGCCGGCATCACCGGCTGGGGCGAGGTGCGCGGGGCGCTGCCGGCCCAGTGCAACTGCGCCGGCGTGTGCGCCGTCATCGAGAACGAGTTCGCGCCGCTGCTCCTGGGCGAGGACCCGCGCGACATCTCGCGGCTCTGGGAGGTGATGTACAACACCGATCGCGCGCACTTCGCGCTCGCCCGAGGCCACGCCTTTCCCAACCTGGGCCGGCGCGGCGTGAACGTGCAGGCCCTTTCGGGCATCGACATCGCCCTGTGGGACATCAAGGCGAAGAGCCTGGGGGTTCCCGTCTGGCAACTCCTGGGCGGCAAGCGCCAGGCGAAGATGCTCTGCTACGCCTCGGGCGGCTGGGCGCCCGCGGACCGCATCGCGGAGCAGCTCAAGGCCTTCCTCGCCACGGGCGGGTACCGCGCCGTGAAGATGCGCGTGGGCTCCGGGGACGGCACGCTCGCCCATTCCGTGGAACGCGTGAAGCGCGCCCGCGAGGCGCTCGGCCCGGACATCGACATCATGTGCGACGTCCACGGCACCTGGACCGTCTCGGAGGCGAAGCGCTTCTGCCGCCAGATCGCGGACTGCAACATCGGCTGGCTCGAGGAACCGGTGTCGCCGGACGACAAGGTGGGCATGGCCGAGGTGCGGGCCTACACGGACATCGCCATCGCCGCCGGCGAAGGCGAGTTCACCCGGTTCGATTTCCGCGACCTCATCGTGGGTCGCTGCGTGGACATCGTGCAACCCGATCCCATGCTGATGGGCGGCATCACCGAGACCATGCGCGTCGACGCGCTAGCCTCCGCGTTCCAGGTGCGCACGGCGCCGCACCTGTGGGGCAGCGCGGTCGGATTCGCGGCGGGCCTGCACTGCGCGGCCGCCGCCGTGGGCGGATTCATCCTCGAGTACTCCGCCGGCGGCGGCAACCCGCTCATCAACGAACTCGCCCTGGAGCGCTTCCCGACCGTGGAAGGCTACCTGGAGATTCCCGACCGGCCGGGCCTGGGCGTCACGGTCGACGAATCCGTCGTGGCCCGGTACCGCAAGGAATGGCGGCACCTCTCCCCCGCCAACGGAGGCTGACCATGCTCTTTCTCGTGATCTCGACGCCGCGCCCCGAGCGCCCTTCCGAGTGGGCCGCCGCGCGACGCAAGTCCTGGGACTGGTGGGAACCGCTCGAGAAGAAGGGCGTCGTGAAGTGGTACTACGCGCGGGCCGGCCGCGGCGCGGTGGCGCTCTTCGACGTCGAAAGCCACGAGCACCTGCACGAGCTGCTTAACGGATGGAGCGAGCTCATCCCCGTGACCCTGGATGTCTACCCGCTCATCGACATCGCGGCCTCGAAGCTATTCCTCGCGAGCCAGCTCGCGCCGAAGGCCGCCTCCGCAACCCGCAAGCGACGATAGGAACCCGCCATGCTCTTTCTCATCGTGAGCCACCCGCGCCCCGAGCGTCCGTCCGCCTGGGCCAAGGACAGGACCAAGGCCTGGCCCTGGTTCGAGCCGCTCCTCGCGGATGGAACCTGCAAGTGCGTCTACGCGCGCACGGGCCGGGGCGCGGTGGCGATCCTGGACGTGGACAGTCACGAGCGCCTGCACGAGCTGCTCAACGGCTGGTCGGAACTGATCCCCTGCAAGCTCGACGTGTACCCCCTCATCGACATCGCGCAGTCGAAGCAATTCCTCGACGAGCAGCTGCGCTCCGCCCCGCCTGGGCGGAAGAAGAAGCCCTAGGAGACCGCCATGCTCTTCCTCGTCATCTCGACGCCGCGCCCGGAGCGCCCCTCTGAATGGGCCGCCAAGCGCACGACATTCTGGCCCTGGCTCGCCACGCAGGAAGACAAAGGCCTGTGCAAGTGGGGTTATGCACGCGCCGGACGCGGCGCCGTGGCGCTGTTCGACGTGTCCTCGCACGAAAGCCTTCACGAACTGCTGAACCAATGGGCGGACATCATCCCGGCGTCGTTCGAGGTGCTGCCGCTCATCGAGATCTCGGCCTCGAAGACGTTCCTGGCCAAGCAGTTGAAGTCCGGAGGGAAGAAATCATGAAGGCGATCGCCGCCGCGTTGGTCGCGGCCGTACTCGCGACCTCCGGCCCCGCGGGCGCGCAGACCAAGGTGAGCGTGGGCCTGGGCACGGCGCCCACCCTCATCTACGGCGCGCACTACCTCGCCCTCGGCAAGGGCGTCTTCAAGGAAAAGGGGCTCGACGTCGAGTACGTGGTCTTCGACGGCACTGCGCTCGATGGCGTGGTGTGGCTCGCGAACCATCGCTTCGGCGAAGGTCTGCGCGCCGGCGACATCGTGAGCACCGGTTCCCTGACCGGCAGCCATTGGACGAAGCCGGGCGACGTCGCCGTCGCCGACTCCGGGTCGCTGGGCTCCGTGACGGTGACCCTGGCCGGCCATCCGCCTGCATGAGTCCGTTCGCCGTGCCGCCGGGCGCGATCGACGCCCACGTGCACCTCTTCGACCCGGCCCGATTCGCGTTCGCCCTCGATACGCCCTATCGCCCGCCACCCGCCGAGTGCGGCGACGCCCGCGATCTCGATTCGGTGTTGGCGGCGCATGGCTTCGCGGGCGCGTTGCTGGTGAACCCGAGCTCGGGGTACGGCGACGACAACACCTGCATGCTCGATGCGCTCGCGCGCGGAGGCGGGCGCCATCGCGGCATCGCGCGCGTCGCGTTGGACGTGCGCCCGGCGAGACTCCGCACCCTCGCGAGACGCGGCGTTGTCGGCATCCGCCGCGATCTCGTCGGCGAAGGAACCGGGCAACTCGCCGACCCCGCCTTCACCCGCCTGGCCCGCACGCTGGCCGACCAAGACCTGGTGCTCGAGATCCACTGCGAAGCCGGCCAGGCGATCGCGGTCGCGCAGGCCGCGGACCGCCTGCCCTGTCGGCTCGTGATCGACCATTGCGGGCGGCCCGATCCCCGGGCCGGCGTGCGCGCCTCCGCCTTCCGCGCGCTTCTCGGGCTCGCCGAGTTGCCTCGCATCGCCCTGAAGATCTCGGGCGCCTTCCGCTTCGGCTACCGCGCGCCGTCCTACGACGATGCCGACGTCGCGGCTCGCGCGCTGATCGTCGCCTTCGGCCCCGATCGCTGCGTCTGGGGCTCGGACTGGCCCTTCGTGCGCATGCCCCACCGCATCGACTACGGCACTTCCCTCGCGATCCTGGCCCGATGGGTACCCGACGCGCGGACGCGGCGGCGAATCCTGGTGGACACGCCGCGGCACTGGTTCGGATTCGACCCCTGGAGAAAATCATGAAGATCATCGACATCGAGGCGATACCCACGTCCTTCCCCCTGCCCGAGGACGCCACCGTGCGCGTGGGTATCGGCCGCATGGTCAAGCGCGACACCGTGATCGTGAAGGTGACGACGGAGAGCGGCCTCGTGGGATGGGGGGAATCGCACCACGGCCGCTGCCCCACCGCCGTCGCGCAACTCGTCAACACGACCTTGCGCCAGCTGGCACTGGGCATGGACGCGACCGACGTGAACGGCGTGTGGGCGAAGACCTATCGCATGCAGCTCGGCAGCCACGGGATGGGCGCCGGGACGTGCCTCGCCATGAGCGGCATCGACATGGCGCTATGGGACATCCGGGGCAAGGCAACCGGGTGGCCGCTCTACCGGCTGCTGGGTGGCGCCTCCCGGCCGATCCCCGCCTATGCCGGCGGCGTGTCGCTCGGCTACCAGCCGCCGGCGTCGCTGGTCGAGGAGATCCGCCCGCACATCGAGGCCGGCTACCGAGCCATCAAGCTGCGCGTCGGGGACACCCCGGCACTCGACATCGAACGCGCCGCGGCCGTGCGCAAGGCGCTCGGTAACGACATCGTGCTGCTCTCCGACGCGAACACGGGCTGCTCCGTCGATGACGCGCGCCACCTCATGCCGGGACTCGACGCCTGCGGCGTCGCCTGGCTCGAGGAGCCGTTTCCCGCGCACGATCACCGCAGCTACGCCATCGCGAAAGGCTTCGGGCGCGTTCCCTTCGCGGCCGGCGAGAACCACTACACGCGCTTCGAATTTCACCGCATCATCGAGGACGGCAACATCACCATCCTGCAGCCCGACCTTTCCAAGTCGGGCGGCATCACCGAGGTCCAGCGCATCGCCGCCGCCGCGTCGATGTGGAAGCTGCCGATCCATCCGCACAGTTCGATGACCGGCCTCAACCACGCCGTTTCGATCCATTTCCTGGCGTCGATCGACAACGGCGGCTACTTCGAAGCCGACCTTTCGGTGGCCAACAAGTTCCGTGACGAGCTGGGCAGCGAACCGTGGCAGATCGGCAAGGACGGCACTGTCCGACCGCTCGACAAGCCCGGCATCGGCGTCGAGATCGACGAGAAATTCCTCATCGCTCACCCGGTGATCGAGGGTCCCGGTTACGTCTGAGAACGCGAGGCGTTCGATCAAAGAATCCTCATCCTGAGGAGGCGCGAAGCGCCGTCTCGAAGGATGGGCAAGAGTCGGGGTAGTTTGTCTCGTGTCTGAAGAGCCGGGTGCTCACGTCTATATACTGAAATGTGCTGACGGCAGTTACTATGTAGGATCGGCGCGCCTTGGCTTGGACCGACGTATTTCAGAGCACAACAGTGGAACCCTTGG
>CAMDHE010000065.1 GCA_945898095.1 Roseateles toxinivorans | reverse complement strand
GACTCGCACGATCCGCATGACCAAAGACGGCTTTACGTTTATGGTGACGTCGTTCCAAGACGCTGAAGCGGCGCGCATCAACGAGACCTGCATCACAGCCTTCACCTTTTAGGCCGCCGAGTCGTTCTCGGTCTTACTCTGTGGCGATGGGTTTCGCTGCGAAGGTGCGACCATTTGCTCGACGATGATTCCGTCCCGCGCAACGATCAAGGGCGTTCCAGTGCGGTCTGCCAACTCTCGCGCCCTTTGCGCAGATCGAACAAGCGCTGCAAAGACAGATTGCATATCGTGGTCGGCAAGGCGCGAGATGTTATTTTGATGGGTTGCACTCAAGGGTTCGCTCCTTCTTCCAGTAGTCGAGGCACTTCGCCGCTGTTGTCAAAAAGTTGCCAAAAATTTACCCGAGAACGGTAAGTTTCGCGCAAATGAAACAATCCCGCATCAAAGCGTCTTCGGATTGTGTCAGCCGGAATATTATGGCCCCCCTGACGCACACGCATGGCGACGCGTGCGACCGCTTCATCCGCAGATGAAAGCGACAAAAATATGAGTTTAACGACATATCCGTCCTTGCGCCATTGGTCGACCATGCGTGCATAGGTCAAACCGGAGAGTGTCGTTTCAAAAGCAAAGCTTCATCCCTCTGATGTATGTCGCGCAATTTCTTGCAGCATCAGACGTACAGCGCGGAATGCGACGCTCTCCGGATGAAATGGGGCAATACCCGCAGCGATCAAATCGGCGTTGACGAAAACCGGGCAGCTTGCTTCATTAGGCAAAAACTCACGTGCAAAAGTGGTTTTCCCAGCACCGTTGGGGCCCGCAATGATGACGATCTTTTTGTCAGCCATGAACTGTTAGTGCCTTTCGATCAACCCGTCGCTCACCCTGGAGCAGAACCGAACCCATGCTGAGCCCAATACGCCCCAACTGACCGCCCCAGCAGAAAAAAGCCCCAACGATTTCTCGTAAGGGCTTGATTTTATTTTTGCAGTGGCTCCTCGACCTGGGCTCGAACCAGGGACCTACGGATTAACAGTCCGGCGCTCTACCAACTGAGCTATCGAGGAACAGAGCCTATCAGTATAGCTATTTTTCGACGCGTTTACAAGGCGACTTCCAAACTCACCCTGAAAGTACGCGGCGCCAGTGGATAAAGGTAGACATGGCTGTATTGGTAAGGCGACTCCTTCCAGGCGCGACGGTCGGCCAGGTTGTCGACGCCGGCGCGCCAGACCAAAAGCTGTTTGCCCCAGGCCTGATCGAGCCTGGCGCCTGCATCCAGGCGGGTCCAGCCAGGCAGGCTGATGCTGTTGTCATTGGGCAGCACGGCGCGCTTGCTCTCATAGGCCAGTCCGGCCTGCAATTGCAGCCCTTGTACGGCGGAAAAATTCTGCCGGACGGTGGCCTTCAAAGTTGATTCGGGGACGTTCGCCGGCTTCATTCCATTGAAGGTCGGGTCCCGGCTGTTCTGAAGTCGCGCCTGCAGCAGCATCGCGCTGGCCAGCAAGCCACCGCCAGACCATTTGAGGTCGGTCTGGGCTTCGATGCCGCGATGCTTTGCCTGCCCGTCGGTGGTCATTGTCCCGTCGATGGCGCGCCATTGCGGCCGCCTGACCTCGAACCAGTTGATCGACCAATCGACCAGCTTGCTGCCCGCCTTGATGCCGAGCTCGAACTGCTCACTGATCAATGCCGGCAAGGCCTGTCCGGCGTTCTTGTACAGGTCGGGGCGGTTCGGCGTCACCTGCGATTCGACGCCCTGCCCCCAGCTCGCGTAAAGCATGTGCTGGCTGCTCAGCGCGTAGCTCACACCCAGCCATGGGGTGGTGAATTGCTGACCATAGCTGATCGCTTCTTGCCCACTGGTATTGATGCTTTCGCGCCGTAGATGGCTGTTGCGCAGCCCGGCCCAGGCCTGCCATTGCGTGTCGATCTGGATCGAGTCACGCAGATAAAACTCGCTGCTGTGCTCGCTGCGCTCGGTGTTGTCGGCCGTCAAGCTGGAGTCGGCAATAGTCAGCAACTTGCCGCTGATATTGCCGGTGCCGGCCCAGTTGTAGGCCTGGCGTTGAAAGCGGCTGTTGAATCGTGTCAGCAGCAGGCCGGCGTTCAGCTGATGGCGCAGCCCGGCGGTGCTGAAGTTGCCATTCAATGACAGGTCGAGCGCCTCGCTATTGCGGCGCTCGTTTTCGCTGCGGAAGTCCCACATGTCGAAGTTGCCATTCGGGCAATAGCGATCGGCGTAATAGCTGCCGTCAGCTGCGCTGCAGCCATAGGGATAGGCCAGCCTGTCGTCGGTTTTAAGCCGCTGTAACCCCAGATGAATCTGCGCCTGCCAGTCAGCGTTGAGGCGCTGCCGCACGCGCAACGAAGCGTGCTGGTTGTCGAATACCACCGGCTGGCTCCAGGACTGGTTGTTCAGATTGATCGTCGGGTCGATCGACCTGGCATCGGGCAGCTTGTTGCCGAGCAGGCTGAAGCCGGGCTGGCTCGGTTGACTCTGGCGGTTCAGCTCGAACTCGGCCTCGATTAAGGTGTCAGGCGAAAGCTTCCAATCGCCGGCTGCGGCCAGCAGGCTGCGGCTGCCCTTGGCGTCCTGCAGCAAGGGGTCGAGTCGGGCCCCTGCGGCATTGATGCGCAGGCCGAAGGCATCGGCCGGGCCGAAGCGTTGGCTCCAGTCGACGGCAGCTTCCAGCGTGCCGGCTTCGCTGTAGGCCAGGCTCAAGGTGGTCAGATTGACCGTCGGGCGCTTGACGACCAGATTGACCAGACCACCCGGCGAGCTGATGCCGGCCTGGATGCCGCTGGTGCCTTTGAGCACTTCGATGGCCGACTTGTTGCCCAGGGCCAAGGCGGTCTCGGCATTGATCGGCAGGCCGTCACGGCGGTAGTTGAAGCGGTTGTCGAGGTCGAAGCCGCGAATCTTCAGGTAAGAGACATAGCCCTGCGAGTTGTAGGCGTCGCTGATGCTGGCGTCGAGGCTGGTGATGCCAGACAACGCATTGATGCCGGCGTCGAGCAGGCGTTCGCTGCCCAGCACATCGGCCTGCAGCGGCAGCTTGGCGATCGGCGTATTGCCGAAACCGCCGACCAGCACCGGCGCATCAGCCGAGCGGCCGCTGACCGAGACCATGGGCAGCGCCTGCGCCAGGGCGAGATTGCTGCAAAGGAGACTGGCCGCTGCGGCCAGCAAGGTAGAGGACTTATTGTGATTTGCCATCGTAAATTTCATGCGATGGCAGGTCGGCGTCACAAAGCCCTGACGTCACGAGAAGGATGGATCGACGTGGGCTGATGCTGGCTTCCCTGCGCGAGGATTAACTCAGTCCCTTGCGGGACTCTGAGGTATTGATGTCAATACTTCAGACAGGTTCAAAGGGACTTTCTCAGCCGGCTCGTCTTGAACCAGCACCCCTAGCGATTTGCCGGACAAAACCAAACCTGTCCGGCGGACATAATTGTAAGCGCCGACAAAAAAGCCCGCACAAGGCGGGCTTTTTGATGAACGTTCGACACACTCAGTCGAAGACCGGCGACTCGACGCCCAGCACCTTGTGCAGCTTGGGGCTGGTGGTGGTGTACTGCAGGTGAATGCGCTTGTCCGGGAAGATGATCGGCGCCGCGCCAAAAGCAGCCAGGGCGGCTTCATGAAAGCCCGACAGAATCAGTTTCTTCTTGCCCGGATAGATGTTGACATCGCCAACCGCGAAGATTCCCGGCACATTGGTCTGGAACTTTTCGGTATCGACGACGATCTGCTTGCGCTCCAGCGCCAGACCCCATTCAGCGATCGGACCGAGTTTGGGCGACAGGCCAAAGAACACCAGCACCTGATCGCAAGGCACGACCCGCGTGATGCCATCGCCGCCAGTGACTTTCACCGCGTTGAGTGCGCCTTCGGCTTCAACAATGTCGGTCACCTGGCCCACCAGGAATTGCATCTCAAAGGCGTCGCACAGCGCGCGCATCTTGGCCACCGAGGCGGGCGCGGCCTTGAAGCCATCGCGGCGGTGCAGCAGGATCACGCTCTCGGCCTTGTTGCTGGTGCCGTCAGCATTGCCGGCGCAGAAGTTCAGGGCCCAGTCGAGTGCCGAGTCACCGCCACCGACGATCAGCAGGTTCTTGCCGGCAAACTGCTCGGGATTGCGAACACGGTAATGCAACTGGCTGCCATCGTATTTCTCGATCCCGTCGACCTTCAGAGTCCGCGGCTGAAAGCTGCCGACGCCGCCGGCGATGAAGATCGTCTTGGTCAGGAATTGCGTGCCCTTGGCTGTTTCGACGAAGAACCGGCCATCTTCCTGTTTCTCGACCGTCACCACTTCCTGACCCAGATGGAAGGTCGCACCGAAGGGCTCGATCTGCTTGAGCAGGCTGTCGGTCAACTGCTGGCCGGTACACATCGGCACGGCAGGAATGTCGTAAATCGGCTTGTCGGGGTAGAGCTCGACGCATTGCCCGCCCGGATAGGCCAGCGAGTCGATCACATGGGCCTTGATTTCCAGCAAACCGAGCTCGAACACCTGGAACAGGCCGACCGGGCCTGCACCAACGATGACTGCGTCCGTTTCTATCAACCCAGCCTGTTCAGCGGCTGTCGTGGGCGTCTGTGCGTTCAATTGAGATTCCATTCTTGGGGCGCGGCGCTGGGCCGGGCAGATTTCAGCGGATCAGTTCGGGCAACTTGCCCGTGCGGTCTTTCCAGTCATCGGAGTCCGGCAGCGGCGCATGGCGCTTGGTGATGCTGGGCCATTTCTTGGCCAGATCGGCGTTCAGCTTGATCATGTGCTGCATATCGCCGGGCACATCTTCCTCAGGAACGATCGCGTTGACCGGGCATTCAGGAATGCATACGGCGCAGTCGATGCACTCATCGGGGTCGATGGTCAGGAAGTTCTGGCCTTCGCGGAAACAATCAACCGGGCAGACATCGACGCAGTCGGTGTACTTGCAGCGGATGCATGATTCGAGGACGACATGGGTCATGGGGCAAACTCGTGGATGGGGTCACAAAAAGGCAAGGATGCCGACAGATGTTCAGGCGCCGGCAAAACGGTTAACCGCGGATTTTAATCTCTCGGCGTCGATGTCAGCACTTGATCCGACTCAAGCCCTGCTTTGATGCCGGAAATTTCGGGCAAAGCGTGGCGCTGCGGCAGCAGGTTGGCACCCGCGCCGACGATCACCACGGTCGGCCGGCCCTGATGCAAGAGCGCTGCGGCTGCCAGATCGGCCAGTTGATGGTCGCTCGAGAGCGCATCCGCACAGCCGGCGCGCGACACCACATTGACCGGCAAGTCCGCTGCCCAACCGGCCTCGATCAGCCGCCGGCCCAAGGCCCCGAGTTGGCGACCCGCCATGTAGAACACTTCGGTGTCGGCATTGCGCTGCAGCGGCAAGGCGCCGTCCTTGGTCATCGCCGTGTTCAGACTGATGCTGCGGCCATTGCCGCGCCTGGTCAGCGGTCTGGCTGTATGGGCGGCGGCGGCCAATGCGGCGCTGACACCCGGCACGACCTCGCTGCTGATGCCGGCTTCGTTCAGCGCCAGCAATTCTTCCTCGAGGCGGCCAAAGATGCTGGCATCGCCGCCTTTCAGACGCACAACCAACTGATGCGCGCGCGCCTGCTTGACCAGCAAGGCATTGATCGCCGTCTGTTTGGTCGAATGGCAAAAACCACGTTTGCCGACGTCGATCCATTGCGCCTTTGGAGCCAGCTCGCGCAAGGCTGAATCGGTCAGGGCATCGAACAGCACCACATCGGCTGCGCCAAGCGCGCGCGCGCCACGCAGCGTGATCAGATCGGCTGCGCCCGGCCCGGCACTGACGAAAATGACGCGGCCCATTTCAGTGACCCTGACTGACCAGCAGCGCGCCGCTGGTGCGGTTCGATGCCGGGTCGACGACGATCAAGCTGCCAGCGATGCGGTTCACGGCATAGGGTTCGACCGGCAAGGCGCTCTGCGTCTCGATGCGGACCCGGCCGATTTCGTTGACGTTCAGCTGAATCGCGGCTTGCGCTTGCAGGCTGTGGATGTCCATCCGGTGTTCGATCGCAGCAATCCGGGCCTGCACCCAGCGGTTGCCATGCCGCAGCCAATATTTGCGCCCGGCCACGGCCGGTTCGGTATCGAGCCAGGCCAGCGTCGCATCGAAACTCTGCGTCAATCGGGCCGACCCCGGTGTGACGATCCAGTCGCCGCGCGACACATCAAGTTGCCGGTCCAGCAGCAAGCCGGCCGATTCACCCGCCACGCAATGTTTTACGGTTGCCCCGGCACGCCGCAGTTCGGTCACGATCGCGGTCTGGCCGCTGGGCAGAATCTGGATTTCGTCGCCGGCCTGCACCTGGCCATGGGCAATGCGGCCCCACAACGTGCGCGGCTGATGTCCAGCACCTTCGGATTGCTCGCCAGGTTCGCGGGCGACATATTGCACCGGCAGCAGCAACTGGCCTTCAACAGGTTCCTGTAGGCCCGGCAGACTCTCCAGCACCTGCAGCAACGAGGGGCCCTGGTACCAGGCGGCCCAGTCATCACCCGGCGGCTGGGTGACGTTGTCGCCGCGCAGCGCTGAAACCGGCACGATGGCAGTCACTTCGATGCCAGCCTGGGCCGCGAAGGCATGCAGCGCTTTCGACACTGCGGCAAACGCCGGGCCGGGCTCGGCCACCGCGTCGAGCTTGTTGACGGCAAAGACGATGCTGGGCACGCGCAGCAAATGGGCGAGCAGGCTGTGCCGCCTTGTCTGCGGCAGCAGTTGCAAGGCGTCGACGCTGCAGTCGAGCTTGGTGATGTCGACCAGCACGACGGCGGCGTCCGAGCCCGCAGCAGCGGTCACCATATTGCGGGTGTATTGCTCATGGCCGGGTGCGTCGGCAATGATGAATTTGCGCGACTTGGTGGCGAAATAACGGTAGGCAACGTCGATCGTGATGCCCTGCTCGCGTTCAGCCTCGAGCCCGTCAGTCAACAAGCTGAGATCGATCGGCTGACCCGCAGCACGCTTTTCCAGCGTATCGAGTTGGTCGGCCAGGATCGCCCGGCTGTCAAATAGCAGGCGGCCGATCAGGGTGCTCTTGCCATCATCGACGCTGCCAGCGGTCAGAAAGCGCAGCGCCCGGTGATGGGTGTCGATGTCCTGCTGGTGCACCAGCTTGCTCAAAACTGCGCTCATCAAAAGTAGCCCTCTTTCTTGCGGCGTTCCATTGAAGCCTCGGACGTTCTGTCGTCCATGCGGGTAGCGCCACGTTCGCTGACGGTGACAGTCAGCGTTTCGGCCACGATGTCAGTGGCGCTGGCGGCCAGACTCTCGACCGGGCAGGTGCAGGTCATGTCGCCCACGGTACGAAAGCGCACGGTCGCGGTCGAAACCGTTTCACCGGCCTCGGGCGGGGTCACCGCAGTCAGCGGCACCAGCAAGCCCTTGCGACGGATCACGGCGCGTTGATGCGAGTAATAAAGGCTCGGCAGCGGGATGTTTTCGCGCGCCAGATAAAGCCAGACGTCGAGCTCGGTCCAGTTGCTGATCGGAAAGGCGCGCATATGCTCACCCGGCCGGATCCGCGTATTGAACAAGGTCCACAGCTCGGGCCGCTGCTCTTTGGGCTGCCATTGGCCAAAGCTGTCGCGGTGACTGAAGATGCGTTCCTTGGCACGGGCCTTCTCTTCATCACGCCTGGCGCCGCCGATCAGCACATCGAAGCGATGTTCCTCGATCGCTTCGAGCAAGGTGACTGTCTGGTGGCCGTTGCGCGACTCAAGCGGATGGGCCAGTCGCACAGTGCCGTTCTTGATCGACTCATCCATGTGCGCAACGATCAAGCGCTCACCATTGGCCTGCACCAGTTGATCGCGGAATGCGATCACCTCGGGAAAATTGTGGCCGGTGTCGACATGCAGCAGCGGGAAAGGCAGGCGGCCCTTGAATTCATTGCCTGAACTGTCGGCAGCAACACGGGTCTTGAAGGCCTTTTCAGCCAAGCGCAGCACCACGCAGGAATCCTTGCCGCTGGAGAACAGCAGCGCCGGACGCTCGAAAGCCGCAGCGACTTCACGCAGGATGAAGATCGCCTCCTCTTCAAGATGGTCGAGGTGACGCTGGTCGATCGTCGGCAGCAAATTTCTTGAATTCATCGGTGCGTTCATGCGGCAACTCCTGTCTCTTGATGCGTGGCGTGCAAGCCGCATTCCTTGCTGGACTCCTCCCACCACCATCGGCCAGCGCGGAAATCTTCACCGACGGCGATCGCTCTTGTGCAGGGTGCGCAGCCGATGCTGGGCATGAACTGGTCATGCAGGGCGTTGTGCGAGACATTGAAGCTGGCGATGTAATGCCAGACATCGGCCCAGCTCCATTGCGCCAGCGGGTTGATCTTGCTGCGGCCCTGGCCATCTGGCTCGACGAATGGCACTTCGGCGCGGTTGGCCGACTGCTCGCGGCGCAGGCCGGTGATCCAGGCGCTGCGGCCGGCCAGCATGCGGCTCAAGGGCTCGAGCTTGCGAACGCCGCAGCAGTTCTTGCGCAATTCGACGCTGTCGTACATCGCCCGCTCGCCCTTGACGCGGACAAACTCGATCACCTGCTCGCTGGCCGGGCTGAAGACTTCGATCGCCAGACCGTAGCGAACCCGGGTCTGGTCCAGCAAGGCCAAGGTCTCGCCATGCAGCAGGCCGGTGTCGAGCGTGGCCAAAGCGATCGGCAGGCGGTGGCGCGCGATCAGGTCGGTGATCACCATGTCTTCAGCGCCGAGCGAGGTCGACTGCAAGAGGCCCGAACCATGCTCGGCTGCAGCCCGCTGCAGCACCTCGAGGCTGGCGGCCAGGCGGGCCTCGAAGCCCACCGTCTGGCGCGCATACAGCGCAGTTGCTGATGCAAAAGTCGCTGCGCCGAGGCTGGAAGTTTCACCGTTCATCTTCAAGACCTGGCAAAGACCGGCTGGGTCGCTGCGACATCGCCCTGGTAATGGGCTGGGAAAAAGCTCAAAGCGCGCTCGGCCGCTGTCTGGCTCTGGTCAGCTCGCAGTTGCACTGCGTCGAAACCGGTGCGCGCCAGCAGCGGCAGCATGTCGACCAGCACTTCACCGCGGGCGCGAACTTCGCCGCCAAAGCGATAGCGCGAACGCAGCAGCCTGGCCTGGCTGTAGGCCCGGCCGTCGACCCATTTGGGGAACTGCAGCACGACCAGGTTCAGTCGCGGCAAGTCAGCAGCCAGCAGCGCGATGTCGAAGTCATTCGGCAACTCGATGCCGGTGCTCAAGCCGACTGGCCAATGCCCACGCACGGCATGCCATTGCTCGAGCGAGAGCAGCAGGTTCGGGGCTGGATCAGGATGCGGCATCGGGCCGTCTTCGCCGACCACATGGTGCCAATGGGGGTCGTGAATACCGATGAATTTCATGGGTTTCGAACTCATTGGGCTGCCGCCTGTCCGGTCAGCGTACGCACCGCATTGGCAGGCGCTTTGAAGGGCTCGATGCCGATGCGGCGTACCGTGTCGATGAAGCGCTCGCCACTGAGGCGCTGGCTGCGGTAGCTGTCGACCACCGACTCGATCACATCAGGCACCTCGTCGGCCGCGAACGATGGGCCGATCACGCGCCCGGCCACCGGGCTGCCCGAGAGGACCTTGCCGTCGGAGCCGCCGAGCGAGATTTGGTACCACTCCTTGCCGTCCTTGTCGACGCCGAGGATGCCGATATGGCCGCTGTGATGGTGGCCACAGCTGTTGATGCAGCCGCTGATATGCAGGTCGATGTCGCCGAGGTCATAGAGTTCGTCGAGGTCCTCGAAGCGCTCGGTGATCGCCTGCGCCACCGGGATCGAGCGGGCATTCGCCAAGGCGCAGAAATCGCCGCCCGGGCAGGCAATCATGTCGGTCAGCAGGCCGATGTTCGGCGTGGCAAATCCATTCGCCTTGGCGGCTTCGAACAAGGCTGGCAAATCGGCTTCGCGCACCCAGGGCAGCACCAGATTCTGGCTATGGGTGACGCGCAACTCGGCGGCGCTGAAGCGCTCGGCCAGATCGGCGGCAGCTTCCATCTGCACATCAGTCAAGTCGCCAGGCGGCAGGCCAGGATGCTTCAGTGACAAGGTCACCGCACGGTAGCCGCTCAGGCGATGGCCATGCACATTGCGTGTCAGCCAGCGCTTGTAAGCGCCGTCAGCCAAACCTTCAAAAATGTCGCTGGCCAGACCTTCCTGCACGCTGGCCGGCAATTTGAAACCAGCCGCCACACGTTCAAGCTCGGCTTCAGGCAACAGATGTTCGCGGCCGGCGGCATCCTGTTCAAGAATCTGTTGGAACTCGGCATTCACCGCATCGAAGAACTTCTGCCCTTCGGCCTTGACCAGGATCTTGATGCGTGCCTTGTAGAGGTTGTCGCGCCGGCCATAGCGGTTGTAGACGCGCACGATCGCTTCGACATAGACAAGGATCTGCTGCCAGGGCAAAAACTCATTGATCACTTGCCCGATCATCGGCGTGCGCCCCATGCCGCCACCGACCAGGACCTTGAAGCCGACCTCGCCAGCAGCATTTTTCAGCAACTGCAGGCCGATGTCATGCCAGGCGATCGCGGCGCGGTCTTCGAGCGCACCGCTGACGGCAATCTTGAACTTGCGCGGCAAAAAGGCGAACTCGGGGTGCAGCGTGCTCCACTGGCGCAGCAACTCGGCATAGGGCCGCGGGTCGACGATTTCGTCGGGCGCCACGCCGGCAAAGGCATCGCTGGTGGTGTTGCGGATGCAATTGCCGCTGGTCTGGATGCCATGCATGTCAACCGCCGCCAAGGCGTCCATCACATCCGCCGCTTGCGTCAGCGGAATCCAGTTGAACTGCAGATTCTGTCGCGTCGTGAAATGCCCATAACCGCGATCGAATTCGCGCGCAATCTGCCCCAGCGCGCGCAGTTGCCGGCTGCTCAAAGCCCCATAGGGAACGGCAATCCGCAACATCGGCGCATGGCGCTGCACATACCAGCCGTTCTGCAAGCGCAGCGGGCGGAATTCATCTTCGGTCAAGGTGCCAGCCAGGTTGCGTTCCAGCTGATCGCGGAACTGAGCAGCGCGGGCGCGGACGAATTGGCGGTCGAAATCGGTATAAGCGTACATGGCAGCGGGTCAGGTTGAGGCCGACCCTCAGAGCATGAGCGCCAGGGGATGGACTGTAGGGAAGGCTTATAGATAGCGGAACTATAAAATCGTAGATTGCTTATCTACTTTTGGATATATAGAAGGCCGAGCGCTGTTGCTGACCCCGGCAGGCGTTAAGCTTGCGGGTTGCCCGGTTTATCGCGGGCCCACCGATTTCGAAAAAATTCCAACCGACATGCTGATGCGAGAAGAAGCCACCAAGGTGGCGATTTACTGGGACTTTGAAAACCTCCATGCCGTGTTGGCGAATGCCGCCCATGGCGATGGCGCTTACCGCGAGAACCGCCTCAAATCCCAGCCGGTGTTCGTCAACCTGACGCCGATCCTTGAATATGCGGCCTCGCTCGGCGACATCATCATCAATCGCGCCTATGGCAACTGGCAGTTCTTTGCCAACTATCGCCATGCTCTCAACGAAGCCGGCGTCGACCTGATCCAGATGTTCCCGCGCGGCCAGAACATGAAGAACAGCGCCGACATCCGCATGGCGCTCGATGCGCTCAGCGATGTCAGCAACCACGGTCACCTGACCCATGTGGTGGTGGTGTCGTCGGACAGCGACTTCATCAGCCTGGCGCAAAAGATCAAGCAGGCCGGTCGCTTCATCGCCGGCGTCGGCGTCGCCGGAGTCAGCAACCGTTTCTGGATCGCCAGTTGCAACGAGTTCAAGTTTTATCAGAACCTGCTCGCCGCTTCAGCCGAGCTGAATCCTCCAGCCGTCACCCCGCTGCTCGGGGTCGAGCCCGCCGAGATCGAACCCGCCAGCCCCGAACCGGAAGTCGAGGTCGAAGCTGTCGGTTCACCATCGCTCGATGAGGCAAAACTGGCGATGCAGCGCGCGCTGAAGCAACTGGTCGACCGCAATGGCGAGAACTATGTGTCGCGCAGCGCGCTGAAGGTATTCATCAAACGCCTGCTGCCCTCGTTCGATGAACAGGCGCTGGGCTGCGCCAACTTTGCCGAGTTCCTGCACCGCTTCCCCGATCTGGTGGTCGAGGTTGACCTGATCAGCGGCGGCCATGTCGCCTTGACAGGACAACCAGCAGGGAGCGCGGGCCTGACAATCTCGCCCTGAAGCGGATGACAGCCTCAAGCTGTGCGAGACTCAGGCCGCGCCGGCTTGGCTGGAGTCAAACCCTGATGGTTTGACCGGCGGCTTGGACCGACGCGACTCAAAGCATTCCCCAACCGTGCCTCGGGCACAGCAAACAGGAGAAGACCATGGCAAAAGGACAGCAAAAGAGCAACAAGGAAGGCAAGAAGCCGAAGAAGGACAGCTCGCCACCGAAGCCGATTTCGCCCGGAGCAGTGATGCCGACGGTCGTCACCGTCGTGGCTGACCGCAGCAAAAAGAAGAAATAAACCAGATCCCGGCGCTGAGCCGGGACTTTGAGCCCCTGAATTTTCGCGAAAGTTGTCATGAGCAATCCCACCTACGCGGGCTCGGTCCCGGTTTTCAAACAGCTGCTGGGCGGCCTCAGCGATGCGCTGGGCAAGTCTGCAGCCCATGCAGAGGCGCGCAATATCGAACCTGCAGCGCTGCTGCAGGCCAGACTGTTCCCCGACATGTTCGCCCTGGTCAAACAGGTGCAAGTGGCTTGTGACTTTGCCACTGGCGTCTGCGCCAGGCTGGCCGGCGTCACGCCGCCCACAGCGGCCGGCGATGAGCAAAGCTTTGCCGATCTGCACGCGCGCATTGACAGCGCCATCGCCTTCATCACCGGCCTGGACGCGGCGCAATTCGCAGACGCTGCCAGCCGCGAAATCATCCTTCGGCCTGGAACGCCCAAAGAGCGGCGCTTCAGCGGCCAGGCCTATCTGCTGCATTACGGCCTGCCGCAGTTCTTCTTCCATGTCACGACGGCCTACGCGATCCTGCGTCACAACGGGGTCGAGCTGGGCAAAAAAGACTTCATGGGCGTTTATTGATCCTGTCCCCGGACTGCTGAATTGATGAAGCAAGAACCCAGACTGACCTCGCTGTCGCATGGCGGCGGCTGCGGCTGCAAGATCGCGCCCGGCCTGCTGTCCGAAATCCTCAAGGGATCGAGCGGTTTTCCGCTGCCGCCTGAGTTGCTGGTCGGCATCGAGACCGCCGATGACGCAGCCGTCTACAAGCTCAACGACAGCCAGGCCTTGGTCGCGACGACCGATTTCTTCATGCCTATCGTCGACGACGCTTATGACTTCGGCCGGATCGCCGCCACCAATGCGATCAGTGATGTCTACGCCATGGGTGGCCGGCCGATCATGGCCCTGGCCCTGGTCGGCATGCCGATCAATGTGCTGTCGACCCAGACGATTGCCCGCATCCTCGAGGGCGGCGCATCAATCTGCCGAGAGGCCGGCATTCCGATCGCCGGCGGCCACACAATCGATTCGGTCGAGCCGATCTATGGTCTGGTCGCCCTCGGTCTGGTGCACCCGGACCGGGTCAAACGCAATGCCGATGCCAGGCCCGGCGATCTGCTGGTGCTGGGCAAAGCGCTCGGCGTCGGCGTGATGTCGGCGGCATTGAAAAAGGGCCTGCTCGACGCGGCCGGCTATGCCAGCATGATCGCGACCACCACCCAGCTGAACAAGCCCGGCCCCGAACTGGCGGAATTGCCAGATGTCCATGGATTGACCGATGTGACTGGTTTCGGACTGGCCGGCCATGCGCTTGAGCTGGCGCGCGGTTCGGGCTGCGATGTGCATCTCGACTGGGCCAGCGTGCCCTTGTTGCCGGGCGTTGCCGCGCTGGTCGCCCAGGGTCTGGTAACCGGTGCTTCGGCCCGCAACTGGGCTGCTTATGGTGCGGATGTGAAGCTGCCAGCGCTGCTGGCCGAAGGCGCACAGGCGCTGCTCAGCGACCCGCAGACCAGCGGCGGCCTGCTGCTGTCCTGTGATCCCGCGGCTGTCGATGAAGTGCTGACGATCTTCCAGCGTCATGGTTTCAGCAATGCAGCGGTGATCGGCAAGGTCGGCGCCCGCAGTGACAAGCCCAGCTTGCTGATCGCCTGAGTGAAAACCCAACTGCTCATCATTGATCCGCAGAACGACTTCTGCGATCTGCCTGAAACATGGCACCCGGTCGATCCGGTCAATTCCGGTCGGACCGCACCTGCCCTGCCCGTGACCGGCGCCCATGCCGACATGCAGCGACTGGCAGCGCTGTTGCGGGAGGCCGGCGCGGCTTTCGATGCGGTGACGATCACGCTCGACGCACACCATCAACTCGACATCGCCCATCCGGCCTTCTGGCAGCAAGCCGATGGAACCCAGGTTTTGCCCTTCACCACGATCACGGCCGCGCAACTGCTGAGCGGCGAATTCCTGCCCCGCGACCCGCTGGCAAGGCCACGCTGCCAGAGCTACCTCGAAGCGCTTGAAGCCAGCGGCCGCTACCAGCTGATGGTCTGGCCGGTGCATTGCGAAATTGGCAGCTGGGGCCATGCTGTCCACGCCGACCTGCGCGCCGCTTACCAGGACTGGGAGCGCCGCCAGTTGAAAACAGTCCGGAAAATATTCAAGGGCCAGAACTGCTGGACCGAGCATTACAGCGCGCTGCAAGCCGAGGTGCCTTTGCCGGACGACCCGGGCACGCAGTTGAATGCTGAGTTGCTGGCCACCCTCGACCAGGCTTCGATGTTGCTGGTCGCCGGCGAGGCATCGAGCCATTGCGTCAAGGCGACGGTCGAGCATCTCGCCGCCCATTTGCCGGACCTGCAACGCATCGTCCTGCTGACCGACTGCATGAGTCCGGTGGCCGGCTTCGAGCCCCAGCAGCAGCAGTTTTTTGCAGCCATGCAGGACCTCGGCATGCGCTTGTCGACCAGCCAGGCCATCCACCACGAGCTGCGCAATTCATGAGCCAGGCCATCATCGGCAGCTTGCTGGAGACCGATCTCTACAAGTTCACCATGTGGCAGGCGATGCTGCACCGGCATCCGCAAGCGCAGGCCGAATACCGCTTTGTCTGCCGCAACCAGCCGGTTTTCCCGCTGGCTGAATTGCTGCCCGAGCTCGAGCAGGAACTTGACGCCTTGTGCGACTTGAGCTTCCGGCCTGACGAGCTGAACTACCTCAGCAGCCTGCGTTTCATGAAGTCTGACTTTGTCGATTTCCTGCGCATCTTCCGTTTCCAGCGCGACTTCATCAAAGCCTCGACTGATGGCCTGACTTTGAACATCATCGCCAGCGGCCCGCAAGTGCATGTGATGGGCTTCGAGATCCACCTGCTGGCGATCGTCAACGAGCTCTACTTTCGCCGCTTCGACGCACAAGCCGCTCTGACCCAAGGCCGGCAGCGCCTGCAACACAAGATCGCACAACTCGAAGCCTTCGGACAAGAGCCGGCGCGCGTCCATCCGTTCGAGGTCTTCGACTTCGGCCTCAGGCGGCGCTTCTCCGGGCCCTGGCAGCGCGAAGTGGTGGCGACCCTGAAGCGCGAAATACCGCAATATTTCAAGGGCACGTCGAACGTGCTGCTGGCCCGCGACCTCGGCCTGGTACCGATCGGCACGATGGCGCATGAATACCTGCAAAGCTACCAGGCCACCGGTGTGCGGCTGCGCGATCATCAGAAAGCCGCGCTGGAAGACTGGGTCCAGGAATACCGCGGCGACCTCGGCGTGGCGCTGACCGACGTGGTCGGCATGGACGCTTTCCTGGCCGATTTTGACCTCTACTTTGCCAAGCTCTTTGACGGCCTGCGCCACGATTCGGGCGACCCATTTGTCTGGGGCGAAAAGGCGCTGGCCCATTACGCCAAATTGCGCATCGACGCACATCACAAGCGCTTGGTGTTCTCGGACGGACTTGACGTTCCAGCGGCCATCGCCCTGCACCGGCATTTTTCCGACCGGACCCAGCTCGGCTTCGGCATCGGCACCAATTTCTCCAACGATATGGGGCATGAAGCGCTCAACATCGTGATGAAGCTGACCCATTGCAACGGCCAGGCGGTGGCCAAGCTTTCCGACAGTCCGGGCAAGACGATCTGCGAGGACGAGACCTTTCTGGCCTATCTGCGGCAGGTTTTCAACATCAAGTCGTGACAAGTTGCCGCCGCAGCAAGCGGACATGCGCCAAGTCAAATGGCTGTCACAAACGACGGACATAATCCCGACCAGACCAAGGCGAGAAACCGGCTGCAAATTGGGCAGCGTTCTGGAACTCGTGACCAGCGCCAGGGAACCGTTACCCTCCGAGGTATCCGGAAGTCAAGAGGGCCACACCGCAAGGACGTGGCCCTTTGCTTTTGTGGCGGGGTTTGTGGCGCGGCTTGTAAAGAAGTTAAACGACCGCTGCAGCCCGACTTGCAAGCCTGAAGGCATGCGATGCTGGGCGACCTACAATCCCGCCGCCATGCCCAAGCTCAACTCCCTGCACCCACTCGTCCTCAGCCTGGTTCTGACCATGCTGCCTGCTGCCGCTGTGAAAGCCCAGCCCAGACCAGCCCCGGCGGCCTCGGCGCCAGCAGCCGCAGCCAGCGCCCCAGCCAAGGCGGGCGCCAAGAAGGCTGAGCAACTCAATCGGGTCGAAGTCAGCGGCACACCCACTGACGAGGTCATCAGGCGGGCTTCGACGGCGTCGAAAATCGTCATCAGCCGCGAGGAGATCGAACGCTTCGGCGACAGCAGCATTGGCGAAGTTCTCAAGCGTCTGCCGGGCGTGACCACGGGCGGTCGGCCAGGCCGCGGCGGCGACATCCGCATGCGTGGCATGGGTGGCGGCTACACCCAGATCCTCGTCAACGGCGAGCGCATGCCGCCGGGCTTCTCGCTCGATCAACTGCCGCCCGACCAGGCCGAACGGATCGAAGTGATGCGCGCACCGACGGCTGAATTCGGTGCCCGCGCGGTTGCCGGAACCATCAATGTCGTGCTGCGCGAGGCACTGCAAAAGCGCATCAATGACCTGCGTTTTGCACTCGGCTCGGAACGCGGCCTGGTCAAACCGAACGTTGGCTGGACCCGCAATGACAAGCTCGACGAAAAGGGCGGCGCTTACAACCTGACGCTCAACGCGATGCAGACGAATCGTCTGGACGATGTCAACACCTCGGCCAATACGCATACCCTGGCGACCGGCAGCGACAGCCTGCTGCGCACGACCGGCCAGACCAGCGACAGCCGCAGCGCCTTGCACATGAACGCCAGGTTGCAATGGCGGCTCGGTGAAGGCAGTTCGCTGACCGTTCAGCCCTTCATGGTGGCGTCAAAAGGTCAGGGCGACAACCTCTACCTGCAGACCCAGACGCCGCTGCCCAGTCCATTGCCCGACAACTTCTTCGACAAAGCGCAGATTCATAGCGACAGCAAATTCGAAATGCTGCGGCTGAACAGCCAATGGCAGCAGCGCATCGGCCCCGAGACCAAGCTCGAACTGCGCGGCGGCATCGGCCAGTCCCATTCGAACAGCCAGAGCAAACGTCTGGAATTCCGCAACGGCATCAGTCTGCCGACGCGCGAGCAGGACGACCAGACCGACAACAAGGACCGCAGTTGGAGCCTGAACGGCAAATACTCGCGCGCCTTGGTGAACGAACATAGCCTGGTCGGCGGTATCGAGGGCGAGGGCACGACGCGCGAGCAGAACCGGATCTGCCTGCAGAACGGCCTGGTCTGCCGCGGCCTGCTCGACTTCGGCGACGATTTGTCAGCCTCGACGCAGCGCTTCGCCGCCTATGTGCAGGACGAATGGAGCGTTGGCAAGCAATGGTCCTTCTACGCCGGCCTGCGCGGCGAGACGATTGCCACCACCAGCGAAGCGGCCAACCGGGACATCCGCAACCGCTCCAGCGTCTGGACGCCGCTGCTGCATGGCGTCTGGAAGCTCGACGAAAAAAGCCGTGAGCAATTGCGCGCCAGCCTGACCCGCAGCTATCGCTCGCCGAACCTGCAAGACCTGATCGCCACGCCCAACGTCAACTCGCAATACCCCTGCCCGCCTGCAGCGCCATGCGGCGCCAACGTGATCAACTATCCGGACCGTATGGGCAACCCGACCTTGAAGCCCGAGTTGGCCACCGGCATCGACTTTGCCTACGAAAACTATCTCTCCAAGGGCGGCATCCTCAGCGCCAACGTCTTTGTGCGCCGCATCAGCGACTTGATGCGCAATGTCACTGCGCTGGAAACCGTCTCCTGGGCCAATGTGCAGCGCTGGGTTTCGCAACCGCAGAACATCGGCAACGCGACGACGATGGGGCTGGAACTGGAAGCGAAATTCCGCCTCGATGAATTCATTTCCGATGCCTGGCCGGTCTCGGTACGCAGCAACCTGAGCTTGTTCAGATCCAAGGTCGACGGGATTCCAGGCCCCAACAACAAGCTCGACCAGCAGCCTCGCGGCACCGCCAATCTGGGCGCTGATTACAAGCTGCGCAGCCTGCCACTGAGTCTGGGCGCCGGCATCAACTGGACGCCTGCCAATACCGTGCAGCAATCCCTGCTGACCGAGAGCCGCAACAGCCGCAAGCTGGTGACTGATGCCTTCATGCTCTGGTTCGTCAACCGCGACACCCAGCTGCGCTTGTCGGCCAGCAACCTGACCCCGCTCGACTACAGCAACGGCAGCGTCATCACCACGCCCGCCCAGGTCATCACGACCGACAGCGGCGGACGCAGCTTCACGCTGTGGCAGTTGCGGCTGGAATTGAAGGTCTGAAACAGGCCAGGGGGAAATCGGTGTCATCATTCGTCCGTCAGTCGCGAATGAATGCAGCGCTGGCCGCGATCAAACTACTCTGGAGACGACATGAATTTCAAGAAATTGGGTCTTGCCCTGACCTTGACCGCCTTCGCTGCGCTCGGCTTGAACGTCCAGGCGCAGCCGCTTGAAAAACAGAAAGTGTCGATCGCCGTTGGCGGCAAGAACCTGCTTTATTACCTGCCCTTGACGATTGCCGAGCAGCTCGGCTATTTCAAGGAAGAGGGCCTGCAGGTCGAGATCAGCGACTTTGCTGGAGGCTCGAAAGCCTTGCAGGCGCTGGTCGGCGGCAGCGCCGATGTGGTCTCGGGCGCCTATGAGCACACGATCAATATGCAGGCCAAGGGACAGGCGATCACGGCCTTCGTGCTGCAGGGCCGGGCGCCGCAGATCGTGCTGGCCGTCTCCAACAAGACAATGCCGAATTACAAGTCGATCGCCGACCTGAAGGGCAAGAAGATCGGCGTTTCGGCACCTGGCTCATCGACCAATATGGTCGCCAACTTCGTGCTGGCCAAGGGCGGGCTGAAGCCGACCGATGTCTCCTTCGTCGGTGTCGGCACCGCGGCCGGCGCTTTGTCGGCGCTGCGCTCCGGCCAGATCGACGCGATGTGCAATCTCGATCCGGTGATGACGATGCTGGAGCAGAACAACGATGTGAAGGTCGTCATCGACACCCGTACGCTCAAAGACACGCTGGCTTTGTTCGGCGGCACGATGCCGGCCGGCTCCTTGTACGCCAAGTCAGAGTTTCTGGCCAACAATCCGAGAACCGCGCAGGCCCTGACCAATGCGATGGTGCGCGCTTCCAAATGGCTGCAGACCGCCGGGCCATCGGACATCGTCAAGGTGGTGCCGGAAAACTTCCTGCTCGGCGACCGTGCGCTCTACTTGGCGGCTTTCACCCGAGGCCGCGAAGCGCTGTCTCCCGACGGCATGTTCCCGGCGACCGGCCCGGCCACCGCGCTGAAGGCCCTGCAGTCGTTCAGCCCCGAAATCGCCGAGAAGAAGATTGATCTCGAGAAGACCTTCACCAACAGCTTCGTCAAGATCGCCAACGCAAAATACAAATGAGCTTGCCGGCTGGCGACAAGAATCCGGACGCCAGTGCAGCGCCGGCAATATCCTTCGAGGATGTCCGCTGCACCTTTAGCGCCAAAGGCGACCCTGCGCAGACCTATACGGCCGTCGATCACACCAGCTTGCAGGTGGCGCCGGGCGAGTTCGTATCGGTCGTCGGGCCAACCGGTTGTGGCAAATCGACATTGCTGAATGTCGCGGCCGGTCTGCTGCAGCCGAGTTCCGGACAGGTCAGGGTATTCGGCCAGTCGCTGGGCGGCGAAGTCAACCGGCGCGCCGGCTATATGTTCCAGTCCGACGCCTTGATGCCCTGGCGCAGCGCCCTGCAAAACGTCATCGTCGGCCTGCAATACCGAGGCGTCGAAGAAGCGCAGGCGATTGTGCAGGGCGAAGAATGGTTGCAGCGGGTCGGGCTGCAGGGCTTTGGCGACCGCTACCCGCATCAACTGTCGGGTGGCATGCGCAAGCGGGTCGCGCTGGCCCAGACCCTGATCCTCGACCCCGACATCATCCTGATGGACGAACCGTTTTCTGCGCTCGACATCCAGACCCGGCAGTTGATGGAGAACGAGGTGCTGGAGCTGTGGGGCGCCAAGAAAAAAGCCGTGCTCTTCATCACCCATGATCTGGATGAGGCGATCGCGATGTCGGACCGGGTGATCGTGCTGTCGGCCGGCCCGGCGACGCATCCGATCGGCGAGTTCGTCATCGACCTGCCGCGCCCGCGCGACGTGGCCGAGATCCGCGTCAACCCCCGCTTCATCGAGTTGCACCAGCAGATCTGGAGCGTGCTGCGCGACGAAGTGCTGAAGGGCTATCAACAACAAAAGCGGGCAGCCTGAGCATGTGGCAATTCATCAAGCCCAACCCGCGCAACCTGCGTTTTTGGCAAGCGCTGGTGCTCGTCGTCTTCTTCGCCGCATGGCATCTGGTTTCACGCAACCCGCAGACCGCATTCTTTTTCGGTGAGCCGCTCAAGGTCATGCTGCGGGTCTGGAACTGGTTCACCGTCGGCAGCGGCAGCCTCGAGGTCGGTTTCGGCGACTACACCTTGCTGACCCTGCATTTCCCGGCCGAAATCTATGCCCATCTGCTGGTCACCTTGACCGAGACTTTGCTGGCCTTCGGCATCGGCACCTCGATGGGCCTGGGTGCTGGCCTCTGGCTGGCACTGTCGCCCTTGACCTCGGCGATTTTCGACCCCTATATCAAGGCCGCCAACTCAATGCCGCGCGTCATCCTGGCGCCGATCTTCGCGATGTGGTTCGGCCTGGGCATCTGGTCCAAGGTCGCCTTGGCGGTGACGCTGGTGTTCTTCATCGTCTTCTTCAACGTCTACCAGGGCGTCAAAGAAGTCAGCCCGACGGTGCTGGCCAATGCCCGGATGCTCGGCGCCAACCAGTCGCAATTGCTGCGCACCGTCTACCTGCCGTCAGCGACTTCCTGGGTTTTTTCAAGCCTGCACACCTCGATCGGCCTGGCTTTCGTCGGCGCGATCGTCGGCGAATATCTGGGTTCGGCGCGCGGTGTCGGCTACCTGATCCTGCAGGCCGAAGGCACTTTCGACATCAACACCGTCTTTGCCGGCATCATGGTGCTGACCGCGTTCGCGCTGATCCTCGACGCCATCGTCGGCCGGATCGAAAAACGCCTGATGAAATGGCAACCCGGCCCCTGACCGGCAGCGACGACATGAGCCCAACCCCCGATTCAAAAGCCGGCCCGCTGGCCGGGCTGAAAGTGCTCGAGCTCGGCCAGTTGATCGCCGGCCCGTTCGCGGCCAAGACCCTGGCCGATTTCGGCGCCGACGTGATCAAGGTCGAAGCGCCGCCCGCCGGCGACCCCCTGCGCAAATGGCGAATGCTCAAGGACGGCACTTCGGTCTGGTGGCAGGTGCAATCGCGCAACAAGCGCTCGCTCGTCCTCGACCTGAAGGACGCCGCAGCGCGCGACATCATCAAGAAACTGGCGCAGGAATCCGATGTGCTGATCGAGAACTTCCGCCCCGGCGCGATGGAAGCCTGGGGCCTCGGGCCGGCTGACCTGCAAGCGCTCAATCCGCGCTTGATCATGTTGCGCATCAGCGGCTATGGCCAGACCGGCCCTTACCGCGACCGCCCCGGTTTTGGCGTGGTGGCCGAAGCGATGGGCGGGCTGCGCCACCTGAGCGCCGAACCCGGTCATGTGCCGGTACGCGTTGGCGTCAGCATCGGCGACACGCTGGCGGCCTTGCATGGCGTGATCGGCATCCTGCTGGCGCTCCAGCATCGCCATGCCTCAGGACTGGGCCAGGTGATCGATATGGCGCTGTACGAAGCGGTTTTCAATTGCATGGAAAGCCTGCTGCCCGAATACAGCGCCTTCGGTGCGGTGCGCGGCCCGGCCGGCAGCGCTTTGCCAGGCATCGCACCGAGCAACGCCTACCTCTGCGGTGACGGCGGCTATGCGCTGATCGCCGGCAATGGCGACAGCATCTTCAAGCGCCTGATGACGATGATCGGTCGCGCCGACATGGCCGCGGACCCAAGCCTGGCCGACAACACCGGTCGCGTCGCCAGGGTCACCGAGATCGACGCCGCGATCGGCGCCTGGACCGCCAGCCGCAAGGTCGACGAGGTGCTGGCCGCCTTGAGCGAAGTTTCAGTACCCGCCGGACGCATCTACACCATCGCCGACATTGCCGCCGACCCCCATTACCAGGCGCGCGGCATGCTGATGCCGGTGCAGATGGATGACGGCAGCCTGCTGACCGTCCCTGGCATCATCCCCAAGCTTTCGCTGACCCCCGGCAGCCATCGCCGCAATGCGCCAAGCCTGGGTCAGGATACCGATGCAGTGCTGCAGGAACTCGGCCTGACGCCGGTGCAGATCCAGGGCCTGCGCGACAAGGGCATCGTCGCCGGCCACTGAAAGACGCGATCGCGCCTGCCGAATCTCAATGCACCGCAGCGCACAGCCCCGAAACATGGTCGAGGTCAACCTCAAAACCCAGGCCAGGCAACTCGCCCAGCGCCACTTCGCCTTCGACGATCCTGGCCAGGGGCGGTGCGAGTTCGCTGCGCAGGGGATTGGGATTGGCATCGACCTCGAGCATGCCTTCTCCACCCGCCGCCGCCAGCACATGGGCCGAGGCCATCAGCCCGATGCCGGCGCCAAGGAAATGCGGGCAAAAGCGCAGGCCGGCAGCGCGGATGCGCTGGATCACCGGCCAGCAGCCCGAGATGCCGCCCCATTTGGCCAGGTCGGGCTGCAGCACGGCAAAAATACCGCTTTCAGCTGCCGCCGCGAACTCGGCCTCGCCCTGCATGTTTTCGCCGGCCGCCAGACCGATCACCGAATGGCGCTGCAACTGCAGCCATTGTTCGGGTGGCGCATCGGCGGCCAGCGGCTCTTCGAGCCAGCTGATTGCATGCGCTTGCAACAAGGGCAGCATCGACATGGCCGTGCGCAGATCCCAGGCCTGATTGACGTCGAGCATCAAGGCGTCGCCCGGCTGCAGGATGGCGCGTACCTGAGCGATATTGCCGAGATCCAGCGCCTGGCCGAAACCGATCTTCAGCTTGAAACCGCGATAACCGTCGGCGCGGCGCGCGGCCACGATGTCCTGCGGCGCATCGGGGTTGATGCCGCTGGCGTAGACCGGCAGCTTGTCGCCAGAGCTGCCCAGCAAGCGGTGCAGTGGCAGGCCGGCGCGGCGCGCCCAGAGATCCCATAGCGCCAGATCGATGCCGGCGATGACCTGCGCGATCGGTCCGGGTTCACCCGTCTGCAGCGCCAGGATATGGGTCTTGCGGGTGCAATGGGCAAAGACCTCGGCCGGTCCGCTGAATTTTTGCCCCAGCAGCAGCGGCGCCAGCACCGTGTCGAGCAGCCTGGCGCGGTGCTCAGCGCCGCAAGCGGGAAAGTTGCACCAGATCTCGCCCCAGCCGACCTGCCCGTCGGCATCTTCGGCGCGCACAAAGACCGCCGGACGATCATGCATGGTGCCGAATGAGGTTCGCACCGGGGTCTTGATCGGGTAGCGCAGGACGAAAGCCTGCAGCTTGACCAGGCAGAGCGCCGACTGCGAATCGGCTGCCGGCAGGTCTTGAATGAGCGCTGGTGTTGGTTCCGGCAGGACTGGATGGACAGGTTTCATCGGCATAAGGTATAAACGTATGGCATATAGTACGTTTGAAGCCAACCCAATACAAGCTGACCATGTCCACCCCTTCCTTGCCACTGCGCCTGGCCAGACCCTTGCTGGTCCTGGCACCCTGGGCCGTGATCGTCGCCCTGTGGTACGGCGTGCGTGCCAGCGGCTGGGTCAATCCGGCCTTGGTGCCGACACCGCATGAGGTGTTCGAACGCTTCCTGGCGCTGGCCGGTGATCGACTCGGTCTGGACATGTGGATGTCGACCCGCCGCGTCTTCATCGGCGTGGCCCTGGGTGTTGCGGCAGCGGTACCGGTCGGCTTCTGCCTGGGCTGGTACCGCGGCTTGCGCAGCTTTGCCGACCCGGTGATCAATTTCTTCCGCGCCCTGCCGCCGATCGCCCTGATCCCTTTGGTGATCGTCTACTTCGGCATCGGTGAACTGGCCAAGACGGTGATCCTGTTCTACGCCTCGTTCTTCGCCGCCGTGATCGTGATGTACGAAGGCATTGCCCAGATCAGCCCGATCTATGTGCGGGTGGCGCGAACGCTGGGCGCCAGCGATCTGGAGATTTTCGCCAAGGTGATCGTGCCGCTGACGTTGCCGCATATCCTCACCTCGATTCGCGTCGCGCTGGGCGTGGCCTGGGCGACGCTGGTGGCGTCGGAACTGATCGCCGCGCAGCAGGGTCTGGGCGCGCTGATCCAGCATGCCTCGTCATTCTTCCAGCTCGACACCGTCTATGTCGGCATCATCTGCATCGGCCTGATCGCCTTGCTGATGGACATGCTGCTGCGTGCCGCGAGCCAGCGCCTGGTGGCCTGGCAGGACCGGCTCGCATGAGCAGCGCCCTGCCCGCCACGCGCGTCCGCTTCGAAGGCGTCGGCGTCGACTTCCCCACTGCCAGCGGCAAGATGCGGGTGATCGACGCCGTCGATCTGCAGATCGCCCAGGGCGAATTTGTCTCGATCATCGGCCCCTCGGGTTGCGGCAAGACGACCTTGATGAATCTGCTCGGCGGCTTCGTGCTGCCCAGCCAAGGTCGCGTCCTGCTCGACGGCCAAGCAATCACCGGCCCCGGCCAGGACCGCGGCGTGATCTTCCAGGAATATGGCGTCTTCCCCTGGCTGACGGTGCGCGGCAATATCGAATTCGGCCTGCGCCTGGCCTCGGGTCGCGTGCCTGCGCAGGAGCGCGAGGCGATCGTGCAGCGCTATCTGGCCTTGATGGGCCTGGCTGACTTTGCCGACCATTACCCCAAGCATCTGTCGGGCGGCATGCGCCAGCGGCTGGCGCTGGCGCGGGCCTATGCGGTCAAGCCGCAGTTCCTGTTGATGGACGAACCGTTCGGAGCGCTCGATGCCCAGACGCGCAGCGCGATGCAGGACCTGCTGCTGCAGGTTTTGCAGGCCGAGGGCAAGACCGTGCTGCTGATCACCCATTCGGTCGACGAGGCAATCTATTTGTCGTCGCGCATCGTCGTCGTCACCGCCAGACCAGCTCGAATCCTCAAGGTCTTCGACATACCTTTTGGCTATCCGCGCTCCGAGTCGGTCCATGCCGATCCGCGCTTTGCCGCCCTGCGCACCGAGATCCACGCCTTGGTGATGCAGGAATATGAAATCCAGGCCCGCCAGGCGGTCCGCAGCCCCGATTGATTACCCCAACCCCAGCAGGAGACAGAAGATGACGATACAACGCAGAACCCTGATCCAGGCCGCAGCCGGCAGCACATTGGCCGGCATCGGCTTGAGCACCCAAGCACAGCCTCGCACCAAGTTGCGCGTCGGCTATTTGCATACGCCGGCAGTCGACGGGCAGATCCATATCGGCCAGCAGATGGGCAGCTTTGCCAAGCGTGGGCTCGACCTCGAGCTGATCCAGTTCACCACCGGGCTTGAGCTGTTCCAGGCCATGATCGGCGGCAGCCTCGACGTGCTCTCGACCGGCGCGGTGGTGTCCAACTTCCCGGCCCGCGGCCAGGGCAAGGTCTTCCTGATCAACAACATCGAATACGCCACGGCACAGCTGTGGGTACGCGACGACTCGATCAAGACGATTGCCGACCTGAAAGGCAAGCAGATCTCCACCACCACCGGCACCACCGCCCATGTGTTCCTCGACCGCGCGCTGCGCT
>CAMDHE010000064.1 GCA_945898095.1 Roseateles toxinivorans | reverse complement strand
CGGAACATCACGGCCACGTCGTCGGCCAAGTGCCGGACTACCGCCATGTCATGGCTGATAAATAGGTAGCCAAAACCGTGTTCGCGCTGCAGATCCGTTAGCAAATTCAGGATCTGTGCCTGCACCGAGAGGTCAAGCGCCGAAGTCGGTTCATCCAACACCAGAAGGCGCGGGCTTGCGGCCAGTGCGCGGGCAATGGCGATGCGTTGGCGCTGGCCCCCGGAGAACTCGTGCGATCGACTGGCGAGCGCATCGCGGGGCAGGCCAACTTGGTCGGCCATGCTCTCGGCCACGCCAGTGGTCGATCGGCCAGCGATAAGCAACGGTTCTGTGATGAGCTCGCGCACGCTCATGCGGGGATCCAGCGAACTCTGCGGGTCTTGAAACACGATCTGCATGTCTATGCCGGCTTGTAAGCGGACTCTGGGTGTCATGCGGGTGATGTCCTGGCCCTCGAAGAACAGTGAGCCTGCGCTCAATGGCACCAGCCCCACAATGGCTTTGGCTAGGGTGCTCTTGCCGCAGCCTGATTCACC
This sequence comes from Roseateles toxinivorans, assembly GCA_945898095.1. Classification (GTDB taxonomy): domain Bacteria; phylum Pseudomonadota; class Gammaproteobacteria; order Burkholderiales; family Burkholderiaceae_C; genus Paucibacter_A; species Paucibacter_A toxinivorans_A. The sequence continues at coordinate 26,120 of CAMDHE010000064.1, read as the reverse complement.
CACCAAGCCGAGCGTTTGGCCCGAATTGATCGACAGCGAAACACCGCTGACCGCCGCGGACTTGCGCGAGGCATAGCGCACCGAAACCTGGTCGAGCTTGAGGAGGGGATGCGTCAAGAGAGTTCTCCTGCGAGTGGATTCTGTTGGGTGAGCCAGCACGCGGCCGCGCCCACACTCAAGACATCAGCCATAGGCGGTACTTCAGAACATTGATTGAACGCCGATTGACAACGCGCCCGGAAGGAGCAACCAGGCATGGTCTGCTGCGATGTGGATAGCGCGTTCAGCCGCGTCTTGGGCTGTACTCGACCAGGTAGGCAATCTAGCAGGGCCCGGGTGTAGGGGTGTCTGGGCGCAGCCAGGACGGCGGCGGTGTTTCCGCGTTCAACAATGCGGCCGGCGTACATCACATGCACGGTTTCACAGGTGCGACGAATAACGCCGATGTCGTGCGAAATCAACAGCACTGCGGTACGGCGATCGCGTGCCAATCTCAGCAAGAGCGTGAGCACCTGTGCTTGGACCGTAACATCAAGCGCGGTTGTCGGCTCATCAGCAACGATCAGCGCCGGTGTGCAAGAGAAAGCCATCGCGATCAGCACCCGCTGACGCATGCCACCACTAAGCTGGTGCGGCCAGGCATTGAAAACGTCTTCGGGTGAGTCGATGCGCACATCGGCGAGCAACTTCAGTGCCTTACCGCGGGCACTACGCTCGTCCGGGTCTGTGTGTCGGCGAATGACGTCGACCATCTGCCGCCCAATCGACAAGGTCGGGTTCAGCGCCGTCATCGGTTCTTGAAAAATATATGCGATCTGTGAGCCGCGCAGTGCCGAAAGCACGGTTTCGTCCGCGCCACGCAGGTCGCGATCACGCCACAAAATGCGCCCCGCAGTGATCTCGCAATTTATTGGCTGCAAGGCCCCAATGGCGCTTCCGAGCATGGACTTTCCCGACCCGGATTCGCCCACGAGCCCCGCGATCTCGCCCACGCTCACCTTCAGCGAGATGTCGTCCAAGATGACTTGCGGCGACCCATTGCGATGGCCGCGTACGGTCAGCCCTTCGACAGCCAAGATAGGGTTTGTCATGAGTAGAGGATCTATTGATTGAACGTTCGTTCAATGCTAGCATAACTTCAATTAGCTGATTACTGCACTGTGCTTTAACGGCGTCAGAGCGTGTGTGACCAGTGCAGCATGCCAGCGCTTGGAGAGTCTGATAAACATGGTTGAAAATTCTGATGAACAGGCCAGCGCCAATTGCGCTGAGCAAAAGGTTTCCGCAATCTCGGCCGCGGTGAGGAGAGGTTTGGATCAGCCTGAACGTGTTGCCGAGCGGGCTCGCTATATTGCTGAGGCCTACGCTGCGCACCACCGCCCGCTGCGCTCGTTCTTGGGACGTTTGATGCGCAACGAGGACGACATTACCGACGCGGTGCAGGAGGTGTTCTTGCGGATCGCGCAGTTGCCCGATCCATCCATATTGGACCTGAACCCTCGCGCTTACTTATTCCGCACTGCTGAACGACTGGTGATCGACAAGGTGCGGCGTGACACCTTCAGACAGGCCAGTGCTCACTGCACGCTCGACAACATCGATGTTGCGCAACCTGGCCCTTCGGTGGAGAGCCAAGTGCACTGGCGTCGCGCCATGAAGAAGATTGTCGGTTGTCTTCGGGCGGCAGGACCTCGTACGGCACAGGTGGTGGAGTTGAGTTGCCTTCACGATCTGACTCATCCTGAAATTGCTGATCGTCTTGGGGTGACCACCCGAACGGTCGAACGCTGCATGCAGCGGGCACGGCAAGTCTGTGAACCTTTTTACATCGCGGCCTGAAGGCTGCTTACACGGAGACTCCTATGAATCAGTTAAACCTCAAAATGAAGCCAGTGACGACTGCCATCCTGGCCCTATCGGTCCTGATGGTCGCCGAAAGCGCCAACGTGGCCTATGCGCAAAGCGTTTCGGATCCGCAGGTGCTGGAGACGGTCACGATCTCTGCGCGCAAGCGCACAGAGCGCGCCATCGACGTGCCACTTTCCATCAGCGTCGTCAGCGGTGATGAATTGCAGGAACGTGGCGCCGTACGGTTGTCGGATGCCGCCATTCCTAACGTGGTGTTTCTGGGGCCTGAGAACAATGCTTTGCCGAGTTTTTCCGTTCGCGGTGTTCAAAGTCAGAACCGATCGAACATCGGATTCGACAGTGGCATCGGCGTTTACGTCGACGGTGTTTTCATGGGGCGCGGCGCGGCCTTCAATCTTGAGACCGACGACATCGAGCGCGTGGAGTTCCTGCGCGGGCCGCAAGGAACGCTCTTCGGCAAGAATTCGATCGCTGGCGCCATCAGTGTCGTGACGCGCGAACCGTCCAAGAAATTCGAGGGCACCGCCAGTGCAGATATTGGGACTGACAATCTACGCCGCCTGAGCGGCTACCTCAGCACACCGCTCGGCTCGGACACTGTGCGGGCGAGTGTTGCGGTCTACTCGGGCAAGCGCGACGGCTACATGACCAATGTGGCCACGGGCACCAAGGGCGGTGACGAGAATGTGACCAGTGCACGCGCCAAGTTGGTGATCAAGCCTTCGTCAAACCTGGACCTGACGCTCGCGGCCGACTATCTAAAGGATAAATCGGTTGCGGCTTCTCCGTACATCGTCTCTGGATACGGCGCGATTGCCGGCAGCGACTACATGACCAGCAACACAGACCTGCCCACGCTGGCCAATCGCACCGTTCAGGGCCTGGGCGGCACCATTAATTACGACCTGGGAACCGGGCTGACGCTGACGTCGATCACGAGCGTGCGCAAGCTCGACACCACGAGGACCTCGGACACCGACGTAGGTCCGTCGAATATCATCGCTTCGGCGAGTACGTCTTTGCAGGATCAATGGAGCCAGGAACTGCGGATTGCCACGAACCGCAAGGCGGCGGTGGAATATGTGGCCGGCTTGTATCTCTATGAGCAGAAGGCCAGCGCGACTTCGGCCAGCACCTTCGGGCCCGTGGCGCCGGTGTGGACTCCCATACGCAGCACGACGGGCAACACCTTTGGCAACATCAATTCAAAGACGACGGCAGTGTTTGGCAACGCCGACTGGAACTTGAGCGAAGTGCTGACGCTGACCGGTGGCCTACGTTATACGAACGAGAAGAAGGACCTTGCCTACCAGCAGTTGGTCACCTTCCCGTCGTTCCTGGCCTCGTCGATCCCTTTGGAGAACGACAGCCTGAGCACCAGCAACATGACGCCCTTGCTCAGCGCACGCCTGCGCGTCGACCGCAACGCAATGGTCTACGCCACTTACAGCAAGGGCTTCCGCAGTGGCGGTTGGAACGTCGACAACTTGACTGCTGGCGGCCCGACGAGCTTCAAGCAGACCCGTTTCACCGACGAGAGCATGGCGAACTTCGAGGTCGGTGCAAAGGGTACGGCGCTGGATGGAAAACTGAGCCTAGGGGCAACGGTGTTCCGTATGAACTACGACAACATCCAGGTGACGCAACAGGTGCAAGTGCTGGGCGGAGGTGGCGCAGTCGTCGGTATTGTGTCCAATGGCGGCCAAGCCACAAGCCTCGGTATGGAACTTGAGGCCGCTTGGCGGCCGAGTTCGATGTTGCGTTTGGCCGGTGGTGTCGGTTACGTTGAGGCGGTCTACACCAACTATGTCGACACGAGCAGGGGCCTCCCACTCAGCTTCAATGGCAATTGGCTGAATAATGCTCCCCGCTTGAACTCAAACCTCTCTGCCTCGTACACGCTGCCACTATCATTCGGGAATATGACATTCCGACTGGATGCCAAGCACACCACCGGCTTTTTCACCGGTCGCGAAAACGCCGCGACACAATGGATGCCCGGCTATGATTTGTACAATGCCCGTGTCAGTCTGGCGAGTGACAGCGGGCGCTGGGACGTGGCCTTGTATTCGAATAACCTGTTTGACCGGCGCTATGTCTTATCGCAGGGCCCGGGCGGGTTCGCGGCGCCCATTGGCGCGGGAACAAACCAGACAGTTGGCTATGGCCGACCACGTTCCTTTGGCATCGTCGGCAGTTTCACTTTCTGACGCCCAGACTGCATGCGGGTTTTTACAGCCACCTTCGGGACCGAAACCGATACGGCATCGCCGATCCCGACAGGCTGGAGAGCCTTCGAAGACACCATGTTGTGGCGGCCCGGGCAGCATCCGGGCCAGCCCACCGAAGCCACCGGGCCGCTGTGGGCATGCCGTCGCCGCGCGCGCGAGAGCGGCTGGTCGGTGGTGGAGGGCACCTGCGCCTATGCGATGCCAGGGGGGCCTGTACCCCAGGCGGTGTACGAGGCCTTGCGCGACGAAATCCTGGAGCAGTTGCGCCAGGCATTACCCGTCGATGTCGTCGCACTGGGCCTGCATGGCGCGATGGTCGCCGACCGAACCGATGACTGTGAGGGCGATCTGCTTGCCAGAGTGCGGGCACTCGTAGGGCCAGACGTCGCCGTAGGAGCGGAACTGGATTGCCATGCCCACCTTACGCAGCGCATGCAGGACGAGGCCGATGTGCTGGTGTTCTTCAAGGAGTACCCTCACACGGACTATGTCGAGTGCGGCGAGCAGCTATTGGACTTGCTTCACCGTACCCGGGCTGGCAAGGTGCGCCCAGTGATGCGCTCATTTCACTGCCATATGATTGTGGCGCTACCCACTAGGCGGGAGCCGGTAAGGGGCCTGTTGCAGTCAATCCGCGAGCGCGAGACGGGTCGTGTGCTGTCAATCTCGGTCGTTCACGGTTTTCCGCGAGGCGATTTACCTGAAATGGGCGCGCAGATCTTGGTTGTCACGGATGACGATGCGCCGCTTGCCGAGCTCACGGCTCGCGAGTTCGGCCAGCGGCTCTTCGGCTTGCGTCATCAGCTGCGATCGGCGAGGCCAGTGCTGAGTGACACTCTGCAAGAGGCGATGGCCAGCACAGCTCGGCCGTTGATCCTGGTCGAAGCTGACGACAACCCCGGCAGCGGCGCCGCAGGTGACAACACCGAGGTGTTGCGCATATTGTTGAACCAGGGTGTCACAGATGTCTGTGCAGGCCCGCTGTGGGATCCGGTGGCCGTACGTTTTTGTTTTGACGCTGGCGTGGGGGCGCGCTTGCAACTACGTGTGGGTGGCAAGGTCGGACCGGACTCTGGTTTTCCCCTGGACGTGCAGGCTGAGGTATTGGCATTGCAGCGCGACCACCATCAGAAGGTTGGCGACTTCGACGCGCCACTGGGCGACTCGGCCGCAATTGCCTTCGCAGGCATCAAGTTGGTGCTAACCAGCATTCGCGATCAGGCTTACTCGCCTAGCTTATTTGGTGGATTGGGAATTGATTGTACAAAAGCAAGGTTTATCGTCCTGAAGTCCGCGCAGCAGTTCCACCTGGGATTTGACGCGATCACGGAAACGGCTTTGATGCTGCGCCGGCCCCAGCGAGGTGCAGGGTCCTTACAACGTGTACAGCGACCGATCTGGCCGTTGGACGAGGACTTCATACTGACATGATCAAAAAGCCCCTCATTGGCGTCACGTCCGACGTGGAGTTCATGTCGGACGGTCACCCGCCGCGTGACTTCTACTTTGTCGATGCACGCAACTTCGACGCCTTGCGCACGGCAGGCGCCGCGGCGGTGATCCTGCCTCACGAGTTCGATGAAATCGACCGCTACCTTGATCTCATCGACGGCCTGCTGGTCACGGGCGGCGGCTACCAGTTCCAGGTGCCGGCACTGTTTCGACACGATGGCACTGAGCCGCCTGAAAAAGAGCGCCGTGCACGATTCGAGGCGGCCTTGTTGCGGCGCGCGATCGAACTTGACCGGGCGGTCTTGGCAGTTTGCGGGGGGTTCCAACTGCTGAACATGCTGACCGGCGGTGAACTGGTCGTGGCTCTGGCCGAGACGCGGCCGGATTGGGCCCACCATAGAGGCGCTAGCTTTGCGGCAACCGAACATCGCGTTCGAGTGGTACCAGGTACGCGTTTGGCTGCGATCACGGGTGTTGCAACCTTGGATGTCAACTCCAGGCACCAGCAGGGGGTGACCGCCAGCGGCCCCGGCGCTCGGGCCTGCGCTTGGTCAGACGATGGCGTGCTGGAGGCCATTGAAGTGCCCGGCAAGCGCTTCTGCATTGGTACGCAGTGGCACCCGGAGTTCCTCCTGAGCGCACCAGAGCGCCGCCTGTTCGACGCATTCATTCAGGCGAGTCGCAGCTGATGCGCTGCTTCGCCATACTGCTGCTTGCCGCTTCTGGCTTGGTGGCCTGCGATGTCTCCGACATTCCGCGTGCTCCCCACCGCGTGACGATGGCCGTGTCCCGCGACATAACTTCGCTGGATCCAGCGGCTACTTTCATCACGGCCAACCAACTGGCAATGAACCTGGCCTATGAGAAGCTGGTAGTAGCGGAAGTGGCCGATGGCAAGCCGACCGGCCGCATGCTGGGGCAACTGGCCGAACGCTGGGAGACGTCTGCTGATGGTCTGACCTGGACCTTCTTCTTGCGCCAGGGGCACCGCTTCGACGACGGCAGCGAAGTCACCGCCGAAGCAGTGAAGTTCTCCTTCGAACGCACAATTAAACTCAAGGCGCCACCGTCGCAGTTCTTGTTCTTTCTGCGAAGTGTGGAGGCCGTGGCGCCGCACGAAGTGCGATTCACGCTTCGCACGTCCGTACCCTTCTTCCTTCAAGTGCTGGCCGTGCCGACAGCCAGCATCGTTAACCCCAGCGTGCTCTCGCAAGCGAACGGCGCTGACCTCGGCAGCCGATGGCTATCCACGCATACGGCAGGTAGCGGTCTGTACCGCGTGGAGCGCTTCGAGAAGGGTCAACAGGTCACTTTGAAACTTAACCCGTATGCCCATCGCAAGCCGGATTATTTCAATGAAATCAATTTCATGACAGTCAAGGATGACGCTACGCGCATCATTCAGTTGGCAAAGGGCGCGATTGACATCGTGGACCCTGTGGCGAGCAGCGTTGACGGTTGGCTGGCAGTCCAACCGGGTGTGAAGATTGTCGTCGGCTTGTCACCGACCGTTGCCTTTCTCCACATGAACAACGAGCGCCCACTGTTTCGCGACGTGCGTGTGCGGCGGGCCATTTCACTCGCCATCGACCGCGAACTGATCGGCAAGGCGCTCTACAAAGGCCGCACGAGCCTGCTTCATGGTGTGCTCCCTGCGGGCGTGCCAGGCCATGATGGAACTCTGGCATTGCCACGCTACGATCCGCAGGCGGCCCGAGCGTTGCTGCGCGAGGCTGGAGTGGCGCCAGGCACACAGATCAAATTTACCGTGGTCGGCGACGGCAACAGCGCCTCACCACTGGCCTTGGCCATCAAGGGCCAACTCGAAGCGGTTGGGCTGAACGTGGAGATCGAGCGCATTTCGACAGCGGCGCGCACCAAGATCATGAAAGGTGACTTCGACATCACCACGCAGTCGATCAACCTCGACTTTCCGGATCCGTCCATTGTTTTCAATTTTGTCTACAACTCGGCCATGATTGGTGGCGCAAACTTCCCGCGATATCGCAACGCCAATGTTGATAGGCTGATCGGCCAAGCCGATAGCACGCTGGACTCCGCCACCCGCGCTAACCTCTACCGGCAGGCTCAGCACATCGTCGTCGACGAAGTCCCGTCGGTCGTGTTGTTCCAACTCGATTGGCAGCGTGCTGTGCGTAGCGACATCGTGGGGGTGAACTACAACTTCTCGCAGCCCACGTTTTACAACTTCGAAGGTATGAGCCGTGCGGGCGACAGGTAGATCAGGACACAGGCCCGCTGAATAGCTCGCACAGATTGAAGGTCGGTGAACCGGGTCTCCGTAAAACTTTCATCTGCCAAAGCCCGGCATCGCGTCCATTCCTGAGCAGAAATTCGCACCACGGGTGTTTGGTACGGAGATTCACATCAAGACCCCAGCTTCAGCTTGTTAGCATCGATCGAAAACTGAACCACTGTCAGGGGATCTTGACCCGGCAGGTGTCGATCTGATCGTCAACGCTACGCCGCTTGGCATGAACGCAGACGATCCAATGCTCTATCCAAGTCGAAAGTAGCCAAGGCAAAGCGGGGGTACGGGAGGGGGTACATGACGTTATTTAAAAACAAGAAACCTAGCGTTTTGGCGGGCTGCAAGGCATCTTTCGGTTCCCACCGTCCGACCATATGAATCAACAGCTTACAGAAGCCTCCCCTTCGGGGGAACCGGAACTTGTGACTTCCCTTGTGACTTCTGCAGCAGTAGCTACAGCTTGTTGAAACTGAACGACTTTGCCGCGTTCTAAGGCCGAAGTGTCCTGGTTGATGTTGTTTCCACCCACACTTCCCGAAAGAATGTCGTAATCTGGTTGGTAGCATGGAGCCTAAGGTCGCTGGACATTCGTGCCGCTACCGATGTTGATCGGCTTGGGCAAAACTATCGATCCAGGGTGTTGCACTAACGAGTCGGCCCCGAGCGGCCATCTCGCCATGGCCTTGAAGTTGGCATTCGGTGCGGCTGAAAGCGGGTCAGCTTGAAACCGGAAGGCGCTTGACATTTGTCTGACAAACCGCCAATCCATGACCGCTTAACCTAGATCCGGTAGTTGGACGCGGACGAGTGGGCTGCCAGCGTGTCGTAGCGCGGTTCGATCGACTGCGTAGCGTTCTCACCCATTGGGTGAAGGCAGGCGGGCAGAGAAATCTTAATAGGCATGCGGCCTCCGCGGCGGTGGGAAACGGGCAACTGTCGAATCTAAGTTTAACGGCACTTCAAGAAACCGTCAGCGGTCACCTGTCATATCGACCAGCGAGCCGATAAAAGTCCGATGAATAATCCGTTTGCCTGTTTGACCAATGAAGAGTTCGACGAGTTGAACCAATTCCTGCTTTACGACGTAGCCGATGAGGGCATGACGATCGACACGATGGACGGGTTCCTGCATGCGATCGCCGTCGGGCCGACCGACTTGCAACCCCTACATTGGTCGCCCAAGATCTGGGGCACGGAAGAGATGATGCCGCCGATGGAGTCGATCGATCAGCTGAACCATGTCCTCGGCTTGGTGATGCGTCACTTCAACAGCATCATTGCCAGGCTGGAAAGTGATCCGCGCGAAATCGATCCACGTTGGACGATCTTCAATTACCAGGGCAACGAGTATGACGACGCCGAAGGTTGGGCCAGTGGCTTTGTCGAAGGTATGCGGCTCAGCTGGAATGATTGGCAGCCGATGCTGCAAACGTCCGAGGGTCAAGCCTGGTTTCGTCCGATCGGCTTGCTGGGTGAGGATGATTTCGGGCCTGGTCAGGACGCAATCTCAAGCTCGCCGGCGCAACGGGCGGAACATGCGCTGCAGATTCCCGAGGCTGTTTTGGCCATCCATCGCTACTTGCTTCCAATGCGACTTGCCCGCTATGAGCGCGAGGTGGCCAAGGCCTGGCAACCCAAGGTTGGGCGCAACGATCCATGCCCTTGTGGCAAAGGAGTGAAGTTCAGGAAATGCTGTGGGTCGGCCATCAACCTGCACTGAGGAAATTGCGGCTGAGCTCGCTCTGGCTGCTCTTCCTTGGGTAGCTGGCGTCGGCTGGACCTGGCACTTTGCCGGTGGACAGCACGGCACAGAATGTATGCTGGCGGCCTCGTCATCGACAAGCCAGCCATGAACCCCAACGCCCGCGTCAACCTGGCCATCATCCAGCCTTCGGGCTATGTTCATTCACTCGGGTTTCTGGATCAGGCAAGGTTTTTTCGCCATCAGTTTCGACGTCTCGGTGCTGAAGTTACTTTGTCGAAGAATCGTTTGCGCGAGGACGCAATCAATCTGGTTTTTGGTGCCCATCTCGGCTTCCCCGATGAGTGGCAGCAACGCAATCCCTGCGTCTTTGTGAACCTGGAGCAACTCGGCCTCGGCGGCTCGAGGGTTGAGCCTGAATACCTGGCGCTGCTCAAGCGTTCTGCCGTGGTCGACTATGACCAGTCGCATCTGGCTGCTTACCGGGAGCAGGCTGGCAAGGCGCCGATTATTTCTTTCGCTTATGCGTCCTATCTCGAGCCGCAGGTGTCGGTCCCGCTGGCGCAGCGGCCGATTGATCTGCTTTTCATCGGCAGCCTGAGCCCGCGCCGGCAGCAAATGATTGATCGGGTGGAAGCTGCCGGGGTCAAGGTGTCATGTTTTGACAAAGCGCTTTACGGGCCGGAGCGGGATGAGTTTGTGAAGCAGGCCAAGGCGGTGCTGAACTGCCATTTCGACCCCAGCAATTGCTTCGAACAAGCGCGTGCTTTTCAATGCCTTTCGCTGGGCACGCCGGTGATCTCGGAACGCCTTGCTTCGACCCGCCCCAGCGCGGCCTTCGAGGATTCGGTCATCTGGCTGCCTGATGATCAGATCGATGACTACTTTGCCCAGACCTTCGGGCAGGCCGAATTTTTCGATCAGGCGCAACGAAGCCTGACGGCTTTCCGGCTTGCCGACGAAGCCCATGATCCGCTGGCCAGCTATGCGGCGCTGCTGACATACGCCGGCGATGTCTTCAAGCAGCATCGGGATTCGAAACCGCAGCGGCCCTGGGCGCCGCATTCAGTTCATCTCGGAGCGGGCAAGGATTACAAGCCGAATTGGCTGAATGTCGATCTTCTCGAGCTGAATCAGCCCGACCTGCTGCTCGACCTAGCCAAGCCGCTGGCATTGCCTGTCGAGGTGGCAAGCTTGATGGGCGGATCGGTGCGGCTCGAGGCGTCGAGCGTCGATGTCATTTGTGCCAACGAGATCCTCGCCAAGACGCCCGACCTGACGCGGCTGATGACAAATGCCTTGGCCTTGCTGAAGGAGGAGGGCGAGTTGCAGATCGAGGTGCCCTATGCCAAATCGGCGACCGCGCTGCATGACCCGCAACAACTGCGCGAGATGACCGATGCCTCATGGACCTATTTCACCGATTGGTTCTGGAAAATCGGCTGGTTTGCCCACCGCTTCGAGGTTGCATCCTTTTCCTGGCTAGACCTTGCCCGCAAGCCCTGTGAACAAGAGCGTGCGGTCTTGATGCGGCTGGTTCTACGCAAGGTCGCCACGACCCCGCATGAGCGCAACCATGCCCGCGCGATGGCAGTCGATTTTGGTGGGTTCGAGGATGACCGGACCATTGAGGCGTTCGACTGAACTCGGTCCGCAGGGTGGCAAGCCGCAGAGCAGAAATATTCGAACCAGTCCGGCGCAGCTGATCGGCTACCATCTCGACCCAAAGCGGTCAATGGCCATGAGTTCTGTGGTTTGAATCCCCTCAGTTCAGGCGCTCGATGAAGCTGTACAGGCAATGCCCAGTGACTTGGGGATGCTCTGCCTAACCCCTCACGGCTTGTGCTAGCGCGGCCCCGGGCGGTCTGCGGCGTTGCATTTATTGCCAATAGCACGCGCTATTGGCCGCAAAATGCGCCTTGCATCCCATCCCGGTCCGCACTGCACATATCCGCGTTGAGTTATGCAGAGCATCCTTGGCTGGCGGGACCTCGGAAATAATCGCAGAGCCTTATTCTGTGGTAAACGCATCCCGAATTTGATTAATATAAAAAATACCTCTGGAATAAAATGGAATCTTTGGCCTCGTCAACTATTTACATGCTATGTCCTTGTGTCGAGCAGCCTGACGCTCGGGTCAGGCAGTTATATCGGTATGTGGATATTCTCAATATAAATGGTTTTCAGGCCTATATTCTGCATCCGGAGCGGGGATTCAAGCTGACTTGGCTTGATCATCGCACGCCGGTGGCTTATGTGCCGGATATACAGTTGCTCGACGATGATTTTCTGGTATGTCAAGCCGATGCCGGTCCGGCTTTGACCCAGATGGCACGTGGCCACAAAAAAGTGATCATCAACCAGGACTGCTTCAATACCTTTCAGGCCTTCCCCGTCAGCCAGGCCGATCCAGAAATCCCCTATCTGGATCGCGATTTCATTGCGAGCCTGGTTGTTTCCGCTCAGGGCAAGTCTTACCTGGAACATGCCTTTCCGAAGCACAAGGTTTATCAGATTCGCCATGCGGTTGGTGCCGCAGCAATTGATTTCGCAGCGAAGAAGAAAATCATCTGCTATTCGAGTGAAGCGGGCGCCAAGGATTCCGAACAGGTTTTCAATATCCTGAGATGTCGTGAGGCACTCGGAGACTTTGAATTTAAATCGATTGCCGGCATGGAACCCGAGGCGGCACGAGTCTTGCTGCGCGAGGCGGTGTTTTTCATGAGTTTCGCCAGGCAGGAGGAATTCAATCTGACCATCGCCGAGGCGATGGTCAGCGGCTGCGTGGTGATTGGCTACCATGGCTATGGCAGCAAGGAACTGTTCAGACCGGAATTTTCATGCGCTATCGAAAGCGGCGATGTGGTCGAGTTCGCCCGCATGACCGGGGAAATGATTGAGCGCTATGCCAAAGCACCTGCTGGGATCTTGGCGCTTGGGCAGGCGGCGGCGCAATTTATTGCGGGTTCATATACCGAAAAGCAGGAGGAAATTGACCTGACGACCGCCTGGGCCGAGTTGCAGCGCTATCGGGGCAAGTCTTATTACTTTCATGAGAGTGATGCTGTCATCAGGGATTTTGCGGAATTTTCGAATGAGGATGTCGGTGTCATCGAAGCGCGCATGAACGATTTCCATGAGTATACTGGTGCCGAATGGAATAAGCTGCCAGAACCCGATTTCGTTGGCAAGACGCGATATTTTTATGCAAGTTCGCAGTTTTATATCTATGATTTGTTGACGGCCAATTTCAACAAACAGGCGGTTGTTGATAAACTGCAGAGCTTCAATCCACTGATTCTTGAAACCATTCTGGACCATCCGGGGAAGAAATTCATCGAGTTCGGCGGTGGCTTGGGCGTTTTTTGCGAAATCGTCCAGAGCCTCGGCAAGGAGGTGACTTATCTTGATATCCCCGGGTTGGTCAGCAAGTTCGCGACTTGGCGCATCAATAAATATGCGATTCCGGTACAGGTGATCCTCTCGGATCCGGAGTTATTCAGCCTGCAAGACAGCTACGATATTATCTATACGGATGCGGTGCTTGAGCATACGATCAATCCGGAACAGATCGTCAGAACACTTTGCGAGCATTTGAATGCCGGCGGAGTTTTTATCTTGCTGGTCGATCTGGAAGGGCCCAGCGAGACATTTCCGATGCATCGCCACGTCGAGATAGCGCCACTGCACCGGATCATGCGGGAAAATGCCTTGGCGCCGATTCAGGGAGAGGGCGAATTTTGTTCAATCTGGCGTAAAGCGGGGTAATCGCAAGGTGCTGGACAGAAATTCAACCAAGCTGTTTGATATTTTCCAGCCAGACTTGCAGTTAACATCAGGGTCATTTTCTGACCGGGCGCTTTGCCAGGTGAGGCGGCGGGTCAGTTTCCAGATGGCATGAAAGACAGGCGGTAAAGATGCGTTCGCAATTGACAAAAAGAATATTGGTCACGGGTGGCGCCGGTTTTTTGGGCAGCCATTTGTGTGACCGGCTGGTGGCGCGGGGCGATGATGTGATCTGCCTCGACAATTTCTACACCGGTAGCAAGAGCAATATCGCCCACCTGCTGGGGCAGAGCAATTTCGAGCTGATCCGCCATGATGTGACCTTCCCGTTCTATGTGGAGGTGGACGAGATCTATAACCTGGCCTGCCCGGCAAGCCCGATCCATTACCAGAACGACCCGGTGCAGACGACCAAGACCAGCGTGCATGGCGCCATCAATATGCTGGGCCTGGCCAAGCGCTGCAAGGCCAAGATCCTGCAGGCTTCGACCTCGGAGGTTTATGGCGACCCTGAGGTGCATCCGCAGCAGGAAAGCTATTGGGGCCGGGTCAACCCGATCGGGATTCGCAGCTGTTACGACGAAGGCAAACGCTGCGCCGAGACGCTGTTTTTCGACTATCACCGTCAGCACAAGTTGCATATCAAGGTGGTGCGGATTTTCAACACCTACGGGCCCAGGATGCACCCCGAAGACGGCCGTGTGGTCAGCAACTTCATCATGCAGGCGCTGCGCGGGCAAGACATCACGCTATATGGTGACGGCTCACAAAGCCGGAGTTTTTGCTTTGTTGATGATTTGATCGACGCGATGATTTTGATGATGGACAGCCCTGATGAGGTCACCGGGCCGATCAATATTGGCAACCCCGGCGAGTTCACGATGCTCGAGTTGGCCCGGCAGGTGCTCGAACTGACCGGCAGCGCTTCGAAGATCGTGCATCAGCCACTCCCCGCTGACGATCCGCGCCAGCGTCGCCCTGACCTGACTCTGGCCAATCAGTTGCTCGGCTGGGCGCCGGGAATCCCTCTGCACGATGGCCTGCAGAAGACGATCGCCTACTTCAAGACCATGGTCTGAGGCCGATGGAAGCCGCTTGCATGTTTCAGGTGAACCCGTGAATTTAAAAATGGCAGGGCGATGAAGATACTGTTCATCAGCGGTGGTGACAATATTGACTACCAGGCAGATTGCCTTTTCGTCGGCTTGCGCGAGATGTTCGGCGCCGAGGTGGTCGACGCCAACAAGCATCACCACGCTTACCTCAGCCATCCAGAGGCTGCATGCCGCCAGATGTATGGCATGGGCATGTCGGTGACAAGGTTGCTGGAAGACATCGAGGTCGACCGCACCGACATCGAAGCGAAAATCAGGGCCCGATATTTCGATCTGATTGTGTTCGGCTCGATCTTCAGGAATGTCGACTTTCTGGAACTGGTGATCGGAAATTATCCGGCTGACAAGATCATCGCGGTCGATGGCGAAGACCATGAGCGCATCAACATGCTGGCGCTTGACTTCGGCATGCTGTATTTCAAGCGGGAGTTGTCCACGGTGCAGGATTCTGTTCTGCCCATCAGTTTTGCGATGCCGACCTCGCGCTTCAGTCCGAGTTTCTTCAACAAGACCAGGGACTTCTCGATCTGCGATCCGCGCGATCGATCGACCTATATCTACAAGGACGAAGCTTCCTACTACGGCGGCTACCAGGAAGCGCGCCTGGCCGTGACGACGAAGAAATCGGGTTGGGACTGCATGCGGCATTACGAGATCATTGCGAATGGCGCTTTGCCCTTGTTCCTTGATGTTGAAGCATGCCCGGCAGCCACGATGGTTTCTTATGAAAAGGCGCGCTGCAAGCAAATAATTGATGATCTGGCCGGGAAGGTGTCACCTTCCGACATCTATGAAAAACATGCCTGGGCGATGTTTTCCCATGCGCTCGTGCACAACACGACCAAGGCGCTTGGCGAGTACCTGGTCAATAGTTGGTTCAAGGCCAGGGCTCATCGCTAGTCGGGCATTGGTGGACTTCTGACCCTGGTTGAGCTATGTCGGCATCAGACGAATCGGCTTCGACGGGCCTTGGGTGTCAGGGCGAAAAAAATAATCCGCGTCCAACGGCCATTTGACACAAGAAAAACAAGATGAAACCGTGTTTTGTGTGTAAAGTCGTCAGACAACAATCTTTTAAGGCGACGACATGCAACTCGGAATGATCGGTTTGGGGCGGATGGGCGGCAATATTGTCCGGCGCTTGATGAAAAACGGCCACGATTGCGTGGTTTTTGATACCAATGCGGGCGCCGTGGCGCAGCTGGAAGGCGAGGGCGCTGCAGGTGCTGCAGACCTGGCGCAGCTGGTGCAGAAGCTGGCGCAACCGCGCGCGGTCTGGGTGATGCTGCCGGCTGGCGCGATCACCGAGGCGGCAGTGACCAAGCTTGGCGAGTTGCTGGCACCGGGCGATGTGATCATCGACGGCGGCAATTCGAACTACAAGGACGATGTGCGGCGGGCGCAGGAGCTGGCCGTCAAGGGTGTGCAATACATCGACGTCGGCACCAGCGGCGGCGTCTGGGGCCTGGAGCGTGGTTACTGCCTGATGATCGGTGGCGACCAGGCTTCGGTGCAGCGGCTCGATCCGATTTTCAAGACTCTGGCGCCAGGCATCGGCACCGTCGACCTGACACCAGGGCGCGTGCCCGGTGCGTCAACGGCAGAAGACGGCTATCTCTACACCGGCCCGGCCGGATCGGGACATTTCGTCAAGATGGTCCATAACGGTATCGAATATGGCCTGATGCAGGCTTATGCCGAAGGCCTGGATGTGCTCAAGGGCGTGGCGCAGCAGAGCATTCCGGCCGAACGCCGCTATGACCTGAACCTGGCCGACATCACCGAACTGTGGCGTCGTGGCAGCGTCGTATCGTCATGGTTGCTCGACCTCAGCGCAGCCGCCTTGGCCGAGGATCCGCAGCTGAAGTCCTATTCGGGCTTTGTCGAGGATTCGGGCGAGGGCCGCTGGACCATCATGGCGGCGATCGAAGAAGCGGTGCCGACCGATGTGTTGTCGGCGGCTCTCTACGCCCGCTTCCGCTCGCGCCAGGACCATACCTTCGCGGAGAAGCTGCTGTCGGCGATGCGCAAGCAGTTCGGCGGCCATCAAGAACCGACGAAAGCCTGAACCATGGTCCAGGTTACCCATATCGAACATGAGGCAATTCCCCATGGTCAGCGGGCCCCCGCTTGCGCGATGGTCATTTTTGGCGCTGCCGGTGACCTGACCAAGCGGCTGCTGATTCCGGCGCTCTACAACCTCGCGCGCACCGATTTGCTGCCGGAGAATTTCGCGCTGATCGGGGTCGATCGGCTCGAGATGACGAACGAGGCGTTTCGTCAGCATCTCGACGATGCGGTGCGGGCCTTTGCGTCGGACAAGCATTATTCGCAAGCGCTCGACGAGACTCATTGGGGTGAGTTGCTGCAGCGGATCAGCTATCTGCCAGGCGATTTCGGCGCTGCCGAGACTTACCAGCATCTGCAGGAACGTTTGACGCAGGAAAGCGTCGAGCATGGCACCGGCGACAACGCGGTGTTTTACCTGGCGGTAGCGGCGCGGTTCTTTGGCGGCATCGTTGACCAGCTCGGCGCTGCCGGTCTGGTCACCGAGGCGCCGGGTCGCTGGCGCCGGGTGGTGGTGGAGAAGCCCTTCGGACATGATGTCGATTCGGCCAAGGCGCTGAATGCCCAATTGCGGCGCAATCTGGCCGAGCCGCAGATCTACCGCATGGACCATTTCCTGGGCAAGGAGACGGTGCAGAACATCATGCTGATGCGCTTTGCGAACAGCATTTTCGAGCCGCTCTGGAATCGTGACCATATCGATCATGTCCAGATCACGGTGGCCGAGACGGTCGGCGTGGAAAGCCGGGCGGGCTTCTACGAAACCACCGGCGCTCTGCGCGACATGGTGCCGAATCATGTGTTCCAGTTGCTCGCCCTGACGGCGATGGAGCCACCGGCATCGTTTTCTGCCGATGCGATCCGCAATGAAAAGACCAAGGTGCTCAACGCCGTGCATCCTGTCGACGCCGCGACCGACACAGTGCGCGGCCAATACAGCGTCGGCCAGCATGACGGCCATCTGCACAATGCTTATCGCGAGGAAACCGGGGTAGCCGCACTCAGCATGACCGAAACCTATGTCGGCATGAAGCTGGGCATCGACAACTGGCGCTGGTCCGGCGTGCCCTTTTATCTGCGCACTGGCAAGGCGATGGCCAAGCGCTGCAGCGAGATCTTGATCCAGTTCAAGCGTCCGCCGCTGTCGCTGTTCCGCGATACCGCCACCGAGGCGCTGACACCGAACGCGCTGGTGCTGAAGCTGCAGCCTGACGAAGGCGCGGCGCTGATGTTCGGCGCGAAGATCCCGGGGCCGAATATTTCGATCGGCCAGGTGCATATGGACTTCCATTACAAGGATTACTTCCAGAATGCACCGAGTACCGGCTATGAAACGCTGATCTACGACTGCATGATCGGCGACGCGACTTTGTTCCAGCGTTCGGACAGCGTGATCGCCGGCTGGCGCATCGTGCAGCCGCTGCTCGACTTCTGGGCTGACGCCGATGCCAAAGCGCCTCTGGCGAGCTACCCAGCGGGCTCGGAGGGCCCGGCAGAAGCAGATTCCCTGCTGCAGGACAGCGGGAGAGCCTGGAAGCGACTCGTCTGAGTCGCTGAGGGCGGGACGCCATGTTTCCTGTCGTTCCGCCTGGCGGCGTTGATTCGACCTATCAACGCCGGCTTGAATCGACTGAAGTCAGCGCTGCCACCGGGGCGCAGGCAGTGGTCGGTCTCGACCCGAAAGCGCCGCGCGCGCCGGCGATGCCGGTGGCCGGGCCAGAAGGGCAGGCTGTCCAGATCAAGAAGGAACAGACCGCGCTGCAGGCTTTGCCCGAGGCGAATCGCAGCCCGGCTTTGGCCGACGAGGTTCTGTTTGCCCGGCCGACGCCCAATAGCGCGGTGCAGGTGGCGCCCAGGCTGCAATTGCTGTTGCAGATGCTGCAGCAACTCGGCGTTGCTGACGAGAGCGCCGAGCCGCAGGCGATCGTCAAATGGCCGCCGGCCGGCAAGCCCGTTGGCAGCGACCCCGAGGATGCGCTGCAGAATCTGCGCGAGGCGCTCGGCAGCTCCCCCCTGTTCTCAGCCAATCCGCGCACCCCGGCGACTCTCGCGGCCAGCCCTTTTCAGTCGCATGCCTTGAAGCTCGGCAAGCCGCTGGTGGCAGGCGGCGAGCAAAGGGCCGCAGCCGACAATGCGCAAACATCGGCACAAGTCGCTGCGCAGTCATCACCGCAAGCCGCCTTGCAGTCCGCGCTGCCCGATGTGCAGAACCAGACGCAGACTCAGCAGGCCCTGCAGTTGCTGTTGAATGGTCAGCTGCAATGGGCAGGCGAGCTGACGCCAGGTGTGCAGGCCAGGCTGCAGCGCAAGGATGCCTGGCGCGAAGACCCTGAACATCCCGGCAAGCTGCTGCGCGGCACGGCCTTGCGCATCGAGGTGAACCTGCCCAATACCGGGCCGCTGATCGTGCTGGCCCAACAGGTGGGCGGCCAGATGAGCGTGAATCTGCAGCCCGGCGAGCAGGACCTCGATCATTTCGACGCGGCGCTGGATGATTTGCGGACTGCGTTGGCGCCGCTGTCGGAGACGCCGGTCGAGTTGGCGCTGCAGGCGCTGCAGACAGATCCAGATTCCGAGGCTCGGCCATGAGTCGCGCATCGCCCAAGCAGGCGGTGGCCTTGCGCTATGAAACCAACGGCATGTCGCCACGAGTGGTGGCCAAGGGCGAGGGCTATATCGCTGAAGCCTTGATCGCGCGTGCGCAGGCGGTCGGCGTGCCGATCAATGAAGCGCCTGAACTGGTGCAGTTGCTGATGCAACTCGACCTGAACCATGTGATTCCGCCCGAGCTCTACAAGGTGGTGGCACAGGTGCTGGTCTGGGCTTATAGCGTCGACGAACGTGTCTCGGCTGGCCCACGGCCGGTGGAGCTTCCGGCCCATATGCGTAAATCACGCTGAAGGGCTTGCCGATCTGCTGATGGCGCGGTTGCTTACCTCGAAACGATAGCTGGCCAATTGCAAGCTGCTGATGATGTCGCGCTCGGGGTAGTAGAGCGCCGCGCCGATGCGCCAACTGTCCTTCGATGCCCCAGGCTCGACGCTGCGAACGCGCAGGTCGAAATGGGGTGAGCTCCAGTTGCCATCGCTGAGCTGGCAGGCCGGCAGGATCGCGTCGACCTTGCAGGGTGCTTGCGCAGCTTCGATGGCAAAAGACAGGCCGCCGACGCTCAAGTCGATGGCTTTGCCGCGCCAGGGGCTGCTGCCCGACGGGCTGTGGGCTTTGAGTCGCAGCGGTGGCGCTGCAGGCGGCGCGACGCGAAACAGCGCACGCCTGGGCATCTGCCAGATCGTCTCGGGAAACCGGCATTGCAGCAGTTCATCATTGCAGGCGAAGAGTTCTGCGCACGGCAGGCGGACGATATGCTGGCCCGGTTTGAAGATCGCCAAGGCCTGTTGCCAAGGCGGGGTCTGGGGCGCGATCCTGGCACGCAGCAGCAGGCAATCCTTGCGGGCTTCGACCAACTGGCAGTCAATGCCAAGACCGGCATGCTGGGCGTCGGGCATCAGCTGGCCGACCAGCCCGCATGAAACAAGTGACTGCAGGATGGCCGCCGGGCTGTGAACCGCGAAAGGCGCGAGTTCGAGGGTCTGGAATCGCTTGGAGAGGGTTGCGCTGTCCATCATGGTCCTGGATCGAAGCCGGATTGCCCGGGGTGATTCCAGAATAGCAGCGCAGCGGGGTCTGTCTTGTCGCTCTTTCTTTCGTTGCTGCAGCGCTTGCGGTCAACGGCACCGCATGGCGCCGGCGTCAGACTTGCAGGTTGCTGATTTCCCGGTAGGCTTCAACCAGCTTGTTGCGGACCGCCACCATGCCCTGGAAGGACAGGCTGGCTTTTTGCATCGAAATCATCACCTGTTCGATCGACACCGAACGGTCGCCGAGCTGGAAGGCCTGGGCTTGGGAATGGGCCGTGCTCTGCACCGCATTGACCTCGTGGACGGCATCGCGCAGCATCGACGAGAAGTCAACCGCACCGGTCAGCTTGGCCCCACCGGTGCCAGGAGCGGCCAAGCCGCGCGAGGCATTTTGCAGCGCTTCCATGCGGGAAAGAATGGCGTCAACGCTTTGCAGATTCATGATGTGGTGCTCGTATTGACTTGTGAGGTGAATGTTTCAGCCTCGGGGTTAGCGTTTGTCAGCTCGCCGTTGCCGGCATTTTCGAGCTCACGGTAGGCCTTCAATTTGTAGCGCAGGGCGCGTTCCGAAATGCCGAGGATGGCGATTGCTTTGCGGCGGTCGCCTTGCACTTGTTCGACGACGCTGAGGATATGTTCGCGTTCGGCATCGCGCACATTGCGCGGACGCGGTGCCTGGGTGAATTGCTGCATCGCAGGCGGCAACTCCGCGCTGACCGGGGTCGGCGTTGCAGCCTCTACTGGCGCGACAGCTGTTGGCAAGACCGGTGCGGCCAGGCCGCTGTCGGGTAGTTCGAGGTGGGAGGCCTCGATCACGCCGGTGTCGGTCAGCAGCAAGCCGCGTTGAATCGTGTTTTCAAGCTCGCGCACATTGCCCGGCCAGCGGTGGCGCAACAGCGCAGCCTCGGCGTCCGATGCCAACTTCGCGTCGGCCATGCCGAAGCTGCTGGCATAGCGGCGCACAAAGCTCTGTGCCAGCGGCACGATGTCGCCGGGACGGTCGCGTAGCGGTGGCAAGGGCACCGGAAAAACGGCCAAGCGGTAATAGAGGTCTTCGCGGAAACGGCCGGCAGCGACATCGCGGCCCAGTTCGCGGTTGGTCGCTGCGATCAGGCGGATGTCGACGGCGATCGATTCATGCCCACCAACCCGCTCAAGGCTGCGCTCCTGCAGCACCCGCAGCAATTTGGCTTGGGTCTCGATCGGCAATTCACCGATTTCATCGAGGAACAAAGTGCCGCCTTGCGCCTGTTCGAACTTGCCTGCCTGCTGGCGGATGGCGCCGGTGAAAGCGCCTTTTTCATGGCCGAACAGGGTCGATTCGAGCAGTGTTTCGGGAATCGCCGCGCAGTTGATCGCGATGAATGCCTGCTTGGCACGCGGCGAGCCGAGGTGAATATGGCGGGCCATCACTTCCTTGCCGACTCCCGATTCGCCGCTCAGCAGCACGGTGGCATCAGCACGTGAAGCGCGTTCGGCGCGGGTGACCGCGGCGCGCATCAGTGGGTCATGCGCGATCAAGCCGCTGGCTGAAGGTTCGCTGCGCTGCGCCGGCGCATGGCGTTGCACGACTTCGACCAACTGGGCTGCGCCGAAAGGCTTCAACAGCAGGTCGCGCGCTCCGGCTTTGAGTGCCGCGATCGCCAGCATCGCATCGGCATGGGCGGTCATCAACACCACCGGCGTATGGGCGCTGCGCTCGCGTACACGTTCAAGCAGGGCCATGCCATCCATGCCGGGCAGGCGGATGTCGGAGACGATCAGGTCAGCATCGCGGCGCTGCAGCGCTTCGAGCCCGGCTTCGGCCGAAGCCACCGCGCAGACGCTCCATTGCGCGCGCTTGAGCGTCGATTCGAGTGCAGCGCGCAGGTCGTCGTCGTCTTCGACCAGGAGCAGATGAGGTGTTGCGGTATTCATGTTCAGACTTGCAGCAAGGCAGGCAGGGCGAGCGTGAAACGCACGCCGCAGGGTTCTATCGGAGCAAAGGAGAGTTCGCCGCGATGAGCTTGCGCTGCGGCGCGCGCCATCGCCAGGCCCAGACCGGTGCCGTTCGGGCGGCCGGTGGCGAAGGGCTCGAACAGCCTTGAGGCGATTTCCGGGGCGATCCCCGGCCCTTCGTCAGAAACACAGATCTCGACCCGGTGGCCGGCGCTGCGGCAGGCGACTGCAATGGTGCTGCCTTGCGGCGCATGTTGCAGCGCGTTTTCCAGCAAGGCCATGACCGCTGAGCCGATCTGCAGGCGGTCGACCGCGATGACGCAATTCGGTGCCTGCAGGTCCAGCGCCAGCTTGATGCCGCGCAGGGCCATCAGCGGGATGATGACCTCGATCTGGCTTCTCACCAGCGGCTCGATCGGGCCGATTTCCTGGGCGCGGGCCCGGGTCTTGACGAAGCTGAGCATGCGGGTGATCAGCGAATCGAGCTGGCCCAGTTGGCCGATCAGGCGGTCGGCCATCGCGCAGCGTTCTTCAGCCCCGATGTCGGCTTCGCGCAACTGGCTGGCATAGAGCGTGGCGGTGCACAGCGGGGTGCGCAACTGGTGCGCGAGTTCGGCGCTCAGGCGGCCCATCGAGGCCAGGCGCTCCTGGCGTTCGAGGTTTTCGCGCTCACGGTGCATGTCGGTGATGTCATCGACGCGCATGCACTCCGTGCCGCTGATCGTGTCCTTGACCAGGTTGACGCGGATCAACCTTGCTTCATTGCCGCGCTCGGTCAGGTATTCATCGCTGGACCCCCGGCGCCGCCATTCGATCGGCAGCACCCATTGGGCGTTTTCTGCCAGATCAGGGAACAGCGCTGCAGCGGCCTGGTTGAATCCGGTCACGCGCCCGGCCGCCAGCGCGATCAGGCCGAAGGGGGCCGATGCAAACATCGAACCGAGCTGCGCCTCTGAACTGGCCCGCCGGTGCATCTCTTCATGCAGGCGCGAGTGCGTCTGCGCCAGATCCTGGCGCAGCAGCTCGACGGCATGGCGCAGCTCTTCGTCCTGCCGGGCAAGCTGTTCGGTCGATGCTGCGAACTCGGCGAAAGCCTGCTGCAGCGCAAGGGTCGACGTCGGCGGCCTGTTCACGATGGATGTTGCGGTCAAGATGTGGCGATAAACTGATTCACAAGATGTAATGTAAACGATATGCTCACCTAAACAAGTAAAACGTTATAATTGCTTATGTGGTCAAAATTAATGAGATTCAATTTTGAGTGACTCAAGTGGATCGACAGGTGGTTCGGCAGATGCCGGCACCACCCTGAATATCGGCGGTGGACAGGCTCGGGCGCAGTCGAATGCGCCGCCGCGCGAAGGCTTTGTTGGCCGCGCGCAGGACCTGGCTGCCCACGCGATGGCCTTGCCGATGCTGCAAAAGCTGATCATCGGCACTGCCGCGGTGATGCTGGCGGCGATCGTCATCACGGTGGCGATGAGCGGGCGCAGCAAGGACGACTACCAGGTCCTCTTCTCTGGCGTCAGTGAGCGCGATGGTGCGGCGATCATCGCGGCGCTGCAGCAATCGAACGTGCCCTACAAGTTCACGCCAGGCGGCGGCGCCATCATGGTGCCGGGGCCGGTGGTGCATGAAACCAGGCTGCGTCTGGCGGGTCAGGGCTTGCCCAAGGCCGGCACCGTCGGCTTCGAACTGCTGGAGAACCAGAAGCTCGGAACCAGCCAGTTCGTCGAACAGATCAACTACCAGCGCGGCCTTGAGGGTGAGCTGTCGAAGACCATCGGTTCGATGACCCAGGTGAAGATGGCCCGGGTCCATGTTGCAATTCCGAAACAGTCGGCCTTCAGCCGCGACGCGCAGCGCCCGACTGCTTCGGTGGTGTTGACGATGCATCCGGGCCGCTTCCTCGACGATGGTCAGGTGATTGCAGTGACCAATCTGGTCAGCTCGTCGATACCGCAGATGAGTCCGCAATCGGTGTCGGTGATGGATTCGGAAGGCAATCTGCTGGCGCCTAATCCGTCCCGCATGGGGGCTTTGGGTCTGGATGCGACTCAGCTGAAATATGTCTCCGAGGTCGAGGGCACGATCGCCAAGCGCATCGCCACGATCGTCGAGCCGGTGGCCGGGCGCGAGAATGTGCGCGCCCAGGTGTCGGTGGTACTGGACTTTACGCAGATCGAACGCACGGAAGAAAGCTTCACGCCCAACTCCCCGCCGGAAAAGAGCGCGATCCGCAGCCAGCAGAGCCTGGAAGCGACCGGGCCGATCACCACTGCGGGCGGCATTCCCGGCGCGCTGAGCAACCAGCCACCGCAACCGGCGCAGTCGCCGATCGAATCGAAGCCGCCGACCCAGCAGGGCGGGGCAACGCCGACCTCGCCCTTGACCGGCATGCAGACCAGCAATGCCAACCGCAAGGAAGCGACCTTCAATTACGAAGTTGACCGGGCGATACAGACCACCAAGCCGGGTCGCGGCCAGATCAAGCAGGTGTCGGCAGCGGTCATTCTGAATTTCAAGAAGGGCGTCGACAAGGCGGGCAAGCCGACTTCGGTGCCGTTCAGCGCTGACGAGATGAAGCAGATCAACCAGATGGTGCGCGACGCCATGGGCTTCAATCAGCAGCGCGGTGATTCGGTCAGCGTTTCGAACATACCCTTCAATGTCGAGCCGCCAGAAGATACCTCGATCTGGCGTGATGCCGGCTTCCAGGAGATGGGCAAGGAATTCCTCAAGTACAGCTTGCTGGCTGGAGCGCTGGGCTTTGTCTTCCTCGGCGTCGTGCGTCCGATCCTGTTCCCGCCGCCAAAGGCCGAGGGCGAGGAAGCGCAGCGGATGGAGGAGGAATTCGACGAGAAGATCAAGGCCGAGCTGGCGACGATGTCACCGCAGGCACGCGAGAAGCGTCGTCTGGAAATCGAACTCGAGAAAGAACGCCGCCGTCTGGAAGAAGAAGACAAGCGCATGCGTGAAGACGAAGACCGCCTGCGCTTGGAGGAAGACAAGCGCCGCAGCGAGGACGAACGCAAGCGCCTCGAGGAAGACAAGCAGCGCGAGTATGAGGAATTGATCACCTACGCCAAGGACTATGTGACCAAGGATCCGCGCGTGGTAGCTTCGATCTTCAAGGAATGGCTTGGCCAGGTGAAGGACAAGTAAGGTCAATATGTTCGACTGGTTCAAGTCAAAACCAAAGCCGCCGAGCCGGCCGGCAAGCAGGGCAGCACCTGCAGCCGGGTCCGCGTTGAAAGTGGCGCCCTCGGCTCGCCCCAATTCGATCGAAGCTGAAATAGCCGAGGCGCGCGATGCTTTCATGAAGCGCTCGCCCGATGCAACGGCTGTATTGCGCAAGTGGTTGAGCGAAGACGCCGATCACAACAACAAATCCGGGAGGTGATATGGCCGATGAATTAGATGATGATGGTCTGCCGAAGGCCCCCAAAGCGTTATCCATGGCCGAGGCCCTCAAGGAGGGCGTCAAAGGCGCACAGGGCACGATCACGAGCATTGCCGATCTTGACGGCCCGTCCAAGGCTGCAGTGGTGCTGCTTGCGGTCGGCGCCGAGGCGGCCGCCGATGTGCTGCGCCAGTTGACGCCGTTCGAAGTGCAGCGCTTGTCGGCCAAGATGGCGGTGGTGCGAGCACTGTCGCGCGACCTGGTGCTGGAAGTGCTGCGTGAATTCAAGGAAACGACGTCGAACAATGCCCAGGTTGCGTTCGACACTGATTCCTTCATGCAGAACATGCTCAACAAGGCGCTGGGCATGGAAGGCGCGTCTGACCTGCTGGGCCGGCTTGAGTCTGCGATTGACATGTCGGGCATCGAGGGGCTCAAGCGGATGGAGTCCGATGTCCTCTACGAAATCATCAAGAACGAGCATCCGCAGATCATCGCGACGGTGTTCGTTTTCCTGGAGGCGGCTCAGGCTTCCAGCGTCTCCAAGCTGTTCGGCGATGAGGAACGCAATGAAATCCTGCTGCGGGTGGCCTTGCTCGAGAAGGTCCAGCCGGCCGCGTTGAAGGAGTTGAACGAGGTGATGGGCC
>CAMDHE010000063.1 GCA_945898095.1 Roseateles toxinivorans | reverse complement strand
CGGCACCTCGGTGCTTGAGTCGATCGCGATGATCCGGGCCGCCGGCGCTACGCCATGCGGCGTCACGATTGCTCTAGATCGCCAGGAGAAGGCCGCCGAGGCCGGGGTCGAAATGAGCTGGTCAGCGGTGCAATATGTCACCCAGCAGCTGCAGTTGCCGGTGCTGGCGATTGCCGGTTTGTCCGACCTGCTGCAATACCTGCGCAGCGACCCTGCGGCCGTGGCGCATTCGGTTGCTGTGCAAGCCTACCGGGATCGCTACGGCGTTTAGGCCTCGCCTTAAAGCGCAGCCGCCAGCCTCGTTCCCTGCAGGATCGCGCGTTTGGCGTCGAGCTCGCCCGCTTCCAGGGCACCGCCGATCAGCTGCACTTTGCAGCCCGCAGCGCGCAGCGGCGCTTCGAGTTCGCGCAGCGGCAACTGACCAGCGCAAAGCACGATGTTGTCGACAGCCAACAGCTGGGTGTCGAGATGTTTTTCGCCATAACTGATCCACAAACCCTCGGCCGTGATCGCCTCGTAATTGACACCGGCGAGCATCTCGACCTGTTTCATCTTCAAGGCCGCGCGGTGGATCCAGCCGGTGGTTTTTCCCAGTCCGGCGCCGGGTTTGCCGGCCTTGCGCTGCAGCAGCGTGATGCTGCGTAGCGGTGCCGAAGGTGCGGGACGCAGCAGACCGCCGCGCGTCTCGGCCGGATCGCCGACCCCCCATTCGCGCCGCCAGGCCTGGGCGTCCAGCGCCAACGAATGTCCCGGCGCATCGACCAGAAATTCAGCCACATCGAAACCGATGCCACCGGCGCCGATGATCGCGACGCGCTGACCGACTTTGGCCCCTCCGGCCAACACATCGATATAGGACAGCACCATGCCAGCCAGCGCCGGATCGTTCTGACCCTTGATCTGCGGGTCGCGCGGCGTGACGCCGGTGGCCAGCAGCACGTCGTCATAGCCGGCCAGGTCAGAGGCAGTCACACGTTGGTTGAGGTGCAGGGTCACGCCGGTGACCTCGATCCGGCGGCGGAAATAACGCAGGGTTTCAGCAAACTCTTCCTTGCCGGGGATCAGCCTTGCCAGATTGAACTGGCCGCCGATCTTGGCCGCACTGTCAAACAAATGCACTTGATGGCCGCGCTCGGCCAGCGTCGTCGCCGCAGCAAGGCCGGCAGGACCGGCGCCGACGACGGCAATCTTCTTGCGCGGCATTCTGGACGCTGCGATCGGGATGATCTGCAACTCCTGTTCGAAAGCCGCGCGCGGATTGACCAGGCAGGTCGAGATTTGCTGCGCGAAGGTATGGTCGAGGCAGGCCTGGTTGCAGGCGATGCAGGTATTGATTTCGTCGCTGCGTTGTTCGCGTGCTTTTTTGACAAATTCCGGGTCGGCCAGAAACGGCCGCGCCATGCTGACCATGTCGGCATTGCCTTCGGCAAGGACGTTTTCGGCCACTTCAGGCGTGTTGATCCGGTTGCTGGTGATCAGCGGGATGTTGATGCCTTCCGAGCGTAATTGATCGCGCAGCTTTTTGGTGATCCAGGCAAAACCGGCGCGTGGCACTGAAGTGGCGATCGTCGGGATGCGGGCCTCATGCCAGCCGACACCGGTATTGATCAGCGTCGCTCCGGCCTTCACTACTGCTCGTGCCAGTTGCAGCACCTCGTCCCAACTGCTGCCGTTGGGGATCAGATCGAGCATCGACAGGCGATAAATGATGATGAAGTCAGGCCCGACCGCCTCGCGCATTCGGGTCAATATCTCCACCGGCAAACGCATCCGGTTGGCATAGCTGCCGCCCCAATCGTCGCTGCGCTGGTTGGTATGGGTGACGAGAAACTGGTTCAGAAAATAGCCTTCCGACCCCATCACCTCGACACCGTCATAGCCGGCTTCGCGCGCCAGCTTGGCGCAGCGGATGAAGGCGCGGATCTGCCTTTCGATGCCGCGCGCCGACAACTCGCGCGGCGTGAAGGGCGAAATCGGCGACTTGATTCTGGAGGGCGCGACGCAAAAGGGTTGATAGCCATAGCGACCGGTGTGCAGGATTTGCAGGGCGATCTTGCCGCCTTCGGCATGGACGGCCCGGGTGATGGTCTGATGCCTTCGGGCCGCGCCACTGGTGGCCAATGTGCCGGCAAAAGGCTTGGCCCAGCCTTCGATATTGGGTGCGAAACCGCCGGTGACGATCAACCCAACCTCGCCGCGCGCGCGCTCGGCAAAGTAGACGGCCATCCGTTCGAAATGTTTGCGCCCATCTTCAAGCCCGGTATGCATGCTGCCCATCAGCACGCGGTTCTTCAAGGTGGTGAAACCGAGGTCAAGCGGTTCGAACAAATGCGGATAGGTCATGGCTGCGGATGCTGAAGTTGTAGCGTGGTGCCAGCCCGTGCAGGGCTTGCCGGCAGGCTTTGGGGGTTGCTTGACGCCTTCGAGCGCGGGAAGAGGACAGCAACAAGGCTGTGCGTTCGAACATTCCAGACGCCACAGGCGATGCGGCCTTGAACTCTACCGCCAAGCACGGTGATCGACCTGTCAAGCGCGCGACAGTAGCGTCCGGCAGCGCTTTTCATGCTGGCTGATTTCGGCCAGGGTGACCTCGATGTCATCGAGTTGCTGCTCGAGTTGCCGGCGATGTTGCTGCAGGATTTCGAGAAACGCTTTGAGTTGCGGCGCCGCATCAGACTCATCGTCATACATGCCGACCAGTTGCTTGATTTCCTGCAGCGACAGCCCGAGGCGTTTGCCGCGCAGCGTCAGTTTCAGCCTTGTGCGGTCGCGCTGCGTGTAGACGCGATTGCGGCCGGCACGCGAGGGCTGCAGCAGCCCCATGTCCTCGTAGAAGCGGATCGTTCGGGACGTGATGTCGAACTCCGCAGCCAGTTCGGTGATCGTGAATAAACGGGGATCATGGGTCATGGCTAAACTGGCGGTTCATTTGACGTTGACGTAAACGTCAATTTTATGCTCGGCGTGCCCAAGAATATCAATCATGGCCAATCTCAGAGAATCAGAACTGCATTACCCGCTGGGCGACGCCTTGCCGGCGCCGGGCAATGTGCTTGAAGTTGCCCCAGGACTGCGCTGGTTGCGCATGGGCCTGCCATTCGCGCTCGACCATATCAATCTGTGGCTGCTGCGCGATGAGATCGACGGCCGGCAGGGCTGGACCATCGTCGATTGCGGCATCAGCAACGAGCTCACCCGCGCCAACTGGGAGCTGATCTTCGCCGGGCATCTCGACGGTCTGCCGGTGCTGCGCGTGATCGTCACCCATTTCCATCCCGACCATATCGGCTTGGCTGACTGGCTGACCCGCCGCTGGGATTGCCGCTTGTGGATCAGTGCAACCGATTTCAATCTGGCGCGTTTGGCCAGCGCGTCGACAGTCGGGATGGGCGGCACCGCCGCCGCCGATTTTTTTGCCAGCCATGGACTGACCGATGCCGATTCGCTCGCACAGATCCGTTCGCGCAGCAGCTATTACCCGAGTATGGTGCCGGCGGTGCCGGACAAGTTCCGCCGCTTGATGAATGGTGACGGCATCATGATCGGCGGACGAACCTGGGTCTGCATTGCAGGTTTCGGCCATGCGCCGGAGCATATGAGCTTGTATTGCCGAGCTGCGGGGCTGCTGATTTCCGGCGACATGGTGCTGCCGCGGATCTCGACCAATGTCAGCGTCGTCGATGTCGAGCCTGAAGCTGATCCATTGAGCCTCTACCTGACATCGATCGCGCAAATGCTCGCATTACCCGCCGACACCTTGGTCTTGCCTTCGCATGGCAAGCCCTTCACCGGCTTGCATGCCCGTGTCGACCAACTGCAGCAGCATCATGACGAGCGGCTGGCCGATGTGACGCTGGCCTGCGCGGCCAAACCCTGCCATGCCGCCGAGCTGCTTGAGTTGCTGTTCAGGCGCAAGCTCGATCTGCATCAGACGACCTTTGCGATGGGCGAGTCGGTGGCGCATTTGAACGCGCTGTGGCTGGCCGGAAAGCTGACCCGGCAGCAAGATGCCGACGGCATCTACCGGTTTTCGGCACCGCTCACTGCGCGATGATGGACTCCGCGCGCAGATGTTCGCGCGCGGCTTCGAAATCCGGCACCACCGACCGCACCACTTCCCAGAAGCGTGCGCTGTGATTCATCTCGCGCAGATGGGCCAGTTCATGGGCCACCACATAGTCGATGATCGCCGGGGTGAACTGGATCAAACGCCAATTCAGCCTGACCTTGCCATTGACGCTGGCGCTGCCCCAGCGGGTCTGTGCCGAACTCAGGCTCAATTGCGGCATGTCCACACCGAGTGCGGCAGCGAAATGCTGGCAACGCGGCAGGAACCAGGCCTTGGCACTGCGCTGCAGCCAGGCTTGCACAGCATCGCGAATCTGCGCTTCGCTGGCGCTGGATGGCAGGCCGACGGCCAGCAGGCCATCGGCCTCCAGCAGCGTCACGCCTGAGCGCGCAGGGTCGAGGCTCAATTTCAAGACGCGGCCGAGGTAGGCGAGATCGGCACCATCGCACCAGGACTGGCGCGATGCCTGCACCCGGCGAGCACGATCGCGCTGCTCGATCAACTTGCGCAAGATCCAGTCCGACTTTTGCTGCAGAGCGCGGTCGATGTCGGCCTGCGGCAACCAGCGCGGCGCGCTGACTCGCAGGCCTTCGGCGCCGACGACAAAGCCGATGCTGCGGCGCCTTGCCCGCTTCAATTCATAGTCGACCCGGTGTTCACCCAGGCATAACTCGCGCATTGCGCGGGGCTTGTTGAAAGCGTCCAGTGAGGGCTTTGCCGGCGTTGCTTCCGGCTCGGCTTCGAACAGCGAAATCTGCTTGTCCTGCAGCAAATTGGCCAGTCGTTTCAGCATTCCTTGCCTTCCTGTCAGAGGGTTGCTTCCGGTAAATAGGCTTCCGGATCCAGTCGGCGCATTTCGGTCTCGATCCAGGCTTCGACTTCTTGCATCAGCTCACCTGCCTTGCGCCCGTCAGAAGAGATTGGCTTGCCGATCGAGATGTCGACCATACCGGGGCGCAGCAGGAAAGTCTTGCGCGGCCAGCAGCGTGCCGAAGTGACAGCGATCGGCACGACCGGCACGCCGCTGGCGATCGCCAGGCGGCTGCCACCGGTCTTGTATTCGCCCTTCTGGCCACGGGCGATGCGCGTGCCTTCAGGGAACATGATGACCCAATGACCCAAGGACGCCAGGCGGCGACCCTGCTCGGCGACCTTGTTCCAGGCCTGCGCGCGCTTGCTGCGGTCGATATGGATCATGTCCATCCGGGCCATGGCCCAGCCGAAAAACGGGATGTAGAGCAATTCACGCTTGAATACATAGGCCAGCGGATGCGCCATCAAGCCTGGAAAAGCCAAAGTCTCCCAGGTGCTCTGGTGCTTGGCGAGCAAGACGACAGCCGCCTTGCTGTCGGTCTTGTCGGGCAGATTTTCCATGCCCTGGATGCGGTAGCGGACGCCGCAGATCAGGCGTGCGCCCAGCGTTGCGGTACGCAGCCAGCCAACGCAGGACCAGTACACCGGGTCGCCCCGGACGAACAGCGAAATCAGCACAACGGCCAAGGCCCAGGGCACGACCGTGACAACCAACCAGACGATGTAGAGCAGTGAGCGTATTGCAGCAAGCAGCGTCGACATCAGGTCAGTTCTCCATTGCGGACAGGTTGCGGCAGAGTTTCGCTGCGGGCATCGGCTTTGATGCGGCGGCCCTGCTTGATCAAATATTCGGCAAAGGCGCTCAGATTGGCATGGACCTTGGTGCCCGGCACCTGGGCCGCCAAGGCTGCCAACTGTGACTCATCGATCGCACCGAGCCGGTCGCTGCGCAGCAGATGCGGCTGGCAGCCTGCGGCATGGGCGGTCTGGATGTCGCCGAGCGAAGCGCCCACCATATGCACGGTCGCCAGGTCAACGCCGAAGCGCTCGCCGATCTGCTGCAGCATGCCGGGCAAGGGCTTGCGGCATTCACAGTTTTCCTCCGGACTGTGCGGGCAGAAGAAGGCCGCGTCGAGCCTTCCGCCTTTTTCGGCCAGTAGCTGATTCAGACGGATGTGGATTGCGTTCAGCGAAGACATGTCGAGCAGGCCGCGGCCGATGCCGGGCTGATTGGTGGCCAGTACCGTATGCCAGCCGGCATGGTTGAGCCTTGCCACCGCCTCCAGCGCGCCCGGCAAGGGCTGCAACTCCTCGACCGACTTCACATGATCATCGCGGTATTGATTGAGGGTCCCGTCGCGCCCCAGCACGACGAGTTTCATGGCATGACTGTGATCGATCCTCATCCAGGCTCCTTGTTCAGGTCGCCAGGCGAGCCAGATCGGCCACCCGGTTCATGGCTTCGTGCAGGCATTTGAGCAGTCCCAGACGGTTGGCGCGCAACAGCGGGTCTTCGGCATTGACCATCACATGATCAAAGAAGGCGTCGACCGGGTCCTTCAAGGCCGCCAGTTCGCGCAGCGAAGCCGCATATTCGCCGTTATGGAACAGCGCATCAGCCAGCACCTGTGCGCTCATCAGCGCGGTCGCCAGATGCTGCTCAGCGGGCAATTGCAGCAGCGCCGGATCGATCCGGGCAAGTACAGTCGTCTCGCTCTTTTTCAGGATGTTGCCGATGCGCTTGTTGGCAGCAGCCAGTGATGCGGCTTCGGGCAGCGTGGCGAATTCGCGCACCGCCTGCAATCTCGGTGTCACATCGGCCAGCCGTTGCGGTCGAAGCGCCAGCACCGCGTCCACTTCCTGGGCGCTGAAGCCTTGCTCACGGGCTGCGCCTGACAGACGGTCGAAGATGAAATCAGCCAAGGGCTGTGTCGGATCTTCGATCAAGCTGCCGAAGGCCGGCAAGGCTGCGGCGATCAAGGCGTCGAGCTGCAGCTTTCCGGCACGCTCGCCGAGCATGCGCAGCAGTCCCAAGGCATGGCGGCGCAAGGCAAACGGATCCTTGTCGCCGGTTGGCAACTGGCCGATACCGAACATGCCGATCAGGGTCTCGAGCTTGTCGGCCATCGCGACGATCAAGCCGACCTGGTTGCGCGGCAATGCATCGCCGGCGAAGCGCGGCTTGTAATGGTCTTCGATCGCGATCGCGATCGCTTCGGGCAAGCCGTCATGACGGGCGTAATAGCCCCCCATGATGCCCTGCAATTCGGGGAATTCGCCGACCATGTCGGTCAGCAAGTCGGCCTTGGCCAGCTGGGCGGCAACGTTGACCTGACTCGCCAGCGCAACTTCGCCGAGCTGCGCGGCGATCGCTTTGGCAATCGCGCGCACCCGCTCGGCGCGGTCTTGCTGGGTGCCGAGTTTGCCGTGGTAGACGACCTTGGCCAAGCCTGGGACGCGCTCAGTCAGCGATTTCTTGCGGTCCTGGTCAAAGAAAAACTTGGCATCGGCCAAGCGCGGCCGCACGACGCGTTCATTGCCCTGGATGACGGCGCTGGCGTCAGCCGGGCTGATGTTGCTGACGACGAGGAATTGATGCGTCAGCTTCCCCGCGCTATCGAGCAAGGGGAAATATTTCTGATTCGCCTTCATCGTCAGGATCAGGCATTCCTGCGGCACCGCGAGGAACTCCGGTTCGAACTGGCAGCTCAACACATTCGGCCGCTCGACCAGACCGGTGACTTCGTCGAGCAAGGCGCTGTCGTCGATCGGCGTCAGGCCTTGCGTGTCCGCTGCTTCATGCAGTTGCCGCAAGATTTCGGCGCGGCGTTCGTCAAAGCTGGCAAGCACTGCGCCCTGCTCAAGCATCTGGCTGGCGTAACTGTCAGCCGACTGGATTTCCAGCACCTCGACCTTGGCCTCGAAGCGGTGGCCGCGCGTCTGCCGACCGGCGCTCAAGCCCAGGGCCTGCACCGGCAGGATGTCGCTGCCATGCAGTGCAATCAATCCATGCACCGGGCGAACGAACTTGACATCGGTCCAGCCATCGGCCAACTGGTAACTCATCACTTTGGGAATCGGCAGCCTGGCCAAGGCTTCGAGCAGGGCTTTTTGCAGACCCTCCAGCAGAGTGACACCGGCAACGACCGAGTCAAGGAACAGCGCATCGGCTTTTCCGTCCGCGGCCCGCTTGAGTTGCGGCAGCAAGGCCGGCACTGCGCTTGCCTCGATGCCCAGACTGGCAAGCTTCTTGATCAATGCCGGTGTCGCCTGGCCTTCTGCGCCGATTGCTACTGCCACGGGCATCAGCTTTTGCAGCAGCGCCCGGTCGGCAGCTTTAGCCACAACATCGGTGAGGTGCACGGCAAGGCGGCGTGGCGAGGCGAATGGCGTGACGGCGCTGTTCGCCACGAGCAGGCCCTGCGCCTTCAGGCTGTCGGACAGCAGGGCGGCAAATGAATCGCCGAGCTTCTTCAAGGCCTTCGGCGGCAATTCTTCAACAAATAATTCAATCAGCAGATTGCTCATGGCTCAGGCCACCTTCTTCTTGTCGATCTGCGCCAGCAGTTCTGCGGCCCATTCCTTCGGCGCCATCGGGAAGCCGAGGCGCGCGCGGCTGTCCAGATAGCTCTGCGCCACCGCGCGGGCCAGATTGCGGATCCGGCCTATATATGCGGCGCGCTCGGTCACGCTGATCGCGCCGCGCGCATCGAGCAAATTGAAGCTGTGGCCGGCTTTGAGCAACTGTTCATAAGCGGGCAAGGCCAGGCTTTGTGCCATCAAATGCTTCGATTGCCGTTCATGCGCTGCGAACGCGGTCAGCAGGAATTCGACGTCGCTATGCTCGAAGTTGTAGGTCGACTGTTCGACCTCGTTCTGATGGAATACATCGCCGTACTTGATGTCGGGTGCACCGTTTCGGCCCTCGACATAGACCAGGTCGTAGACGCTCTCGACGCCCTGCAGGTACATCGCCAGACGCTCCAGGCCGTAGGTGATCTCGCCGGTGATCGGTTTGCAGTCGATGCCGCCGACCTGCTGGAAGTAGGTGAACTGGGTCACCTCCATGCCGTTCAGCCAGACCTCCCAGCCGAGGCCCCAGCAGCCAAGAGTCGGGTTTTCCCAATCGTCCTCGACGAAGCGCACATCGTTCTTTTTCAGGTCGAAGCCCAGCGCGGTCAAGGAGCCCAGGTAGAGCTCGAGAATATTGGCCGGAGCCGGTTTGAGCACGACCTGGTACTGGTAGTAATGTTGCAGCCGGTTCGGATTCTCGCCATAGCGCCCGTCTTTTGGGCGACGGCTTGGTTGCACATAGGCGGCGCGCCAGGGCTCGGGGCCCAGCGCGTGCAGAAAGGTCGCTGTATGGCTGGTGCCGGCGCCGACTTCCATGTCATAGGGTTGCAACAAGGCGCAGCCTTGGCCGGACCAATAGTCCTGCAGGGTGAGAATGATTTGCTGGAAGCTCAGCATGGAATGGGGCGATCAGCGAGGGGCTGACGATGATTGAGAGGCAGGCCCGATTCTACGAGGCGCGGCGCCGCGCCAATGTCAGCGCCAGTCCGGCCGCGATCAGCAGCCACAGCGGCCACAGACCGAAGGCCTGCAACCAACGGGCATAAGGTGTGCTGCCTTTGCGGCCTTCAACCTCGGCCTCGAGCAGCGTACGCATCGCCGGCGCCGCTTTCACAAGCACCTGACCACGATGGTCGATCACGGCGGTTGCCCCTGTATTGGTGGCGCGAATGAAGGGCCGCTGGAATTCCAGCGCGCGCATCTGCGAGAACTGAAGATGCTGATCCTGCACCATCAGCGTTCCGAACCAGGCCAGATTGCTGACATTGATCAGTACTGTGGCGGCGTCATGCCCGGTCATGCTGTCGACAAAATCCTCGCCGAATAAATCTTCGTAGCAGATCAACGGTCGCAAGCGCTGGCCTGCCACGGCAAAGGCGCGCTGATGCTGGCCCCTTGCCTGATCGTCGAGCGGAATGTTCATCGCCCTTGCAAACCAGTGGAAGCCGGGCGGGATGAACTCGCCGAATGGCAGCAGATGGCGCTTGCCATAGCTGTAAGGCGCGACGCTGCCGAAGCTGACCAGCGAGTTGACATAGCCGTTGGTCTCGTCACCGAGGAAGATGCCCAGCAGCAAGGGTCGCTGGGCTGCCGCCTGTCGGATCCGCTGCAGATAGTCGGGCGACAGATAGTCCAGTGGTAACGGCACCACCGATTCAGGGGTGACGACCAGTTGTCCACGGGCGGCCTCGATCTGTTGCGCCAGCAGGTCGAGGTTGGCGTCCATCAAGGCGCGGTCGAATTTTTCGTCCTGGCGCACATTCGGCTGCAGCAGCGAGACCTGCAGGCGCCCGCTGCTTGACGTGAACTCCTGCGGCAAGAGCGCGCCCAGGCCCAGCAGCAAGGCCGGCCAAGCCGCATGCCGCCATTGGCGGCTCGCTGTCAGGGCGACCCCAGACGCGGCGATCGCCGCAGCGATGGCGCAGATGCCGTAGACGCCGATCCAGGGCGCCCAGGCGGCTATTGGACCGACGGTATGTGCATAGCCACTGGCAATCCAGGGGAAGCCGCCAAAAAACGTCGCTCGCGCCAGTTCGGCCAGCAGCCAGCAGCAAGCAAAGCTGAAGATCTTCCAGCCCGGTTTCATGCCGGTAGACAAGCGCGCCCATAGGGCCAGCGCAGCAGCGTAATAGCCACTCAAGAAAATCGCCAGCAGCAGCACAGCCAGCGCAGCCGGCAATGCCGGGATATGGCCGAACTGATGCATGCTGATGAACAGCCACCAAAGTCCTGAAGTAAGCCAACCGATGCCGAACAGCGCTCCGAGGGCTGCCGCCGAGCGTGGC
Organism: Roseateles toxinivorans; assembly: GCA_945898095.1. GTDB lineage: Bacteria > Pseudomonadota > Gammaproteobacteria > Burkholderiales > Burkholderiaceae_C > Paucibacter_A > Paucibacter_A toxinivorans_A. The sequence goes on along the minus strand of CAMDHE010000063.1, from coordinate 16,116 downwards.
GCTGCCTGCCAGCTCAGGGCGGCCAGCATTGCCAGCGACAGCAGTTGCAGCCACCAGGCTGGCGATGGAGCGAATGCGGCTGTCTGCAGCAGGCCGGCACAGAATGCCGCCAGCCACCTCTTCGTCTGGCCTTGCTTCAAGCCGGGATGCGCTCGGCGCGGGTGACCTTGAACCAGCGCACCGCGCCGCCGCGGGTCAGCATCACGGCAAAGCGCAGTCCATGCAACTCGATCACCTCGCCGCGTCTGGGCACGCGGCCATGCTGTTGGGCGACCAGGCCCCCGATGGTGTCGAATTCATCTTCGGGCAGATCGACCGAAAAGCTGTGATTCACAGCCGAGATCAAGGCATCGCCGGCAACCCTCTGGCTGCCGTCAGCCAGCGTGTAGATGCCCGATTCGCCGTCCTTGTCATCGAATTCATCCTCGATCTCGCCGACGATTTCCTCGAGCACGTCTTCGATCGTGATCAGGCCGGCGGTGTTGCCGAACTCGTCGATGACGATCGCCAGATGGTTGCGGTTCGAGCGGAAGTCGCGTAGCAACTCGTTCAGTCCCTTGCTTTCGGGTACGAAAACAGTCGGCCGCAGCAAGGTACGCAGGTTCAGCTCGGGCGCTCGCTGGACTTTCAGCAGGTCCTTGGCCAGCAGGATGCCGATGATATTGTCGCGCTCGCCTTCGAAGACCGGAAAGCGGGAATGTCCGGAATCGATCACCTGGTCCAGCAGATCGTCGTAGGCGGCCTCGATGTCGAGCGAGTCAATACGCGGTGCCGCGACCATCACGTCACCAGCACATAGTTCGGCCATGCGCAGCACACCTTCGAGCATCTGGCGCGATTCGGGTTCGATCAGATCTCGCCGCTCGGCGTCGGCCAGGGCCGCCATCAGTTCGCTGGTCGAGTCCGGGCCTGGATGGAGAAATTCGAGCATGCGGTCGAATAGACCGCGCTGCAATTCGGTTTGCTTCTGGCCCCCGCGTTGCGGGTGCCGGCTAGACTGGGGATCAGACACAGGGGCAGGCGTGTCGTAGTTGCACAGGGACGCAGAATAACCGATTGACTTCTGGCGAGTCTTGCGTGAGAGTCACACGCCCCCATATCGGGTTTGCCGATTGTCGGCCCCAATTCACTTCTGAGACTTCTCCATGTCCAACGGCCTTATCCCTGTAACCATCCTGACGGGCTTTTTGGGTTCAGGTAAAACCACCCTGCTCAAGCGCGTGCTGTCCGAAGCTCATGGACAGAAGATTGCGGTGATCGAAAACGAATTCGGCGAAGAGAATATCGATACTGAAATCCTGGTGGCCGAGACGCAAGAACAGATCATCCAGATGAACAATGGTTGCGTCTGTTGCACGATCCGCGAGGATTTGCGCACGACCTTGAGCGACCTGGCGGCCAAACGGCGCCGCGGTGAACTGGTCTTCGAGCGGGTGATCATCGAGACCACCGGGCTGGCTGACCCGGGGCCGGTAGCACAGACTTTCTTCATGGATGACGAAATTGCCGAGAGCTATCTGCTCGACTCGATCCTGACCCTGGTGGACGCCAAGCATGCCGATGAGCAATTGAATACCCGCCAGGAGGCAAGGCGTCAGATCGGTTTTGCCGACCAGATTTTCATCAGCAAGGCCGATCTGGTCGAACCTGAAGTCGTCGCCGCGCTGATGCACCGGATCAAGCATATGAACCCGCGTGCACCACAGCAGCAAGCGCATTTCGGCGAGGTCAAATTGGCCAAGGTGTTCGACCTGCGCGGCTTCAATTTGAATGCCAAGCTCGAAATCGACCCCGATTTTCTCAATGTTGATGCTCATGCAGCTCATGATCATGAGCATGGTGAGCATTGTGACCACCCGCACCATCATGTTCACGACGATGATGTGAAGTCATTTGTATTCCGCTCGGATCGGGCCTTCAACCCGGCCAAGCTGGAAGATTTTCTCGGCGCCATCGTGCAGGTCTATGGCCCGAAGATGCTGCGTTACAAGGGTGTGCTGAACATGAAAGGAACCGACAAGAAGGTGATCTTTCAGGGCGTGCACCAGTTGATGGGATCGGATCTGGGCCCGAAATGGATGCCCGGAGAAAAGAAGACAAGCAAGATGGTTTTCATCGGCATTGACCTGCCGCAGGAAATCCTGTTGCAGGGTCTGGAAGCCTGTTTGGCCTAGCCGCCGGAGTTTGGCAGTTATCGTTGGCCAGATGGCTACAATCTGCGGCGCTTGCAAATGGCGACGAATCCAGATCCTGATCTGAACAGAGCAGGCATGAAGCCCCAAGCGAGGAGAGTTACGTGAGCAAGACCCCGGTCCAGAAGAAGAACCCGACAGCCCCAACGCCAACGACGGCTGTGGCAGAGCCGCGCCCGGCGGCCGTCAAGGCCAAGCCGGCCAAAAGCGCCGCCAAGCTCAAGGCAGAGGCGCTCGAGCTGGCCAATGCGGCCTTTCTGGTCGCCGCGCCGCCGCCCAACAGCAGCCGTTTCGCCGACCGATTCGCGCCGCCGAAGCCGCCCACCAGGCAGACGGTTTCGACCGTGATCGAGAGCCCGCGGGTTCCTGCCAAGATCGACCCGAAGCTGATTGGCGCCTGGAAGTCCAAGGCAGGAAACGAGCTTGCCGATGCCGAGGTGCTGGCGATGCCCGAGGCAGAGTACATGAATGCCAAGCAGATCGAGTTCTTCCGCGCCAAACTGACCGCCTTGAAGAACGGCGTGCTGTCGAATGCCGGCGAGACCACCGAACATCTGCGCGAAGACACATCGATCGTGCCCGACCCGGCCGACCGTGCGACGATTGAGGAAGAGCATGCGCTTGAGTTGCGCACCCGCGATCGCGAACGCAAGCTGTTGAAAAAGATCATGCAATCGCTGACGCGTCTGGACAACGGCGAATATGGCTATTGCGACGAGACCGGCGAGCCGATCGGCCTTGGCCGCCTGATCGCCAGGCCGACGGCGAACTTGTCGCTCGAAGCGCAGCAACGGCGCGAGATGAAACAGAAGATGTTCGGCGACTGAAAACTCCTGCAAGCAGGCCTGCGGGTCTGTTCTTGCGTCAGCCGCAGCCTCTCGTTCACCCATTCGCCAACAAGTTCCGGGCGACCATGACATTGCCGAAAAATGCCGGTGCTGCGCCGACCGGCCTGGTCTTGCGCCAGCGTCGGAACGACGCGTTGCGCGAGGCCGAGTTCGCTGCGTTGCGTGGCAAGCGCAGCGAGGGATTTTTGCCTGGCCCTGGCGCACCAGGCAGTGACGGCGCTGGCTTGTCCGTCAGGATCAATCACAGCGAACAGCCGACGGCTGGCGAAGCCACCACAAGGCCGGCAATGTTCGCCAGCAGCCTGCCGCCGCGGCAGGACTATCGCCATGATCCGCTGCTCGACCCGGTAGTGATGGCCTTTGCCATCGCCGAATTTGCTGACTGCGAAACCGCCTTGGTCGATTTGATCGGCCCTGCTGGCATGCGCCGCCAGCATGCCGAGACCTGGTTGACTTTGTTCGACTTTCACCGCGCCATGGATGCCCGGACCAGCTTTGACGCCCTGGCGATCGACTACCGCGTCAACTTTGATGCCGCTCCACCGCCTTGGGATTTTTTATATGGTCGGCGTAGCGGCGGCGCTGAAACCCGCCCTACTGAGGCGAGCGGACCAGCGATCGAATTTATGCCGACGCTGCCAAGCCTGCCGGATGATGGATGGTCAACGCCGCAAGCTGAACTGCGTGACCATTTAAGCGGCGACATCTCGTTGCTTCTGGATCGACTCAGCGCCGGGAAATCCGGGCATCTGACCGTCGACTGCCAGGGTCTGCTACGACTCGATTTTGCCGCTGCTGGCGATCTGCTCAATTGGGTCATGCGCCAGCGCGGCGAAAAAAACCGGTCGGTCAAGCTCAAAGGAGTCAATCGCCTGCTGGTATCGTTCCTCAATGCTGTCGGAATTGCCGCTCATGCCGAGCTTGAAATCCGTCAGGACTGAAATTTTTCAGAGCGCCAGTCGGTGCGATTGCAATGCCAGCATGCCGTCGAAAATCAGCGAGTCGAGCAGTTCATGCGCAACCTCGAGGGTGGGTGAAACCTTCCAGCCAGCGCCGCCAGTCATCAAAGTCAGTGGTTCGCTACCAGTGCGGCGTTGCAGGTGGCGATGCATCCGCTCGATCGCCCCGGTGATCGCATAGGTGCCGCCACTGGTCAGCGCGTCCGAGGTATTGGTCGGAAATTCACGCACATCGCCGGTGGGCACGCGCAGCCCGGCCGTGCCGGCTTCGAGCGCGCGCAGCATGATGCCGTGACCTGGCAGGATCAGACCGCCCAGAAAAATCCCGTTGGCGTCGAGCGCATCGACCGTCACTGCCGTGCCGATCATCACCACCAGAGCCGCGCGCGGCAGGCCGCGCGCCAGCACATGGGAGTGGGCGCCGATCAACGCGACGAAGCGGTCGACGCCAAGCCTGCCGGGATGGTCATAGCCGTTGGTGACGCCGCCTGCATGGGCGCTCGACACCACCCAGCTGGGGTTGACATCCCAGAGCTCGAGCTGTTCTTCGACTCTGCGGCGCACCGCATCGCCAGCCACATTGCAGCCCAAGACGCTGTGCGGCTCGGGCAGTTGTCGCCAGTCGTTGTCGGCAAGTTGTTCGATGTTCTCCAGAAATACCGCCCCTTGGGCCAGCAGCACTGCGCCCGGTTGGGGTGATGTGTAGACAGCCCATTTGAGGCGGGTATTTCCGATGTCTATGGCCAAAAAGCTCATGGCGGCTGAGTTGGAAGCTTGCAAGAGCCGATAGCCTATCAGCAAAGCGGATCTGTTCCTCACTGGAACGCCCGAGCCTGCTGCTAGACTTTCGCTCCTGCCTTCGCGAATGCAAGCCCTGATTGAATGATCGAGATGCCCCGCCCGCCTGAGTCTTCATTGCCGATGCATGGGCAGGCCAAGGCATCCGCGCCAGCGGTCTGGTGGCTGGTGGCGGTGGTTCTGGCAGTCTGGTTCCTGACCCTGAACATCAGGCATCTGTTGCCCTCCGACGAGGGTCGCTACGCCGAGATCGCGCGCGAGATGTTCGCCAGCGGCGACTGGGTGACGATCCGCTACAACGGCTTGAAATATTTTGAGAAGCCGCCCTTCCATTTGTGGATGACGGCCCTGGCCTATCAGGCCTTTGGCATCGGTGACTGGCAAGCCAGACTCTGGGTCGCGATCAGCGGCGCCGCCGGCCTGCTGCTGACGATGTGGGCGGCGCGGCGCTGGTACGGCGACCGGGTGAGCTGGTTCACCGGCTTGGCTCTGCTGGCGGCTCCGACCTGGAATATCGGCAGCCATTTCAATTCGCTTGACATGGGAGTGTCGGGTGCCTTGGCCGGCGTACTGGCCGGTTTCCTGCTGGCTCAGCATCCTCAAGCGAGCTTGCAAAGCCGCCGGCGCTGGATGTTGTTTGCCTGGGGTGCGATGGCCTTGGCGGTGCTGACCAAGGGGCTGATCGGCCTCGTGCTGCCGGGTCTGGTGCTGGTCGTTTACAGCTTGGTGGCGCGCGACTGGGTTTTGTGGCGCCGCTTGCATATCGTCAGCGGCACGATCCTCTTCCTGCTGCTGACGGCGCCCTGGTTCTGGCTGATTTCGACCCGCAACCCGGAGTTTGCGCAGTTCTTTTTCATCCATGAACATTGGCAGCGTTACACCTCTTCGGTGCACCAGCGCAGCGCCCCCTGGTGGTACTTTGGACCGCAGCTGATTGCAGGGTTTTTGCCCTGGCTGGGGCTGACGCCGCGCATCTGCGCTTTGCTGCGAAATTCTGGCCAGGCCAGGGAATTCAGGCCGGAGTTGCTGCTGGCCGTCTGGGCCGGCGCGATCCTTGTATTCTTCAGCCTGTCGGGTTCCAAGTTGCCCGGCTATATCCTGCCGGTCTTTCCGGCGCTGGCCCTGCTGGCGGCGCTGGCCCTCGACCGGATCGACGCCAAGGCCTGGCAGCGACAGTTGCTCGGCATGCTGTTGCTGGCTGGCGGCGGCTTGCTGGCGACGCTGCTGCTGCAACGCAGTGACGACTATGGGCTGTGGCTGGGAGCGGCTTGCCTGGTGATCCTGCTCGGCTTGCTGCTGGCTTGGCTTTGCAACCGACGTGGCCAACCGGGCTTGAGCATCACGCTGTTTGCGCTCGCCTGGTTCGCCGGCACGACGGTCGGGCTGGCTGGTCATCAGACGCTCGGGCGCAGCAATTCGGGCGTCGACCTGGTGCCGGCGATCGAGGCGGTGTTGACCCCGCAGATGCCGATCTATTCGGTACGCCGGCTTGACCACACCTTGCCCTTCTATCTGCGGCGCACCATGATCATGGTCGAGGCACCTGATGAACTGGCTTTCGGCGTCGAGCAAGAGCCGCAGAAATGGCTGCCAACGCTGGCCGCTTTCTCGGCCGCCTGGACCACCGGTCCGCCGGCCCTGGCGCTGATGTCGCGCGACAGCTATCAACAGCTGAAGGCCCAAGGGCTGCCGATGTTTGACCTGACCGGGGACGAAAAGCGCCTCGTTGTGACCAACTTTCCCGGTAAATCGCCATGACAATGCCCACCTTCTTGCTGATCCTGACCGGTGTGCTCTTGAACGCCGGCGCACAGCTGCTGCTGAAGGCGGGGGTGGCGCCGCTCGGCGCGTTGACGGTCGGCTGGTCGACCTTGCTGTCGACCGCTTTCCAAGTGCTGGGACAATGGCCGATCATCGCCGGCTTGACTTGTTATGTGGTCAGCGTGGCGGTCTGGATCATCGGTCTGTCGCGGGTCGAAGTCTCGATCGCTTACCCGATGCTGTCGCTCGGCTATGTCGTCAACGCGGTCGCCGCCTGGTGGCTGTTCGGTGAAGCGCTGGGCCCGATGCGCTGGGCGGGTATGCTGCTGATCCTGGCCGGCGTCCTGGTAATGTCGCGCAGCTGAATTTCACCGATTGCCTCGAGCCATGAGTTTGTCCGCCTTTCTGCCCTTCACCAAGCCCGACATCGACGCCGAGACGATTGCCGATGTCAGCCTTGTGCTGGCGTCCGGCTGGATCACCTCGGGCCCGAAAGTGGCCGAATTCGAGGCGCAGTTGTCGGCGCTGTTCGGCGGCCGGCCGGTGCGTGCTTTCTCCAATGGCACGGCGACGATGGAGGTGGCTCTGCGCCTGGCCGGCATCGGCCCTGGCGACGAAGTCATCACCACCGCCATCACCTGGGTCGCCACAGCCAATGTGATCCTGGCCGTCGGTGCCAAGCCGGTTTTCGTCGACGTCGATCCGCAGACACGCAATATCGACCTGGCAGCGGTCGAGGCCGCGATCACGCCGCGCACCAAGGCCATCATGCCGGTCTATCTGGCCGGTCTGCCGGTCGATATGGATCGGCTCTACCGCATCGCTGACCAGCATGGTCTGCGCGTCATCGAGGATGCGGCGCAGGCGATCGACTCGCATTGGAACTCGCAGCGCATCGGCAGTTTCGGCGATCTGGTCAGTTTCAGCTTTCAGGCCAACAAGAACATCACCTGCGCCGAAGGCGGCTGCCTGGTGCTGAACAACGCCGCCGAGGCTGAAGCGGTTGAGCGGCTGCGCTTGCAAGGCGTGGTGCGCAGCGGCCTGGACGGCATGGACGTCGAGATTCCCGGTGGCAAATTCAATCTGACCGACATCAATGCCGCGATCGGTCTGGGCCAGCTGAAACATCTCGATGCGGTGACCCGGCGGCGCGCCGAACTGGCGCAGGCCTATTTTGCGGCGGCTGCCGCTACCGGCCTCGAGGCCTTGGGCATCGAGCTGCCGCCACAGATCAACTCGCTCGGTGCGATCACTAACTGGCATATGTTCCAGGTGCTTCTGCCGGCCTCGCGTTTGCAAGGCGGTCGCGCGGCGGTGATGCAAATGCTGCGCGATGCCGGCATTGGCGCTGGCGTGCATTACCCGGCGCTGCATCTGTTCAGCTTCTACCGCGATCAAGGCTGGCGCGAAGGCATGCTGTCGCATTCAGAGCGTATCGGTCGCAGCATCTTGACCTTGCCCTTGTTCCCGGCGATGAGCGACGCCGATCCTCTGCGGGTCTGCCGCGCGCTGGCCGCTTCATGTCAACAACTTCTCAAATGAGTATTTCAGGTTCTGCCGCGAATGCCGTGGCGCCATCGGTCGCCTTGTCCGTCGTGATCCCCGTCTACAACGAGGAGGATGTGCTGCAGGCGCTGTTCGACCGGCTCTACCCGGTACTCGATGAACTTGACGAGCCCTACGAAGTCATCTTCATCAATGACGGCAGTCGCGACCGCTCGGCGCAGTTGCTCGCCACGCAATATCAGCTCAGGCCCGACGTCACCCGCGTGGTGCTGTTCAATGGCAACTTCGGCCAGCATATGGCCATCATGGCCGGCTTTGAACAGGTGCGCGGCGCGATTGCGATCACGCTTGACGCCGACTTGCAGAATCCGCCCGAAGAAATTCCGCGCCTGGTCGCGGCGATCCGCGCGGGCCATGATTACGTCGGCACGATCCGCCAGCAACGCAACGACAGCGCCTTCAGGCGCATCGCTTCGGGGTTGATGAACAAGCTGCGGGAGCGGATCACGCGCATCCATATGACCGACCAGGGCTGCATGCTGCGCGCCTACGACCGGGCCTTGATCGACACGCTGAACGCCTGCCACGAAGTCAATACCTTCATCCCGGCGCTGGCCTTCACTTTTGCCGCAACGCCGACCGAGATCGAGGTCGCGCATGAGGAGCGCTTTGCCGGCGAATCGAAATATTCGCTATACAGCCTGATCCGGTTGAACTTCGACCTGGTCACCGGCTTTTCGACGGTGCCGCTGCAATGGTTCTCGCTGATCGGTACTTTGCTGTCGCTGGGCGCCGGGGCGCTGTTTCTGCTGCTGGTCGTGCGGCGCTTTGTGCTCGGCGCTGAAGTCGAGGGCCTGTTCACGCTGTTCGCGCTGCAGTTCTTCCTGATCGGCATCATGCTGTTCGGCATCGGCTTGCTGGGTGAATATGTTGGCCGTATCCAGCAGCAAGTGCGGCGCCGGCCGCGCTACCGTATCAGCGCTGTGCTGCAAGCCGAAGCTATCGAGCGATGAAGGCGGTCGTCTTTGCCTATTCCAATGTCGGTGACCGCTGTTTGCGGGTGCTGCAGGCGCGCGGAGTCGAGATCACCCTGGTGGTGACGCACCGCGACCATCCAGGCGAAAAGCTGTGGTTCAGTCGCGTCGCCGATACAGCGGCCGAGCTTGGTCTGCGCTGTGTCTGCATCGAGGACCTGAACGCGGCTGAGTTGGCCGGCGCAGTGGCCGATGCGCAACCTGAGCTGATCTTTTCTTTCTATTTCCGCAGCATGATCCCCGCGGCCTTGCTGGACCTGGCCAAGGGCGGCTCCTTCAATCTGCATGGCTCGCTGCTGCCCGCCTATCGGGGTCGCGCGCCGACCAACTGGGCGGTGCTGCATGGCGAAAGCCAGACCGGCGCAACCTTGCACCGCATGGTCGCCAAGCCTGATGCCGGCAGCATCGTTGACCAGGCCGCCGTGCCCATCCTGCCCGACGACGATGCGCGCCAGGTCTTCGACAAGGTCTGCGTGGCGGCCGAGCAGGTGCTGTGGCGCAGCCTGCCAGCGATTCTCGCCGGCCAGGCGCCGGCGCTGCCCAATGATCTGGCCAGCGGGAGCTATTTTTCCGGGCGCAAGCCCGAGGATGGTCGCATCGACTGGACCCAACCCGCCGCGCAGGTTTACAACCTGATCCGGGCGGTGGCGCCGCCTTATCCTGGCGCCTTCACCGACATCAACGGCCAGCGCCTGATCATCGCTTCAGCCAGGCGGATCACGGCTTGCAGCCAGACCTTGCCCGCAGACTGCCAGCCGGGTTTGCAGGTCCTCGACGGCCGTATCGTTGCCCTCTGCGGTGACGGTGGTCTGCTCGATATCAAACAGCTGTTGTGCGGCGATGCAGTCGTCGACGCCGCCCTTTTCCCCGCGCTGATCCATGCGCAAACTTGCCTTACCCAATGAAAAAAATCCTCATCCTCGGTATCAACGGTTTCATCGGCCACCACCTGACCCAGCGCATCCTCGAAAGTACCGACTGGCATGTCTACGGTATGGACATGGCGTCGAACCGTCTGGGCGAGATGGTCAATCATCCGCGTATGCATTTCTTCGAGGGTGACATCACCATCAACAAGGAGTGGATCGAATACAACGTCAAGAAATGCGACGTGATCATTCCGCTGGTCGCGATTGCCACGCCGATGACCTATGTACGCGAGCCCTTGCGGGTCTTTGAACTCGACTTCGAAGCCAATCTGCCGATCGTCCGCGCGGCGGTCAAGTACAAAAAGCATCTGGTGTTTCCGTCGACCTCCGAGGTCTATGGCATGAGTGAGGACGCCGAATTCGATCCCGAGACCTCGAACCTGGTCTATGGCCCGATCGACAAGCCGCGCTGGATCTATGCCTGCTCGAAGCAGTTGATGGACCGCGTGATCGCCGCCTATGGCATGGAGCAAGGGTTGAACTACACCCTGTTCAGGCCATTCAACTTCATCGGCTCGGGTCTCGATTCGATTTTCGACACCAAGGAAGGCTCGTCCCGCGTGGTGACCCAGTTCCTGGGCCAGATCGTCCGCGGCGAACCGATACAGCTGGTCGACGGCGGCCTGCAAAAGCGTGCCTTTGCCGATATTTCGGACGGCATCGAGGCCTTGGTATTGATCATCGCCAACAAGGGCGGCGTAGCCTCGGGTCGCATCTACAACATCGGCAACCCTGCGAACCATTATTCGGTGCGTGAGCTGGCCGAGATGATGCTGGCGCTGGCCGCTGAATATCCCGAGTACGCGACTTCTGCCAAGGCCTGCCGGATTGTGGAAACTGCCTCGGCCGATTTCTACGGCAAGGGTTATCAGGATGTGCAGAACCGCCTGCCCAAGATCAGCGGCACGGTCAACGAGCTCGGTTGGACGCCAAAGGTCGACATGGAAACATCGCTGCGCCGCATCTTCGAGTCATACCGGCAGAAGGTGGTCGAAGCGCGCGCTCTGGTCGATCAAGCCGAGTGAGTCTGATGCGCAGATCATTTGAGGCCTGAGCGATGGCAATGATCGCGCTGAAAGTCGATGTCGATACGCTGCGCGGCACCCGCGAAGGCGTGCCGCGCCTGCTCGACATCTTCGCGCGACATCACGCCGACGCCAGTTTTCTGTTCAGCCTCGGCCCTGACCATACCGGTTGGGCGCTGCGACGGGTCTTGAGACCCGGCTTTCTTTCCAAGGTCTCGCGCACCTCGGTGGTGAAGCATTACGGCTGGCGCACGCTGATGTACGGCGTGCTGCTGCCAGCGCCCGACATCGGTCGGGTGGCGGCTGATTCGATGCGTGCTGCGGCAAGGGCTGGTCATGAATGCGGCATCCATACCTGGGACCATGTGGTCTGGCAGGATCATGTGCGCAATGCTGACCCCGTCTGGACCCGCGCCAGCATGGGCCTTGCTTACGAGCGCTTTGTCGATATTTTTGGCAAGCCGCCATCAACCCATGGTGCAGCGGGTTGGCAGATGAATGCCGAAGCGTTCAGGCAGATCGACGACTGGGGCATGGCTTATGCGTCAGACGGGCGCGGCGCCAGCCCACATCGCTTGCGCGTTGAGGGTCAGGTACTCCGGCATGTACAGCTGCCGACGAGTTTGCCGACACTCGATGAGTTGATCGGTAATCCTGGTACCGATGAACACAATGTGCATCGGGCGCTGCTTGAGTTGACTGAATCCGAGCAGGACCAGGTGTACACGCTGCATGCCGAACTCGAGGGTGGACTGCTGGCGCCGGCCTTTGAAGCCTTGCTGGCAGGTTGGGTGGCGCAGGGTCATCAACTGGTCGCGTTGGCAACCCAGTTCGAACAGATCGGCGCGGCTGAATCAGCCCGCCTACCGGCCTTGCCGCTAACTTGGGGCAGCCTGCCGGGCCGTAGCGGCGAGTTGATCGTTGCATCTGCTTCCTGAGCAATTGATGCGGACCTTGCTCCGCCATCTTCCGGGTCGATGTTTACTTGTGAATCAATAAAAAATTAGTAAACGTATTAATTGACATTTGTCACAATTTTGTAAATAATTAAGAGAGTCCTAAAATTCGGTATGGACAAGGCCACCGGACTGCTGGTTCGGGCCCTACCGCTGAAAGCATTTGAAACGGGTCATGGATCTGATTCGACCAATCAATGGTGATCGGCGATCGGTAAAGACATTCAAATTGCAATAATGTCAATTTTTTTAAAAAATTTGTCATTATTTTCTTTACTGATCATCGCAACTAGGAAATAATTGTCACATGAAGAAGCAAGAACACACCTCGACCACCTACCTCAAGTTCTTGAACTTGGTAGCTGCTATACGCGACCTGCCTGGCTTCCCGGATGTAGATCCGGTTGAGGAAAGGCTTTTGGATCTGTTCGCTGCCGCATGGCATGCGGGACGGAAGATCACCGTCCTTGAGGCGATGGGGATGTTGACTGATATCTCGGCCAGCACCGCGCACCGCCGGATCAAGCATTTGCGCCAGAAGGGTCTGCTTGCACTGGAGATCGATGACATTGACAACCGTGTCAAGTATGTCGTCCCGACCCCCCAGACCAACCAGTATTTCGCCAAGCTCGGCGATTGTCTGGACAAGGCGGCCAGCGCCAGCTGACCCGAACGCAATCAGCCGTCAGGGGACTGATGGCTGATTCAGCCTGGCCTTCTGGCAGCGTGCGCCAGAGTTCTATTTTCCCCTGCAATAGCGGGCTGCGACTCGACCGAAAAATCCCGGATGCAGACCCTTGTGCATGGAAGAAGCCTGGCAATCGTTGGCCTGACCGCGTTGGCATATCTGGCGATGTTCGAGCTGAACAATGCCTTGTTTTCCAATCTGCAGTTCTCCAACGGTGCCCACTACGTTTTTCTGCCCAGCGGCTTGAGATTCGCGTTTGTGCTGATCTTTGTCGGACAAGGTGCGATCGGCATCGCTTGCGGGACCGCCCTGATCGCCTATCACGGCATGCAAGCGCCGGGATTCGTCGCCGTGGCTATGCCGGCTCTGATCTCGAGCTTTTCACCCTGGCTGGCCAGGCTGATCTGCGCTGACAGGTTCGGCCTTGACGTCGAACTGCGGCGCATCTCGGCCCAGGCTTTGATGAAGAGCGCGGCCGTCTTTGCAATCACCAGCGCGCTGCTGCATCAGATCTGGTACTTCTGGCAAGGGCAGACTGCAAACTTTCTGCAAAGCACCGCCGTGATGGCCTTTGGCGACCTGACCGGGACGATCCTCGTACTTTACGCAGTCAAGGGGCTGCTAGCCTTGCTGCCTCGGAGCTTGTTCGAGCGTCGCTGAACTATTTCAATCGACATTGACTGCCACAAGGCGTGTATCCGGCCCCTTGCCGCTGAATCGGTCGAGTGCCAGATAAATGACCGGCGTAATGTAGAGCGTCACGGCCTGCGACAGGATCAGACCGCCCGCGACCGCCAGGCCCAAAGGCTGGCGCAGTTCAGCGCCGGCACCCAGGCCGAAGGCGATCGGCAGGGCGCCCATCAGGGCTGCCAGAGTTGTCATCATGATCGGACGGAAGCGCAGGATGCAGGCAGCGCGGATCGCGTCGGGCGGGCTCATGCCACCATGGCGCTGCGCATCGAGGGCAAAGTCGATCATCATGATCGCGTTCTTCTTGACGATGCCGATCAGCATCAGAATGCCGATGGTCGCGATCAAGGTCAGATCCATGCCGAACAACTGCAGCGTGATCAATGCGCCGACTGCCGCCGACGGCAAGCCAGCCAGAATCGTCAGCGGGTGGATATAGCTCTCGTAGAGCACACCCAGCAGTACATAGATCACCGCAATGGCCAATCCGATCAGCAGCAACTGACCGCCCTGGGAATCCTGGAACACCGCAGCATCGCCGCCATAGTTGGTGATGATGGTGTCCGGCAGCTTGATTTCCTTGGCATAGCCGTCGAGCTTGGCTGTCGCGTCACCAAGCGGAACATCGGGCGCCAGGTTGAAGCTCAGGGTGATCGCCTGCAACTGCCCTTGGTGGTTGACTGCCGTCGGACCGAAGCCGCGTTGCACAGTGGCGAATGCCGTGAGGGGAACCAGGACGCCGCCCTTGCCACGAAGGTAGATCTTGCTGAATGCTTCTTCGCTCTGCCGGTCGCCGTCGCGCGCTTCCATGATCACCTGGTAGGTGTTGGTTTCCGCATAGATGCTCGACACCTGGCGCTCGCCGAAAGCATTGTAGAGAGCAGTGCGCAAGTCCTGCATCTGCACGCCGAGGATGTTGGCGCGCTCCTTGTCGATGATCAGATTGGCCTGCAGCCCGCGCAATTGCGAATCGCTGGTGATGTCGCGAAATAGCGGGTCAGCACGCAGCTTTTCCTGCAGTTTGATGGCCCAGACATTGAGCTCGCCAGCGCTGATCGACTGCAAGGTGTACTGGTAGCGGCTTTTGCTCTGCCGCCCGCCGAGCTGCAGGTTCTGCACCGGCCGCAGATAGACCGCAATGCCCGGCACGCTGCGCAACTTCTTGCGCAGGCCTTCGAGCACTTGCGCCATCGGTGGGCGCTCGCCGCGGGGTTTCAAATTGATGAACAAGCGGCCGGTGTTGACATTGCCGCCCCCACCGCCACCGCCAACGGCTGCTCCCACGCTGAAGACGGCCGGATCTTCCTTGACAAGGGCAGCGACGCGCTCCTGCAGCACCGTCATCGCTGCGAAGGAGATGTCTTCGGAGGCCTCGGTACTGGCCTGGATCTGGCCAATGTCCTCTTCGGGGAAAAATCCCTTCGGGATCACGACATAGAACCAGGCGCTGCCCACCAGGCTGGCCAGGGCCACGGCGAGCACCCAGCGGCGGTGGTGCAATGCGGCATCGAGGCTGCGGGTATAGGCGCCGAGCAAGGCGTTGAAACCGCGCTCGAAGGCCTGACCCATCGCATTTTCGGGTTTCTCATCATGCGGGCGCAGGAAGCGGCTGCACAGCATCGGCACCAGGGTCAGCGATACGCCGGCTGAAACCAGGATGGCCAGTGACACGACGACGGCAAACTCGTGGAACAGCAGGCCGATCACGCCGGGCATGAAAAAGATCGGGATGAGAACGGCGATCAGTGAAATCGAAATCGACATGATGGTGAAGGCCATTTCGCGCGCGCCTCGAATCGCGGCCTCGAATGGCGGCATGCCATCGTCGATATGGCGGACGATGTTCTCCAGCATGACGATCGCATCGTCCACCACCAGACCTACGGCCAATGTGATGCCCAGCAGCGAGATGTTGTCGAGGCTGTAGCCGAGCGCAAACAGCAGGGTCAGCGCGCCGATCAGCGAGATCGGCAGGGACAAGGTCGGGATCAAGGTCGCCACCGCGCGGCGCAGGAACAGGAAGATCACCAGCACCACCAGCGCCACGGTCAAGGCCAGGGTGAAGTAGACATCGTGGAGCGAATCGCGGATCGAGATCGAACGGTCGTTCAGCGTGGTCATCTGCACCGAAGCGGGCAGTTGGACCGCAAAGCGCGGCAGCATCTTCCTCACTGCATCGACCACCTTGACGGTGTTGGCATCGGGTTGACGCTGCACCGCCAGCACGATCGAGCGCTCACCATTGAAATTGGAGAACGACTTGACGGTTTCGAAACTGTCCTGCACTTCGGCTACATCGCGCAGAAAAATCGGCGCGCCGTTCCTGCTCGCTATCACCACGGAGCCGAACTCCCGGGCATTGCGCAACTGCTTGTTGGCCTGGATGGTCAGGGTCTGGCGCGCGCCGTCGAGTACTCCGACCGGGGTGTTTGCATTGGCCCCGCGAATCGCGACCTGCAACTCCTCAAGCGTCATATTGCGCTGGCTGAGCAAATCGTTGCTGACCTTGATGCGTACCGCAAATCGCTTCTGGCCATAGATCGCAACCTGGGCCACGCCGTCGATCGTCGACAAGCTCGGCGTGATCAGGTTTTCGGCATAGTCGTTCAGATCCGACAGGTTGAGCGAGGGCGAGGTCAAGGCGATCAGCAGCACCGGCGCATCGGCAGGGTTGACTTTGCGATAGGAAGGCGGCGAAGTCATCTCGACCGGCAGCGAGCGCAAGGATCT
>CAMDHE010000062.1 GCA_945898095.1 Roseateles toxinivorans | reverse complement strand
CGACTGCTGCGAGCGATGGACAGCCCGGCGCAACTCGAAGAGCTGCTGGTCGAGTTCTGGTTCAACCATTTCAATGTCTTTGCCGGCAAGGGCCAGGTGGCGGTGCTGGTCGGCGACTACGAACGCCAGGCGATTCGTCCCCATGTATTCGGGCGTTTTCGCGACATGCTGTCAGCCACCGCCAGGCACCCGGCAATGCTGATCTATCTCGACAATGTGCAGAGCGTCGCTCCGGGTTACCAGCCGCCGGGCCGCCAGGTCAACCCCAATGCTGCACGGCTGACCGGCTTGAATGAAAACTATGCCCGTGAACTGATGGAGTTGCACACGCTCGGTGTCGATGGTGGCTATAGCCAGCGCGATGTCACCGAACTGGCTCGCATGCTGACCGGCTGGACCATCAACTACCGCGCGGCGCTCAGCGGCAGCCAGGGCGACTTGTTTGTTTTCGATCCGGGCCGTCATGACCGGGGGTCCAAAGAATGGCTGGGCCAGAAGGTGGAGTCCGGCGGCAAGTCCGAAGGCGAGATGGCGCTCGACCTGCTGGCCACACATCCGGCCACGGCCAGGCATATCGCCTTCAAGCTGGCCCAGGCCTTCGTGGCCGACCAGCCGCCACCTGCCCTGGTGCAGCGCATGGCCGCGCGTTTTACCGCCACATCCGGCGACCTGAAGGCCGTCATGCAGACCATGATCAGCGCAGACGAATTCTGGCGGCGCGAAAGTTTCGGCAGCAAGTTCAAGACGCCTTACCGCTATCTGCTCAGCACCTTGCGCGCGCTCGACGTCAGCGATGTGCAGGAAATTCCGCCCCTGATGCAGGTTCTCGCGCAGGCCGGCATGCCGCTCTATGGCGCACAGACGCCCGACGGCTACAAGAACGTCAAGGCCGCCTGGATGAACCCGGAAGCGCTGGCGCAACGGGTGCAGTTTTCAGCCAAGCTGGCCGAGCGCCGCGCCAGCCGCGCCGCCAATCCAGACCGCGATACTGCGGCCTTGCTGGGCCTGCCGATGTTCACGGCGGCCACACGCGCCAGCGTTGCAGAGGAGCCCGCCCATCTGCGGACGGCCTTGCTGCTCGGCAGCCCCGACTTCATGCATTACTGAAACAAGGGACTGCAGATGCAACGAAGACATTTCATCCAGCAGGCTGGGGCATTGACCGGATTGAGCTTCTGGTCTTGCGGCCAGGCATCCAGCGACGCCAGTTTGGCGCAGCGCAAGCTGATCGTCGTCATGCTGCGCGGCGCGGTCGACGGGCTCAGCGTCGTCGTCCCCTACGCAGAGCCCGCCTACGCCGATTCGCGCAGCAGCACCGCATTGGCCGCACCGGGCGCCGAAAGAGGCGTGCTCAAGCTCGACAACCGTTTCGGCCTGCACCCATCATTGGCCCGCTTGATGCCATTCTGGGAACAGGGCGCGATGAGCTTTGTCCACGCCAGCGGTTCTCCCGACAGCACAAGATCGCATTTCGACGCGCAGGATTATCTGGAAAGCGGCACGCCCGGCCGCAAGAGCACGGCAGACGGCTGGATGAACCGCCTGCTGTCCACATTGCCAGGCCCGGCAGCGCCGACCCGCGCGCTCAGCATGGGTGCGACGCCGCAGCGGATCTTTGCTGGCCCGGCCAATGTCGCCAACCTGGGACTGGGTCCGCGGGCATTAGATGCCAAGGTAATCGACGAACCGCGCATGCAAGCGGCGCTAGAAAAACTCTATGCCCAGGACGGCAACCTGGCCCGCACCTACAAGACCACCACCGAAGGCCGCAGCGAAATGAAACGCAGCATGGCCAATGGCGCGATGGATGCCGGCGCTGACAAGGGCGCCGCTTCGGCCAGCAGTTTCGCCACCGACGCTAGGCGCTTGGGTCACCTGATCAGCAAGGACCCGCAGACCCAACTGGCCTTTACCTCGGTCGGCGGCTGGGATACCCATGTCAACCAGGGCGGCGCAGTGGGCCAGTTGGCCAACCGCCTGGCCAGTCTCGGCGAAGGGCTGGACGCATTGGCACAAGGTCTGGGCGACAGCATGAAGGACAGCGTCATCGTCGTGCTGAGCGAATTCGGCCGCACGCTGCGCCAGAACGGCACCGGCGGCACCGACCATGGCCGCGGCAATGTGATCTGGTTGCTTGGCGGCGCTCTGGCCGGCGGGCAGGTACTCGGTGACTGGCCCGGGCTCGACGCGAGCGCCTTGATTGACGGCCGCGATCTAGCCGTGACCACCGATTTCCGCGCCGTGCTGCGCCCGCTGCTGCAAGGCCATCTCGGACTCGGCGAAGCTGCGCTGGCCCAGGTGTTCCCCGACTTCAGCGGTGCTCTCAAGGGCAAGTTATTGCGCAACGCCTGATGGCCTGATTGCCGACCGGCGGTGCAAGGGGCGATCTTGATGCCAGGGCCAAGCCCGTTAGCGTCCCGTACCTGGACCAGGGAGGCATTCCCCAATAACTGATAAAAAGGCTGGTAAAAAATCTGGGCGTTTCCTCCCGCCCGGTTCGATATTAGAGCCAGATCCTAACGAATTTTTGACAAGCATTGCTTGACAAAGTCAACTATATATTGACAATCGCTGTCAATGATCTCAACTTTCAAGCACAAGGGTTTGGAGCTCTTTTTCACCAAGGGCAGCTACAAGGGTATTCCGGCCCAGTACGGCTCGCGCATTGAGCGGATGCTGGACCGCTTGGATGCTTCTAAAGCGGCACAGGACATGGATTTGCCGGGTTACAAATTCCACGCGCTTATAGGAGATAGAAAGGGTGAGTTCGCTGTTTCTATTTCCGGAAACTGGCGAATCACTTTTGAATTTGATGGGCAAGATGCCATGAACGTTTGTCTGGAGGACTACCACTGATGAAGTCTCTACGAAACCCCGATCGCAAACCCACGCATCCCGGTGCCGTGCTGCGCGAAGATGTGTTGCCGGAACTTGGATGGACCCAGATCGAATTGGCCAATCGACTCATGGTCAGTCGGCAAACCGTTTCGCAACTACTCCTTGAACAGAAGTCGGTCACCGCAGAGATGGCAATTCGCATTTCCAGCGCTGTCGGCGGGACGCCTGAAAGCTGGCTCACGATGCAACAAGCTGTGGACTTGTGGGATGCAGGGATCAAGTTCAAAAATAATCCCGCACTTGCAGCGCTTTTTCGGCAGTCATCGATGGCGAGCTGAGTACTCAGACCGCCCAAGGCCGCGCCAGCACAAGCCGAAAGGAGCTCTGCAGAGGATCCTTTGCTCCTAGATCCACACCAAGCTGTATTTCGCCACCCTCGAAAAAATCAATCCGGTTGCGCGCTCGGCCGCGTCCAACTGCCCAATCCAGCTTGAACCTTCAGTCCGCTGCGCAACTGGCCTGATCGAGTGCTGCGAGGTCATCCGGCTGCAGCGTCAACCTTGTCGCTGCCACCAGATCGTCGAGTTGCGCCAGCGAAGTAGCGCTGGCGATCGGAGAAGTGATGCTAGGCCTTGTCAACAGCCAGGCTACAGCCACAACTGCCGGCCTGGTCTGGTGGCGTTGCGCGACCCCATCGAGCGCCTCAAGGATGCGCAGCCCACGCGGGTTCAGGTACCTGGCCGTCACATTGGCGCCTCGCGCGCTCTTGCCAGCATCGGCCGCGCTGCGGTATTTGCCGCTCAGGAAACCGGCTGCCAGCGCATAAAAACTGATCACGCCGACCTCGTTGGCCAGGCACAGCGGCGCCAATTCATCTTCGAAGACCGCCCGGTCGCTGAGGTTGTAAAGCGGCTGCAGACTTTCATAGCGCGGCAGACCCTGTGCGGCGCTGGTTTGAAGCGCCAGCGCAAAGCGCGCCGGACTGTAATTCGACGCACCGATGGCCCTCACCTTGCCCGCTTCGATCAGCCCGGCAAAAGCACCCAAGCTGTCTTCGAGCGGCGTGCCGGCATCGTCTTCATGCGATTGGTAAAGGTCGATATGGTCGGTCTGCAAGCGCCGCAGCGAGGCTTCGAACGCCGCCCGGATATAGGCCGGCTGCAAGCCTTTCTGCTGCGGCCCCATCGGCTTGCCGACCTTGGTCGCCAGCACAATGCGGTCGCGCTTGCCGCTGGCGCGCAGCCACTTACCGATGATGGTCTCCGACTCGCCGCCGCTGTGCCCCGGCACCCAGCTCGAATAGACATCGGCGGTGTCGATGAAATTGAAACCAGCATCGACCCAGGCGTCGAGCAGACTGAACGAAGTCGCCTCATCGACCGTCCAGCCAAACACATTGCCCCCAAAGCACAGTGGCGAGACCTGCAGGCCTGAGCGGCCCAGTTGACGGTTGTGCATTCATTTCTCCTGTCGAAGCGCTTGATTCAATTTGGCCGGGGAACGGCTTGCCGCTGAATCGGTGCAAATTAGACCATCCTCAGCAGGTCCGGCATCGGACCAACTTACTACACAATCAAGCGCCTCGAAAATGTGCTGAGATCGCTTTGATAAAGGCACAAAATGCAGCCAGGAATCCGCCCGAACCAAATAGTGGAATTTTTGATCTGGTCTAAGGATGCTCTGCACAAGCCCTCACGGTTTGTGATAGCGCGGCCTCGGGCGGTCTGCGGCGTTGCATCCCATCCCGATCCGCACTACACACACTCGCGTTGAGTGATGCAGAGCATCCCTAACAGTCGCAGGTCCAGCAGGAGAACGCCATGATTTTCGTCGCCGGATCAGCCAATCTCGATTTCGTCGTGCGCGCGCCGAGGATTCCGGCGCCGGGCGAAACGGTGTTGGGACGCGATTTCAAGACTTTCCCCGGGGGCAAAGGTGCCAACCAGGCCGTTGCCTGTGCCAGGGCCGGGGGCATGGCCACCGCTATGCTGCTGGCCTTGGGTGACGACCCCTATGCCGCCCTGATCGAAAATTCGCTGGCTGATGCCGGTGTCACGATGCACAAGGTACGCGCGGCCGGACAACCGACTGGTTGCGCCTTCATCTGCGTGTCGGATGACGCAGAGAATGCGATCACCGTTGCCCCCGGTGCCAACAGCTGTTTGCGCGCCGAACATCTGCCGCCGCTGCAAGGCTTCACGCATTTATTGCTGCAGCTGGAAATTCCAATGGAAACAGTCAGCGCCTATGCAAGCAGCGCAAGGGCTCAAGGTGTTTGCGTCATGCTCAATGCAGCGCCGGCACAGGCAATCTCGCCGGAACTGCTGGAGCAGTTGGATATATTGGTGGTGAATGAAGCCGAACTCGCCACCATCGCTGAGCCGCAGACCGGCATCGCCCAATGCCTGGCGAGCTTGGCCGTTCCCTGTGTTGTCGTAACGCTGGGTGCGCGCGGCTGTGTGGCTCGCCTGGACGGCCAGTTCTACACCCAACCCGGGTTTTCGGTGCAGGCGGTCGACACGACTGCGGCTGGCGATACCTTTTGTGGGGTGCTGGCAGCAGCGCTGTCCGCAGGGTCGGGGATGCAGGACGCATTGATCCAGGCATGCGCGGCTGGCGCGCTGACCTGCACCCAAGCGGGTGCACAAGAAAGCATTCCGAGCGTTGACGAGTTGCAGGCCTTCCTGCATTCAGCCCCGGCCGGCAGCGCCGAGCAGCATGCCGCCTTGCGCCGCAGCTGCGACATCACCGACCCGCTACTGTCCTGCGCCGCCGAACCTGGCACTGCCTAGACCTGCAGGTCAGTACGGCCGCCAGCCGATAGAGTCGACTTTGGCAGCGGCGCTTGAACTGCTGCCGGAAACGACTTCAGTTGTAATGACATTGGCGTTACGGCGAATTAGAATCACAGCATTGCTGGAGAAGATCATGAAACCCATCGAAACAAGCCTTGCCAAACGTCCAAGTAGGGAGACCTTGAACCTGCGCATACCTGCTGCCGAGCGCGGACTGATCGATCGGGCTGCAAAATCAAGCGGCAAGACACGCACCGATTTCATCCTCGGTGCCGCGCGCAGAGCCGCGGAAGAAGAGTTGCTGGATCGGTCGATTTTCATCGTCAGCCCCGAAGAGTATGCAAACTTCCTGGCCCTGCTTGATGCCCCACCGAAGCCCAACGAACGGTTGCGCCGAACGATGCAGGAAACGCCTCCCTGGTCCCGGGCCTGAGTCATGCTCCAAGCTCCGGTGCCGCTGACTGCGGCACATGCCCTCAGCCGCTTCGACAGCGGTGTTTCATCGCTTGACGACTGGCTGCGCAAGCGGGCCTTGCAAAACCAGGCAACGGGCGCCTCCCGAACCTTCGTCGTTTGCACAACTCAGGGACGCGATCTTCCTGGGGCTGGCGCAATGCCATCCGATGTACTGGCTTATTACGCGCTGGCGGCGAGCGCCGTCGCGCCTGATGCTGCACCCGGCCGGTTCCGACACCATATGCCGACACCGATTCCGGTCGTCGTGCTAGCGCGTCTTGCAGTCGCCCGTGATCAGCAAGGACAGGGGCTGGAGCGCGCGTTGTTTCAGGATGCCGCCAAACGCGTCCTTCACGCAGCTGACAGCATCGGCATTCGTGGCTTGCTCGTGCACGCGATCTCGGCTGAGGCAAAAGCTTTTTACCTCAGCCTGGGCCTGGCACCCTCGCCGCTCGATCCGATGAGTTTCATGACGACCGTGGCCGATCTGCAAGCCGCCTTGGCTTGAACCCGCCCCCTGAGCAAGCAAACTCAGGCAGGCGAACTGGCCAGATAAGTCTCGACCAACCTGGTCCAGTAAGCCGCGCCGACAGTCAGATTGCCGTCGTTGAAATCGTATCTGGCGTTGTGCAGCATGGCCCCGCCCTCGCCATTACCCAGGCGCAAAAAGCAGCCCGGGCGGTGTTGCAGAAAATAGGCAAAGTCCTCGCTGCCGGTGACCGGGCCGAAAGGCGAGATCGTCCGCTCGGCACCCACCAGCTGCTGCGCCACTTGCAGCGCGAAAGTAGTCTCGGCCTCGCTGTTGACCACCACTGGATAGCCTTGCTGGTATTCGATCTCGACGCTGCCGCCATAGCCCTGCACATGCAGGGTGACGAGATCGGTGATGCGTTGGCGCAGTTGTTCGCGCACCGCGGCGCTGAAACTGCGCACGCTCAAGCTCATGCTGGCGCTCTCGGGAATCACGTTCGCCGCAATGCCGGCCTTGAGCGTGCCGATCGTGACCACGGCCGTCTGCGTCGGGTCGATATTGCGCGACACCACCGTCTGCAGCGCCATCACCAGGCTGCCGGCGATCAGCACCGGGTCGACCGTCTGATGCGGCCTGGCGGCATGGCCGCCGCGGCCATGGATGGTGATGAAGACGCTATCCGAAGCCGCCATGAAAGGCCCGCTGCCGAACATGAAGCTGCCGACCGGATAGCCCGGGTGGTTGTGCAGGCCGAAGATCGCATCGCAGGGAAAGCGTTCGAACAGGCCGTCGGCAATCATCGCTTGAGCGCCGCTGTCGCGCCCGGCTTCTTCGGCGGGTTGGAAGACCAGATTGACGGTGCCGGAAAAATTGCGCGTTCGCGCCAAATGCCGCGCCGCGCCGAGCAGGATCGCCGTATGGCCGTCGTGGCCACAAGCATGCATGCTGCCTGCCACCTGGCTGGCATGGGCAACGCCGCTTTCTTCCATGATCGGCAAGGCGTCCATGTCGGCACGCAAGCTGATGGCCCGCTGACCATCACCCAGACGCAGACGGCCGACGACGCCATGGCCGCCGACATTCCGGGTCACCTCATAGCCCCATTCGTCGAGGCGCGCAGCCACCATGGCCGAGGTGGCGACCTCCTTGAAGGACAGCTCCGGGTTGCGGTGCAGATGCTGGCGCAACTCGGTCAGGAACTGCTCGGAATCGGCCAGATCGCCGACCTGGCAATAGGCTTTGTAATTGCTGCTCATACTGAAGCTCCTTGATGTGGTGTGTCGCCGGCGCCGAGGTCCCAGTAGAGCCCGGTCATCAGTTCCAGCCCTTCGCGCAACAAGCCCGGCGGCAGATGCTCGTTGGGCGCATGCTGCGAGCAGCCTGGGTAGGAATGCGGCACCCAGATCGTGCGCAGGCCGAGGATGTCGGTGAAGATGTCATTGGGCAAGGAGCCACCGAGATTGGGCAGCAAGGCCGGTTGGCTGCCGCTGGTTCTGGCCAGCGAGGCGACCGCCCATTGGACCCAGGCATCGTCGGGGTCGATACGGGTCGCATGGAACATGCCGTCGCGGGCGTTCTGCACCTGCACCATCGGAAAGCCCTGGCGCTGCAAATGGCGCTGCAAGGCCGGCAAGAACTCCTCCGGATCGGGGCCAACGACAAAGCGCAACTGGCAGCGCGCCCAGGCTCTTGCCGGGATCGCATTGACCGGCGTGTCCGGGTTGCCAGTCTTGAAGGCCAGCACCTCGAACGAACACCAGCCGAAGACCCGCTCGGCCGGCGACAGGCCGGGTTCACCCCATTCGGGCTCGATCACCGGACCATCGGCGCCACCATCGACTTCGCAGCCGACCAGCGCGCGTCGCACCGATGGTGGCAGTTCGGTCGGCACCCATTCGGGGATGCGGATCTGCCCGGTCGGCGACACGATGCTGGCGATCGCATGGGCCAGCTGGATGCCGGGGTTTGAAATCAACCCGCCCCAGTTACCGGAATGGTGGGCACCGGCACGCGACTCGATCGTCATGTCGATGTTGAGACAGCCACGCGAGCCGAGAAAGACCGTCGGCCGCTGCGCGCTCAAGCGCGGGCCGTCCGAGGCCAGCATCAGGTCGGCCTTGAACAGCTCGGTGTTTTCGGCGCAGAGTTCGCGCAGCCCTGGCGAGACCACTTCCTCACCCATCTCGATCAGGTATTTGGCATTGAAGCCGAGCTGGCCGCGGACTTTCAGCACATTCGCCAGCGCCTGCATATTGACCGAATGCTGGCCCTTGTTGTCAGCGATGCCACGGCCATACCAGCGGCCATCGCGCTCGGTCAAGGCCCAGGGCGACAGGCCTTCATGCCACTCTTTGTCGAGGCCGCGGATCACGTCGCCATGACCATACCCAAAGACCGTCGGCAAGGCTGGGTCTTCGATCCGCTGCGCGAACAGGAACGGCGCTTTGCCCAGCGGATGGGTCATCAGCCGGCATTCAAAACCCATCGCCTCGAAAGCCGGTTTCATCTCGGTTTCCAGATAGTCGGTCAGGACTTCAGCCCGGGCCGGATTCTGGCTCTCGGTCGGCAGCGCCACGCGGCGCGCCAGGGTCTGGCGGAATTCACCCGAATCGAACTGGCTGCGGGCTTGGCTGATGGCTTCGGAACGGCTCATGGGCGGTCTCCTTGAACTGGGTTGGATGGATGCAGATGGCAGGACAGCGCGGCCGATGACCCCGCGACCTTGCCGAGCGTCGGGATCAGGCTGGCACATAGGTCCATGCGCTGCGGGCAGCGCGGATGGAAGGGGCAGCCCGAAGGCGGGTGGAGCGGATCGGGAAAAGCCAGGCCAAGGCCGGTATCCGGAATCCCCAGGCCCGGCTCGGGCGTCAGCACCGAGGCCAGCAAGGCCTGGGTATAAGGGTGGCGCGGCTGCTTGAAGAGTTCGGCGCTGTCCGCTTGCTCGACCACTTTGCCCAAGTACATCACCGCCACCGAAGTCGCCACATGTTCGACCACCGCCAGGTTATGGCTGATGAAGACATAGCTGAGATTGAACTCGCGCCGTAACTCGAGCAGCAGGTTCAGGATCTGCGCCTGCACCGACATATCGAGCGCCGAGGTCGGCTCGTCGCAAATCACCAGTTCGGGTTTCATCACCAGGGCTCGGGCAATCGCCACGCGCTGGCGTTGGCCGCCAGACAACTGTCCCGGCCGGTTGTCGGCATGGCGCGAGGACAGCCCGACGCGTTCGAGCATGTCGATCGCCTGCCGGCGGCGCTGCGCCGGGTTGCCCAGGCCATGAACTTCCAGTGGCAACGCGACGATGTCGGCGATGCTGCGGCGCGGATTCAGCGACGAATAGGGGTCCTGAAACACCGGCTGGACGCGCTTGGAAAGTTCGCCCGGCCCCAGCGCCTGCAGATCGACCCCACCCAGCAGCACGCGACCCGAACTCGGCTTGAGCAGGCCCAGCAGCAAACGCGCCAGCGTCGATTTGCCGCAGCCCGATTCGCCGACGATGCCCAGCACATCGCCAGGATTAAGCACCAGATCGACAGAATCGACCGCCTGCAATTTGCGCGGCGCTTGCAAAAAACCGCCGCCGACGCTGAAGCTGCGACTCAAGCCTTCGGTTTGCAGGATCGGCTTCATGCAGGCAACTCCGTCAGGATGCAGCGCCAACTCTGGCCTGAAGCAGCCACCTTCATTGCCACCGGCTGTGTGCAGGCCGCCTGCGCATAAGCGCAACGGTCGCGAAAACTGCAGCCTTGGAATTCGCCAACCAGCGACGGCACCTGGCCCGGAATGGCCCCCAAAGCGCTGCCCGGGGCCGTGCGGCCGGGCACCGGAATGCAGCGCAGCAGTGCTTGCGTATAGGGGTGATGCGGGGTCGCGAAGATGTCGCTGACAGCACCTTGCTCGACGACTTCACCCGCATACATCACCGCCACCCGCTGTGCCATCCGCGCCACCACGCCGAGGTCATGGGTGACCAGCAGCATGGCGATGCCGAGCTCGCGCTGCAACTCGACCAGCAACCGCAGGATCTGCGCCTGGATCGTCACGTCGAGCGCGGTGCTGGGTTCATCAGCGACCAACAAGGCCGGCTCGCACATCAAGGCCATCGCGATCATCACGCGCTGGCGCAAACCACCCGAGAGCTGATGCGGATATTGGGTCAGCCGCTGCTCGGCCGAGGCCATGCCGACCTTGCCGAGCAGAAAAATCGCGCGCGCCCGAGCTGCGCCGACGCTGCTCTTGCGATGATGCAGATAGGACTCCATCAACTGCTCGCCCACCGTGTAAGCCGGGTTCAGCGCGGTCATCGGCTCCTGGAAGATCATCGCCATCTGGCGGCCACGCAAGGCATTGATGCGCTTGGGGCTGGCCGCCATCAGGTCTTCGCCGAGCAACTCGAGCCTGGCAGCGCTGCGCCGCGCCGCTTTCGGCAGCAGCCCCATCAGCGCCAACGAAGTCATCGACTTGCCGCAACCCGATTCGCCGACCAGGCACAAGGTCTCGCCGCGTTGCAACTGGAAACTCAGCTTGCGCACTGCATGCAGGCTGCCGCGCGGTGTCGCGATGTCGACCGACAAATCCTGTACATCAAGCACCAGATCATTCGCGCTATCGCTCATGCGCGGTCCTGCGGTGCCAGCAGATCATGCAGGCCGTCGCCGGCAAGATTGATCGCGAAGATCAACACCGCCAGAGCGGTACCGGGGATCGCGATCAGCCAGAAAGAGAAAAACATATAGGCCTTGGCCTCGGAAATCATCAAGCCCCAGGAGGGCAGCGGCGGCTGCACGCCCAGCCCCAGGAAGGACAGCGCCGACTCGAGCAGGATCGCGCTGGCAGCTTCGAGCGTGGCCACGACGACCAGTTGCGGCAGCACATTGGGCAGCACTTCGCCGAGCAGGATGCGCCGCGTCGATGCGCCGGCCGCCTGCGCTGCGGCGACATAGTCGAGCTGGCGCACCTGCTGGGTGGCGCTGCGCATCACCACCGCGAAACGGTCCCATTTCAACAGGCCCAGCACCCCGATCACGACCCAGAGTGAGCCGCCGATCAGCGCGACCGTTGCCAAGGCCACCAGAATCACCGGCAGCGCCAACCTGGTGGTCACCAGAAAGGTCACCAGCAGATCGGTTTTGCCACCGAAATAGCCGGCCAGCATGCCCATCGTGGTGCCGATCAGACCCGAGATCAAGGCGACGCTGACGCCGATCAGCAGCGAGATGCGCGCGCCATAAAGCAGGCGTGACAGGTAATCCCGCCCCAGCGGGTCAGTGCCCAGCGGATGCAGCCAGTCGCCCTTCTCAAACCAGATCGGCGGCAGGTTGCGGTTCAGCAGGTCCTGTGTGTAGGGGTCATGCGGCGCCAACCAGGGCGCCAGCAATGCGGCCAGCAGGATCAGCAGCAACAGCCCGGCGCCAACGGCGAAGGCCGGTGTCTGCAGGATGCGTCGCGCCAGACTGTCGGTCGATTTCATCACTCAGGCCACCCGGATGCGCGGATCCAGCCAGGCATTGGCAATGTCGGACGCCAAGGTCAACAGCACATAGATCACCGACAGCAGCAGCACGATCAACTGCATCACCGGATAGTCCTTGAAGGTGATGCTCTGATAGGCCAGGTAACCCAGGCCGTCGAGGGCAAAGATGGTCTCGATGACGACCGATCCGCCGAGCAAAAAG
Organism: Roseateles toxinivorans; assembly: GCA_945898095.1. Taxonomy (GTDB): domain Bacteria; phylum Pseudomonadota; class Gammaproteobacteria; order Burkholderiales; family Burkholderiaceae_C; genus Paucibacter_A; species Paucibacter_A toxinivorans_A. Next base: position 14,710 of record CAMDHE010000062.1, on the reverse strand, counting down.
CCCAGTTGCACGGCGGTCAAGGCCACCACCGGAACAATCGCATTGCGCAGACCATGCTTGAAGATCACCAGGCTGACCGGCAGGCCTTTGGCGCGCGCGGTGCGGATGTAATCGGCTTCCAGCACCTCGATCATGCCGGCGCGGATCAAGCGCATGAAGGCGGGTGCAATGTAGTAACCCAGCGCGATCGTCGGCATGACGAAATGCAGCCAACTGTCGCTGCCCGAGACCGGCAGCCAACGCAGCTTGATCGAGAACAGCATGATCAGCAACAAGGCAAAGAAGAAGTTCGGCAGCGCCTGCCCGACCACCGCCAGCGCCAGGCAAAGCCGGTCGAGCCAGCTGTTCCGGTAGACCGCAGCGAGTACGCCCAGCGGTACCGAAATCAGCAGCGCCAGCAGCAAGGCCGCCAAGCCGAGCGACAAGGTGGTGGACAGCTTGGAAAAAATCAACGGCGCGGCCGGCACCTTGAAATAGATCGATTCGCCGAAATCGCCCATCAGGATCCGGCTCAGCCACTCGAGATATTGCAGCGGCAGCGGCCGGTCGAAGCCATAGGTCTGCCGGATCAGGTCGATGTCAACCTGGCGCGCGCCCTCACCGGCGATTGCGACCGCCGGATCGCCCGACAGGCGCAGCAGCAAGAAGGCCAGGATCGAGACCGCCAGGGCCACACAGACCGCCAGACCGAGGCGTTTAAGGATGAAGCCGGCCATCGCTATTTCCAGCTCATCTCCCAGAAGCGCACCTGCTCGTCCGGATAGGCCCGGAAGTTCAGGCTCTTGGTGGCAACGTAATAGACCGGCAGCGACCACAGCGGCACGGTGTAAGCGCGCTCGGCGATCAGCGCCAGCGCAGTCTTGTAATAGGCTTTGCGGGTGGTCGATGCCACCGAGTTATTGCCTCTTGACAGCAGGTCGCGGATTTCAGGATCGCGGTTGAGATCATCGCTTTCAAAACCGAAATAGACCGGCGTCATCGCCGACACATCGTTGACCGAGAACGAGCCCCAGGTCTGGTGCGTCAACTGCGCCTTGTTGGCGCGGATCACCTCGCGCATCGCCGCATATTGAGAAAAGCCGAGCTTGGCCCGGATGCCGACGGCAGCCAGGTTGCCGATCAGCGCTTCGGTCTGGTTGCGCTCGCGGTAGGCGACGATTTCGGTGTCGAAGCCGTTTGGATAACCGGCTTCTGCAAGCAGCTTCTTGGCCAGCGCGGGGTCATATTTGTAGCGCTGTGCACCATCGTCGGTGCAGCCGAATTGGGCCGGAAAGCACAGCGTATGGAGAACGCGCGAACTGCCGCCAACGATGTTCTTGGCAATGCCTTCACGGTCGATCGCATGGTTGATCGCCCGGCGCACGCGGATGTCCTTGAACTGCGGCGAGGGCGTGCCTTCCAGCGTATTGAACTGCATGAACGCGATCCGCATCGTTTCGCCGCTGACCACCTGCAGCGTCGGCACACTGCTGACCTGCTCGGCCTGATCCTTGGGCACATGCATGATGAAGTCTTCGCCGCCTGACAGCACTTCGGCCATCTGGGTCTGCCGGTCAGGAATGAAGCGGATCTCGAGCTTGCCGATCTTCGGCATGGCTTTCGGTGAATCCTTGAAATAGCCGGCATTGCGCTCCAGCGTGATCGACTTGCCGGGCAGGTACTGCACTACCTTGAACGGCCCGGTGCCGACCGGCTTGGCATTCATACCCTTGGGGCCGACCTCCTGGTAATACTTTGCCGGGTGGATCACCACCGGCCCGGCCAGGTATTCGATCGCGGCAGGAAAGACCTTCTTGGTCGTCAGTCTGACCTTGTACGGGCCGAGTTTTTCGGCCTTTTCGATCCAGCTGACATTTTGCTGGGTGGTGACCTTGTTGTCCGTGTTGGCGACGAAGTTCAAGGTATAGACCACCGAATCGGCGTCGAAAACTTCGCCGTTGTGGAACTTCACCCCTTCGCGCAGTTCGAATTCAATCACCCGTTCGTTGATCTGTTTCCAGCTCTTGGCCAGCAAGCCCTTGTACTCATTGCTGACCGGATCGCGGTAGACCAGCGTGTCCCAGACATTGGCACCCAGGATCACGCCGATGCGCACATTGTTGAAGAAGGGATCGACGCTCTCGGGCGCCTGGTCATAGGCAAAACGCAGCGTGTCGTCCTTCTTGCCGGCCCAGGCGCTCATGCCGGTAACAAGCAAGCCGGTCAGCGCTGCCGCCAAGGCAAGCCTGCCGATGAAATTCTTGCTGCCTGAATTATTCATGAACATCATGACTCCTTGATGGTTGGCCTGCAGGACTGAAGACGCTCGATGCGCGAGCCAGTATAGGAGCGTGAAACCCGCAGTTTGCATGCCAGCAGATGGGACATACCCGCAGCAGCGCCGCGCGAGTTGCCGGCAGATTGAGCCGTAACCCGGTCAGTCAGCCACGTCCAAGCGGTCGACAGCGGCCTTGATGGCAGCGCCATGTTGATCGAGCATCGGCGCGGCAAAAGGCTCGGGCCCGGGCGTGCGGCCGAAGGTGATGGCCCGCGTCAGACCCTTGTAACTGCCCAGGGTCGGATGGGCGAAGTCGCTGACCATGCCTTCTGCCTGCACCTGCGGGAAGTCGAACATATCCTCGACCGAACGCGCCGCTGCACAGGGCACCTCATCGCCGAAGCATGCCTCCCACTCGAGCGCAGTCCGCCCCGCCAGCGCCGCGTGCAGCTTGGGCAGAATTTCCTCGCAATGGATCGCCCGCTTGCGCACGCTGTCATAGCGATCGCTCACGAGCAATTCTTCGAGGCCGGTATGCCTGCACAGCGCCTGCCAGAAATGGCTGGTATGGGCCGAGATACCGTCTGCAACCCGACCACCCGCGGATCGGCCAAAGCAAGAGACGCGGCCATGCACAAGGCCTTTGGCGACTCGATATTGAGCAGCATGCCGATCGGCCGCTTCACGCCGTTGGCGCGCTCGGCAAGTCCGATCGCTTCAGAGGCGGCGCGTACCGCGTCCGGACTTTCGGGCTTGGGCAGGTTGATCACATGCACGCCGGCCAGCGCCACCGCCTGCACATCAGCCTCGAAATGGACTGAGTCGATTGCATTGACGCGAACGATGATGATCTTGCCGCTGGCCGCAGGGGCTGCAGTACGCAGCCAGTCGCTGACCGCTGCGCGCGCTTCAGGCTTGCGCGCTTCGACCACCGCAGCTTCGAGATCGAGCGAAATTGCATCGGCAGCGGTCGCCAGCGCTTTTGAAAACAACTCGGATCTGGACCCGGGAACGAATAATTTGCTTCTCATCGCCGCAATGTCGACGCTTTGACAGAAAAGATGAACAGATGCTCAAAAAAATCATCTATCAGTTTCATCAATTTCGCCGTCCGGCCTAGAGTTCAAGGCCGGCATTGCCGGGTGCCATGGCAGAATCAGCCGGCCTTTCGGGGTGAATGCATGACGACAGATGGCCATGGGTTCCTTGCAGCGCCAGCGCTGCGCCATCTTCAATCGCCCCGCTCGACCGGGGCTGACAACTGGAAAAATATGACTGCAGCCACTTACGACATCCTGGGTATCGGCAATGCCATCGTCGACGTTGTCGCCCGCACCGATTCGGCCTTTTTGACGCGCCATGACATGCACAAGGGCTCGATGCGCTTGATCGACAGTGCCGCCGCCGACGCACTCTATGCCGACATGCCCGCCGGGATTGAAAGCAGTGGCGGTTCGGCCGCCAACACCTGCGCTGTTGCCGCCGGACTCGGCGCCCGCGTTGCCTATATCGGCAAAGTTGCAGCCGACCAACTGGGCGATGTGTTTCGCCACGACATCGAAGCCGTCGGAGTGCATTTCCCCACTGCTTCACTTGCAGACGGGGCGCCGACCGCACGCTGCCTGATCCTGGTCACGCCGGATGGTCAGCGCACGATGAACACCTTCCTCGGCGCCTGTGTCAGCCTGAGCGTTGCCGATGTCGACCCCGCCCTGGTTGCCGCTTCGGCAGTCACCTACCTTGAGGGCTATCTGTTCGATCCCGAAGAAGCCCAGGCCGCCTTCAAGAAGGTCGCCGCCATCGCTCACCAGGCTGGCCGACAGGTGGCATTGACCTTGTCTGACGCTTTTTGCGTCAATCGCCACCGCGCCGCTTTCCTCGATCTGGTCGCCAACGATGTCGACATCCTGTTCGCCAATGAGGCCGAGATCACCGCGCTTTATGAACGCAACAGCTTCGAGGAGGCGGCCGAGGAGGCGCGCCAGCATGTCAGCATCGCCGCGCTGACCCGCAGCGAAGCCGGCAGCCTGATCCTGCGCGGCAGCGAAACTGTGCTGATCGCCGCAGAGCCCGCCAGCCTGGTCGACACGACCGGCGCCGGTGACGCCTATGCGGCGGGCTTTCTGGCCGGCTTGACTGCCGGCCGGAGCCTCGAGATCTGCGGCAGGATGGGCAGCATTGCCGCCGCCGAAGTGATCGGCCATTACGGGGCCAGGCCGGAAACCGATCTGCGCCGCCTGATGCCGGGCTGAACGATTCGCAGGCTGGTGGCAATTTGAATTACTATCAGCGCCAAAGCAAGAGGATTGACCGCAGAGTCAAGCTCGTTGGATGGAATAGAAAGCTTGATCGCGAGCCTGAATCGCTCGCCTTGCAAGCTGCCTGCAATTTCAATCAGAGGAGACCTAGATGAACCTGAAAGCCAAATTCCTGTTCGCAGTTCTGGCCGGCACGCTGGCCCTCGGCAATGCCCTGGCGCAGCAGCCGATCATCATCAAATTCAGCCATGTCGTGGCCGAAAACACGCCCAAGGGCAAAGGCGCCTTGAAGTTCAAGGAGTTGGCCGAGAGCCGCACCAAGGGCCGGGTCAAGGTCGAGGTCTACCCGAACAGCCAGTTGTTCAAGGACGGCGAAGAGATGCAGATGCTGCAGCTCGGCAATGTGCAGATGCTCGCGCCTTCGGTGTCCAAATTCGGACCGCTCGGCGTGCGCGCCTTCGAGGTCTTCGACCTGCCCTATATCTTTGACAACGCCAAGGACCTTCACAACGTCACCCAGGGCAAGATCGGCAAACAGTTGTTCGAGAAGCTCGACAGCAAGGGCATCATTGGCCTGGCCTATTGGGACAATGGTTTCAAGCAGATGAGCTCGAACAAGCCGCTCAGAACGCCCGCCGATTTCCGCGGCCAGAAGCTGCGCATCCAGTCGTCCAAGGTCCTCGACGGCCAGATGCGCGCGCTTGGCGCGACGCCGCAGATCATGGCTTTTTCCGAGGTCTATCAGGCGATGCAGACCGGCGTCGTCGATGGCGGCGACAACACGCCTTCGAACATCTACACGCAGAAGATGCATGAGGTGCAGAAATACATGACGATCTCCGACCATGGCGTGGTCGAGTATGCGGTGATCGTCAACAAGGCTTTCTGGGACGGCCTGCCCGCCGACATCCGCGCCACACTCGACGGCGCGATGAAGGAAGCGACCAATTTCACCAATGAAATCGCACAAAAGCAGAACGACGAGGCGATGGAAATGATGAAAGCCTCGGGCAAGATCCAGTTCATCACCTTGACTGCTGATGAGAAGAAAGCCTGGAAAAAGGCCGTGCTGAAGGTCCACCGTGACAGTGAAGCAACGATCGGCAAGGAGTTGATCCAGCAGATCTACAAGGAAACCGGTTTCGACCCCGAAGCACTCTGAACTGCGCAGTAGGCCCGGGAGCAAGCTTGAACAAGATCCTCGACCATCTGGAGGAATGGCTGATCGCCTTCATGATGGGTGCAGCGACGGTCGTCATCTTCTTGTCGGTGGTGCACCGCTACGCTTCCGGCGTGCCTTGGCCGGCGCTGCAGGACTGGTTGCTGACGATCAATCTGAGCTGGGCGCAGGAGCTGTGCATCTATTTGTTCATCTGGATGGCCAAGTTCGGCGCTGCCTATGGCGTACGCACCGGCATCCATGTCGGCGTCGACGTGCTGGTGAACCAGTTGAACGACCGCTTACGCGCCAGATTCGTCCTCTTCGGCCTGCTCGCCGGCGCACTGTTCACCGGCATCATCGGCACGCTCGGTGCCAAATTCGTCTGGGCCATCGGCATGACCGAACAGGTCTCACCCGACCTCGAGTTGCCGATGTGGATCCCTTTTCTGGCGATCCCCTGCGGCTCCTTCTTGATGTGCTACCGCTTCTTGCAAGTCAGCTGGTCGTTCTGGAAAACCGGCGAACTGCCGCACCATGACCATGGCTATGTCGAGGGCGTGACGCCGATCGAGGATGAAAAGCCGGCAATGGCTGGAGCATCGAAATGACCGCCACCATCATCTTCATCCTGCTGCTGGCCTTGATGCTGACCGGCATGCCGGTCTCGATCTCGCTCGGGCTGACCGTGCTGACCTTCCTCTTTACCCTGACCCAGGTGCCGATCGAATCGGTGGCGCTGAAGCTGTTCACCGGCATCGAGCGCTTCGAGATCATGGCGATCCCGTTCTTCATTCTGGCGGGCAATTTCCTCACCCATGGCGGCGTCGCGCGACGCATGATCAATTTCGCCACCAGCCTGATCGGCCATTGGCATGGTGGCCTCGGTCTGGCCGGCGTGATGGCCTGCGCGCTCTTTGCCGCTGTATCGGGCTCCAGCCCCGCGACGGTCGTGGCGATCGGTTCGATCATTCTGCCGGCGATGGTCAAGGCCGGCTTTCCGAAGCGTTTCGGCGCCGGAGTGATCACGACTTCGGGGGCGCTGGGCATCCTGATTCCGCCGTCGATCGTGATGGTGATGTATTCGGTGGCGACCAACACCTCGGTCGGCGCGCTGTTCATGGCCGGCGTCGTGCCAGGGCTGATCCTGGCCGCGATGCTCGGCTTCGTCACCTGGTACCGGGCCTGGAAAAACGACTACCCGCGGATGCAGCTGTTTCCGGGGCGCAGCGCCACGCAGGCAACGATCGCTTCAGTGGGTGGCTTGGTGGCCAGCTTGTTCTTCATCAGCGCACCAATCCTCGCCGCTTGGCTGTGGCTCAAGAGCGGCGAAGGCGGCGGCCTGCTGACGGTGCTGTTCGGCATCGTCTGGCTGATCGTCGCGCGCTTGCTGACGCGCAGCAACTTTGCCTTGCGGCTGGTTTTCACGCTGGCCTTCCTGCTGACAATGCCGCTGCTGCTCTATGGCATCAGCCTGCTCCTGCTCAGCGACTCCAGTTATGTCCTGCCGCTGCTGGTCCTGCTCTGGCTGCCCCTGGCCTGGAAGATGGCGAAATCAGCAGATCTGCTGTGCGGCATCGGTTTCGAAGCGCGCCATGAGGCCTTGCAGGTCTGGAATGCCTTCTGGGAAAGCGTCTGGGGTCTGCTGCTGGTGATCGTCGTGCTCGGCGGCATCTATTCGGGCGTCTTCACCCCGACCGAAGCGGCCGCGATGAGCGCGGTCTACGCCTTCATCGTCGCGGTCTTCGTCTACAAGGACCTGGGGCTCAAGCAGGTGCCCAAAGTGCTGCTGGACTCGGCCAATATGAGCGCGATGCTGCTCTATATCATCACCAACGCCGTGCTGTTTTCCTACTTGCTGACCTCGGAGCAGATCCCGCAGGTGCTGGCCGACTGGATGATCGGCAATGGGCTTGGCCCGATGACCTTCTTGCTGATGGTCAACCTGCTGCTGCTGATCGCCGGCAACGTGATGGAGCCTTCGTCGATCGTGCTGATCACCGCACCGATCCTATTTCCGGTGGCGATGAAACTGGGCATCGACCCGGTGCATTTCGGCATCCTGATCACGGTCAACATGGAGATCGGCATGTGTCACCCGCCGGTCGGACTGAACCTCTATGTCGCCAGCGGGCTGACCAAGATGGGCATTACCGAGCTCACCATCGCGGTCTGGCCATGGTTGTTGACGATGCTGGTGTTCCTGGTCTTGGTCACCTATGTGCCGGCGCTGTCGCTGTGGCTGCCACGATTGCTGGGCATGATGTAGCCGGCTGCTTCAGCCGATTTCAACCACGCCCTGCATCGTCAGCCAGCCCTGATGATCCTGTGCCCAAAGGCGCACGGTCTTGCCATCGGCCGAGGGCTGGCCATTGATGCGCATCGGATGCTGATCAAAGGTTGGCCGCAAGGCCTTGAAGTTGAAGCTGCGGATGAATGCGTTCGGTGCATGGCGCCGCACCAGATCGACCAGCAGCGTAGCGATCAAGGGGCCATGCACGATCAGGCCCGGATAGCCCTCGACTTCGGTCACATATTGGCGGTCGTAATGGATCCTGTGACCATTGAAGGTCAGCGCCGAATAGCGAAACAGCAGCACTGCGTCGGGAACGATCTCGCGCTGCCAGGCCGCGCCAGCCTCAGCCGCCAGCGGTGCCGGCGCCGGGTCATCAGGCCTTGCCGCAGAGCGGTAGACGATGTCATGTTCCTCGGTCAGGGCCAGCCCCTGCTCGTTGTGCAGCAGATGCTTGACCAGCACGAACAGCAGCTCGCCACTGCGGCCTGACTTGTGCGTGACCGACTCGATGCTGGAAACCCGCTGCACCTTGTCGCCCAGCTTGAGCGGATTTTGCGCCTGCCAATGCAGGCGGCCACCGGCCCACATGCGGCGCGGCAAAGGCACGGGCGGCAGGAAACCACCACGCCTGGCATGGCCGTCAGGGCCGATTTCGGACTGCCTGTGCCGGGGCAAGAAGTAAAGCCAATGCCATAGCGGCGGCAGCGACAGCCCCGCAACCGGCTCCGGGTCATCGCGGTCCAGCGTTGCGGCCAACGCGATCACCGGCGCGGCATTGATCTCTTCGCCCAGCGTTTCGCTTTTGCCGACCCAGCCTTGCAGTTGCTGAAGCGTCGCTGAGTCCAGCGTGTGGAGGTCATCGCTCATCGGGTCATCCTTTTCTGGATCGAGAAATCAGGCTGTAAAACTGCCTCAGGGCTGCTGTGCAAAGCTGCCGAACTGCCACAGCAGGAAGCTGTAGATGTCGGCCAGCTTGCTGAAGCCCTGCCGTGCTGTGCTGCCGACGCCATGTCCTGCCTGCCCGTCGAGGCGCATCAGGATCGGCTTGCCGCTGCTGCTGGCGGCCTGCAATCTTGCGGCTGCCTTGCCACTGTGCCAGACATCGACTCGGGGATCGTTCATCCCATGCACCAACATCACCGCCGGGTAGGCGGTGCCGTCCTTGATCTGGTGATAGGTGCTCATCTCCAGCAATGCCGGTAACTCTGCCGGGTTCCTGGCCGAGCCGAATTCCGAGATGTTGGTGATGCCGTTGGCTGATTCTTCAGCCCGCACCGCGTCCATCACGCCGACGTCGAAAATCGCTGCCGCGAACAGCTCCGGCGCGGTCGTGACTGCACGGCCGACAAAGATGCCGCCGGCACTGGTACCCCAGATGCCCAAGGACTTGGGTGAGCTGTAGCGCTTTTCGATCAGGTAGCGGGCGCAGGCCAGACCATCGAGCCAGGTATTGCGCTTGCTGGCCTTGAAACCGGCGCGGTACCAGGCATCACCAAAAGCGCCGCTGCCGCGCACATTGGCATAGGCCAGCACACCACCGCGTTCGAGCCAGGCAATGCTGCGCGGATCGAAATAGGCCCCGATCGAATGACCATAAGCACCGTAGCCGGTCAACAAGGTCGGGTTGCTGCCGTCGAGTACCAGGCCCTTGCGATGCAGGATCGCCAGCGGTACCAACGCGCCGTCATGGCTTGGCACCAGCAATTCGGTCACCTCAAGTTCGGGCGCGCCAGGGGGGCGTTGATTGGCAAGCAATCCGGTGTCGCTGCTGCTGCCGTCACCGCGGGTAGCGAGCAAGCGCGGCGGTTCGGTCCAGCCACTGCCGAGTACCCAGGCATCGGCCTGTGCGTGGGCAGGATCCGCCGTCATGAAAGTCGAACCTGGCAGACTCGGCGCCACATCAAATCCCTGCGCTGGAAGCCCTGCGTCATAGCGGTGCACCCGGGTGTTGAAACCCATTTTCAGTTCAGCGTAGATCTGCTTCGGGCCCAGTGCAAAAGACTGCAGCACGGCGACTGCGGGCTCGGGAACAACTTCGACGGCATCAATCAGTTGCCCATTCTTCAGTGGCAGCGACATCACGCGGCCGCGCGGCGCACCCTGGTAGGTGCGGTAAAACAACTGTTCCCCGCGCAACTGCACATCAGTGATCTTGTCGTCAAAACCCGAAATCTGCCGCCAGGTGATGACTCCCTTACCGAGTTGGGCCAGCGGCGCGACATAGATCCGGCCTTCGGGAACCGTCGTGTCTGTGGTGCGCGCCAGCATATAGCGGCTGCCCGGCGAGAACATGACTTGTGCCACATCGAGGCGGTCGAGCTTGAGTGACTTGTTCACCAAGGGTCCGAAAATCGGCCTTGCCTGCGACTCCGACTGACCCGGCTTGATCAGATAGACGGTGGTGTCGAGAAAAGTCTCGGTCTCGGGCGTGCCCGGCGCCAGTTTGCGCACCTGGTTGTAACTGAGAAAGCGGCTGTCGGGCGTCCAATGCACCAGCGCCTCATGCACGCGCGGAATCGGCTTGCCGATGGCATGTCCGCTGGCAATATCGAGCAGATGCAAGGAGGCGTCTTCCGAGCCACCTGCCGAAATGCCATAAGCCAATGTCTTGCCGTCCCAGGATGGCACGAAGTAATTGATCGCATGCGGCACCCCGGTCGCCTGAGCCATCTTCTCAGGGTCGACCAGGATGCGCTCAGGCCCATTCAGACCGACTCGCAGCATCAGCTTCAACTGGTTCTCGCCGACCTTGCGTTTGAGGTAATAGATGCGTTCGCCAGGCATCCTGGTCACCCCACGCACCGAATCACCCGACGCCTTGCTCAAGGATTCAACCCGCATTGCCATGGCTGCACGGCCGTCGATACGGCCAAGCTGGTCGGCTGCGTAAGCGCCCTGCGCCTTCAACCATTCCTGGGTTTGCGGATTCTTGACGTCTTCCAGATTGCGGTAGGGATCAGCAATGCTGATGCCATGCAGCAACTCGGTGACAGGCTGGCTTGGCGCCGGTGGCGGACTGGCAGCAAGCGCCGCCGACATCACGATTGCGGTCAGCATCGCACCCAGCAGGGACTGACCAGCAACTGAACAAAAGGGACGGCTGAAAATTCGACTCATTCAATGATCTCCCGAAACAGCACCGATATTACTTCGGTGCGTTCATCGGGAGTCAAGCGCTGCAGCCCTTGCAGGTACAGGATGAAAAGCCGTGCGTCCAGCCTCAGTCCGGCTTGATCTTGGCGCGCGCGATCACCGGTTTCCAGCGCAGTTTTTCCTGCTCGATGAAGCGGGCGAACTCGGCGGCATTGCTGCCGATCGCCTGCGCTGCTTCGCTTTCCAGCAACTTGACTGCCGCCGGGTCCCTGACCGCCTGCGCCGCTGCGGCAGAGAGCTTGTCGGCATGGGCTTGTGGCAGCGAGGCGGGAGCCAGCATGCCGTACCACTGCGTCATCTCGAAACCGGGAAAGCCCTGCTCGGCCACGGTCGGAACATCGGGCAATTGCGCGAGCCGCTGGCTGCTGCCGGTGGCGATACAGCGCAGCTTGCCGGCCTTGATGAATTGCATCACCGCCGGTGCGCCGACGGCGGCAGCATCGAGCCGTCCGCCCATCAAATCGGTCAGCTGCGGGCCGGTGCCCCGATAAGGGACATGCAGCACGAAGATATTGCTGGTCATCTTCAGGTATTCGAAAGCCAGATGCCCGGCACTGCCGTTGCCGGCCGAACCATAGTTCAAGTTGCCGGGTTTGGACTTCGCCAGCGCGATCAGTTCGGCCAGGTTTTTCACCGGCAAATCGGGTCGCACCACATACAGGCTGGGCACCTTGGAGAGCAGCGAGATCGGACGGAAGGCTTTGTCCGCGTCATAGGGCAGCTTGTCGAAGATGAAGGGATTCACCGCCAGGGTGCCGATATGGCCGAGGATCACCGTATGCTGGTCTTCGGCGCGGGCCACTTCGCCCATTGCCACATTGCCCGCACCACCGGGTTTGTTGTCGACATAGACGCTCTGACCCAGCAGCTTGGCCAACTCGACCGCGGTGGCGCGGGCGACGATCTCCGAACTGCCGCCGGGGGCGAAAGGCACAACAAAGCGGATCGCCTTGTTCGGCCAGGCCGACTGGGCGCGCGCCACGGTCGGCAGTCCCGCCAGGGCGGCGGCGGCAAGTGCGAGCGCATCGCGCCGGTTCAAGTGGTTTGAGTTCATTCAAGCTTTCTTGTGGTGGGAGTGAGTTGCAGATCGTAGTCGTGAATTGAGGTTCAGCGGCGCGCCTTGATCCAGGCTTCGATACGCAGGGTCAGCGCGGCCAGCGGTACCGACCCGGTATCGAGCACTGCATCGTTGAATTCACGCAGGTCAAAGCGCGCGCCGAGTTCGCGTTGCGCCATGGCCCTGAGCTCCGAGATCTTCAGCTGCCCGATCTTGTAGGCCAGGGCTTGGGCAGGGGTGTCGATGTAGCGGTCGATTTCATTGACGATGTCCTGCTCGGTCTTGGCGGTATAGGCTTTGAAATAGGCGATGGCCTGTTCGCGGCTCCAGCCCTTGGCATGCATGCCGGTATCGACGACCAGGCGCACGGCGCGCCACATCTCGTAGGTCAACTGGCCGAAGCGGTCATAGGGATCGTCATAGAGCCCCATTTCGTAGCCCAGTTGTTCCGCATACAAGGCCCAGCCTTCGCCATAGGCGACGAAATAAGCGGTCTTGCGGAACATTGGCAGCCCGGGCAGTTCCAGCGCCCTGGCGAATTGGAAATGATGACCCGGCACCGCTTCATGCAGGGACAGCGGAATCATCTCCCAGGTTGGTCGGGTTTCGGGCTTGTACAGATTGACATAGTAGTAACCGGCGCGGGTGCCATCGGCAGCCCCACCCTGGTAATAGGCGGTGGTGGTGTCGGGCGCCAGGTTGTCGGGAATCGCCCGCACGCCATAGGGCAGCCGCGGTAGGGTCTTGAAGACCTTCACCAACTCCGGGTCAATGCGCTTGGCCACCGCGCGGTAGCTGGCGAGCAGATCTTCAGGCGTTTTGCGGAAGAAGCGCGGATCGGTGCGCAGGAAATGCTGGAAGGCCGCCATCGAGCCGCTGAAACCGGTGCTGCGCATCACGGCTTCCATCGCCGCGCTCAGCCTGGCCACTTCGCTCAAACCCAGCGCATGGATCGCCTCGCTGCCCATCGCGGTGGTGGTGTAGTAACGCGCCAGAAAATCGTAATAGGCTTGACCATCGGGCCGATCGGTGGCGCTGATGCTGGGCCGGGCCAGGGGCAGGTAATCGCGCAGGAAATAGGCCTGCAGCTTCCGGTAAGCCGGTATCACCTGGTCGCGCAAATGGGCCTGCGCGCTGGCTTGCAGCCGGGCCTGTTCGGCCGGCGGGATCGCTGCGGGGAACTGCTTGAACGGGCGATAAAAAGGACTCAGCGCCGGATCATCGACGATCTGTGCGGCGAGTTGCGCTGGCACCCGGTTCATCAGCACCCGCGGCGGCAGCAGACCGGCTTTCACGCCTTCCTGCATCAGCGCGATCACCTGATCGACCAGCAGCGGTAGCGCCGCCATCCGCGCCAGATAGTTACGGTAATCGGCAAGGTTGGCAAAAGGCATCACCTCGGCGATGCCGTCTGCGGTTTGCGGCCCGCCCTGGTGGCTGATCGGCAACAGATGTTCGCGGAATTTCTGCCGCTCGACCAGTCGTTGCTGCTGCCATTCAAAGGTGTCGTAGTCGAGTTGCTCGGCGCTGCTCAAAGCGCTGCGATCAATCGCCTGCAAGCGCCGCAGCGCTTCCCGATCGGCCTGCTCGCGGCGCGCAAAGGCCGCCAGGCTCAAGTCAGACCAGCGGTCATTGAAGCGCTGATCCCCCTGATAACTGGCTGTTTCGGGACGGTCGCGCAAATTGCGCTCCCATTCCTGTTCGAACAGTTGATGCAAAGCCTTCGACGGGCTCTGCGCCCAGGCCGTTGGCAACAGCGAACAGGCCAGCAGCAAGGCCAGCAAAGATTTTTTCAACAAAGCAACTCCTGAAGCTTTAACGATGCCGGTCTCAATCGAGCTTGAGCCCGGCCTTGCACACGACTTCCTGCGCCTTGGCAGTTTCGCTGATGATGAAGCGGTCGAAGTCGGCCGGCAGCATCACGAAAGCTTCGGCGATGACGGCGACCTTGCTGTCGAGTTTCAAGATCGAATCAAAGCTCATTGGTAGGCCGGCTCAAGGGATAGGAGGATGGGGGAACTTCATCGCGCCGCGCTCAAGCCTGGCCTCATAAGCCAGCGTCGCGCCCTTCCCATCGGCTTGCATTTCGAAACGGCCGATCAAGCGGCGCGTTACGCCGAAGGTCGGATCGCTTTCGAGGTTCTCGTCATCATCGGCATAGACCTGCGAAATCAGCACCTTGTGGCCAGGCTTGCTGACCATGAAGTGCAGATGTGCCGGCCGGTTCGGATGGCGCCGTTGCGCCCGCAACAAATCGCCACAAGGGCCATCAGTCGGCACCGGATAGCCGGCTGGGCGCACGGTGCGGAAATGGAAGGCACCGGCAACATCGGTATGGAACCTGCCGCGCAGATTCATGTCCTCCTGCTGCGGATCCTGGTTCTCGTAGAGCCCGACCGGCGAGGCCTGCCAGACATCGACGACCGCATCGGCGATCGGCGTGCCGTCGTTTTCGAGCACGATCCCGGATACGCTCAGCGGCAGACCCGGCGTACCCGAACGGGCGATGTTTTCACCCGGGGCGCATTCA